>MGVF01000017.1 GCA_001800355.1 Elusimicrobia bacterium RIFOXYA2_FULL_50_26
GTCAAAACTGTTCAGTAAAGAAATAGCGACCGAGTTGAGAGGCAGGACGCTTACTCACACCGTGTATCCGTTAAGTTTTGCGGAATACGCCGGAGCGCGCGGTGCGAAACTGCATCAACTTGACAAAGAAAGGATACTATATTCCAAAGACAAAATATCCATAAAGAAGCTGTTCAACGATTATTTCAGATCGGGCGGTTTTCCCGCCGTTATAGAGAGTTCCATGCCGGGGGAGTTGCTGAAAGAGTATTATAAAACAATGTTTTATCGCGACCTTATAGAACGGTACGGTATAAAAAATATAAAATTGCTTGAGGATTATCTTACGCTGGTGGTTGACCAGTTTGCCTGTCTTTACTCAATATCTTCGACGGCAAAGAAACTTGAAGAATTCGGGTATTCTTTCAGTAAGAATACCTTGAGCAACTTCTCGAATTACGCTCAGGACATTTTTCTTATCTTCGAACTGAAGAAATTCAGCTATAAAGTTAAGGAACAATTGCGCCTGCCGAAAAAGGTTTATGCCATAGACCACGCCCTCGTTAATGCTGTCCGCTTCTTTGCAACGGAAAACTACGGGCGTGTGCTTGAAAACATCGTTTTTCTGGAATTAAAACGCAGGAATGGAGAATTGTACTATTATTCGGGAGACAGGGAATGCGACTTTATAGCCGGAGAAAAGGGCAGGATACTGCAATCAATACAAGTCTGCAAAAGCATTGCTTCGCCGGCAACCAAAAAGCGGGAGATAGACGGCATACTTGATGCCATGAACGAATATAACCTGGGCAAGGGCTTGATTTTAACCGAAGACGAAACGGATACAATCAAAACCGGGGGAAAAACAATAAATGTCCTCCCCGTCTGGCACTGGCTGCTTTACGGCAGATAAAGGATATTTAGAACTGGCCTGCCTTCAAAAGTAAAGCAAAACCTTGCAAAATAGAAATTCAATTTCTATTTTGCAAACGTGTCAAATAGTGTATTCTCAAACAAACTTAAAACCGTTTCCCGTTGTTTCCGTTATATCTACCGAGTCCGGTATCGTTGCTGGAATTGATAGATGTGCGGATTAGTAAAGTAATCCGCACATCGCTAAATAAGCAGGAAAAGCAATTCCCGATTTCCTTGTCCCATTGCAAATTCCAGGTTGAAGCAGTTTTCGATACGCAAAAGACTCTAATATAGTTTTTTGCTTTTTAGGCAGATATTAGCTATAATATCTTCTGCTGTTGCGCCCATAGCTCAACTGGATAGAGCGTTTGACTACGAATCAAAAGGTTAGAGGTTCAAGTCCTCTTGGGCGCGCTTTATAAATAAGATGTCTATAACTTACGATGCCTTTATGCGCGAGGCAATAAAAGAAGCACGGAAGGCAGAGAAAAAAGGTGAGGTGCCTGTAGGCGCCGTAATAACCTTAAACGATGTCGTCATCGCCCGGGGCCATAACCGCAGCATTACCCGAAACGATCCCACCGCCCACGCTGAAATAATAGCCCTGCGCGCCGCAGCCAGAAAACTGAATAATTATCGTCTGCCCGGCTGCAAGCTGTTTGTTACCGTAGA
The DNA here is from genome assembly GCA_001800355.1 of Elusimicrobia bacterium RIFOXYA2_FULL_50_26. Lineage (GTDB taxonomy): Bacteria > Elusimicrobiota > Endomicrobiia > Endomicrobiales > XYA2-FULL-47-53 > XYB2-FULL-50-12. The sequence goes on from MGVF01000017.1 coordinate 1,567, forward strand.
GCCTTGCCCGATGTGCGCCGGCGCGATAGTCTGGGCGCGGATTTCCGAAGTAATTTTCGGCGCCCCCGACCCCAAAGCCGGCAAACCAAACCACCGCGCCCTGGCAACCGGCCCCGTGCTACAACAGGAATGCAGTGCCTTATTAAAAGATTTCTTCCGAAAAAAAAGGTGTCTCTTTAGCAGTTTGAGGTCATTGCGAGCGAGAGCGAAGCAATCTTGACGTTGCTTCTGATGAAAAGCGAGATTGCCGCGCCCTTCGGTCTCGCAATGACGACGACAACTTCTAAACGCTAAAGAGGCACAAAAAAAAGATAACCCTTAGCCGCAAACCAGTTTCCTCTCCCCGTCGGGGAGAGGATTAAGGTGAGGGGTTGTTCAATATTCCGACGATTTCCCCCTCATCCTGGCCTTCTCCCCGCCGGGGAGAAGGAACGTGAGCTAAAAAAATGGATCGTATTTTCAGAGCAAAAGCTTTAACTAAACGGCATTACCCTTAGCCGTCATTATCCGCACAGCCCGCGCAAAGTTTTTAAACAAATCGGAAAGGGGTAACAGCCCCGCCAGTATGGCGGGGCACAATAGGCTGCGTGTTCGCACGAATAAGTGCGAACTGCCACGCAGGGCGCCGAGGAAGTGAGGCGCCGAAACAGGATGTTTCCCCTTTGGGAGCACTTCGGCGCGCGGTTTACCTTTCGCGCCGGAGCCGCTTGAGCGAAGCGAAAGCTAGCCCGCGCGAAGCGCGGGTGCGACATAGGGGATGAACCGGTCTCGACGGAAGTGAGTAGGTACAGGTGGCAGGACCGAGTCGGCCGAAGGCTCGGTAAAAAATCGGCCAAAACTTAAAAGCCAACAATAACTTGGCCCTGGCTGCTTAACGCAACCACGTTTACCTTCTGATACCTATTAGGAGGGCTAAACGCAAAGAGTAGGTTAGTCATGACGGTGGCGTTTCGTGCCTGCATGATGAAACAACTACGAAACTGGCGCCGGGATAGTCCTGCTGTGCGGCAGTCCCGGTGCGAGAACACGGCGCAGCTAATCCTGTAGGAACCTGGCTAATGCTCTTTCGGACGCGGGTTCGACTCCCGCCATCTCCACCAATTTAATGAAAAACGGCATACAAATCGTTATCACGACGGTTATCATTGCGGCATGTGCTGCCGCTTCCGGCGCGGCGCTCGCCACCAGGAGCGCCAGCGCGGTCTATGACGGCGATGTCATAAAAGGCTGTAAGATTTATGATTTCTCCGGCGAGGAATACTTTCCGTTAAGCCAGCTTGCGCGCATATATAAAACGCAGATAGTGTGGCACCCGGTTACCGGGAAAGTATCCCTTATGGCAAATAACCGCCGCATGGACATTTTTCTAAAAAGCACGCGTTACATGATTGACGGAAAACGCAAGCGCATGGGCGCGCTTGTGCGCACATCCGGGAAGGAAGCGCTGGTGCCGGCGTCGTTTGCAACCTCGGTAGATTTCAACGACCTTGCCCAGACCAGCTCCTCATGGAACCCAGAGTCGTCCATCCTTGTCGTAGAAAAAAAGGTAAACATCCTTGCGCCCCGTTTTTACTCGAATCAGGATAAAACGGAAATAGTTCTCGAACAGCTTAAGGAGCTTTCATACGAATGGAACGACCGCAAGCCAGGCAAGATAGTGATATCGTTCCTGCGCGGGCGCATTACGTGCGAAACGATAGGCATTGATGACGGTGTGGTAAGAGAGATAGAAGCCACAAATGACGGCAGACAGGCGCTTGTGATTATTTATCTCACCGCGGGCGCGGGCAAACCCGAAAAGAAGATGTTGTCCAATCCTTCGCGCCTCGTAATCAATATCCCTCGCACCGGTCTGGCCGGGCAAGAGGCCAATAAAATTGCCGTTCTACCCGACACTTCGACGGTAAATACCGCCGGCGAGGCTAAGGACGCCGGGATTATGCCGTCATCGGCAAGTGTTGTTTTCAGCGGCAGCCAGGAAACCCCGGCAGCATCCGGCGAGATAAAAAATACGGCGGCCGCAACCCCAGCCCCGGTTACCGCTTTGCCGGCAGCGGCCCCTGTGGCGGCATCGCTGAAACCCGCGCCGCAGGCTGACAAAAAACGCAGGTTGATTGTTCTTGACGCCGGACACGGCGGCGAGGACCCGGGCGCCATAGGTAGAAACGGAACCAGGGAAAAAGATATAAACCTTGCGATTGTCCTTGAGCTTGAGCGGTTGTTCAAGGAAGCCGGCGAGTTCGATACAATTCTTACGCGCACCAACGACACGTTCGTGCCGCTTGTCGAACGCAGCTCTCTTGCGAACGAAAAGAGGGCTGACATTTTTGTTTCCGTGCATTGCAACGCTTCCATGGACAAGAACAGCGGCGGTTTTGAAATATACTTTCTATCCGAGAAGGCTTCCGACGACGAGGCCGCCGCCACGGCAATACTGGAAAACTCCGTTATCCGCCTTGAAGGCAAACCTTCCCACAAGCGCTCCGTCCTCCAGGAGCTTCTCTGGTCAATGGCCGTCAATGAATTCATCAACGATGCTTCCGAGCTTTGTTCCCACATATCAACGGAAGTCATGCGGCGCATTAAAATACAGAACAGGGGCGTCAAGCAGGCTGGTTTTTACGTTTTGCGCGGCACGCAGATGCCGGCGGTTTTAGTCGAGTGCGCCTTCATGAGCCACCTTGGAGAAGAGGCAAAACTTAAGTCCCGCCGTTTCCAGCACCAGGTGGCCGACTCCGTTTACGAGGGCGTGCGCGGCTACCTGTTGCGCAAGGAAAAAAGCAACGTGGCAAAAAATGAATAACGAACCCATAGGCATATTCGATTCAGGCATAGGCGGCCTTACCGTCATGGCGGAAGTCATGCGGTTTCTGCCGTCCGAAAACATAGTTTATTTCGGCGATACCGCGCACGTGCCGTACGGTTCAAAATCCAAAGAGGCCGTAACGCGGTTTTCTGTCGAGATAGCGAATTTCCTTCTTTCCAAAAACGTCAAAATGATCGTGGTTGCCTGCAACACGGCCTCGGCCTTCGCGCTGGAAACGCTGCGCCGCAAATTTGCATTGCCGGTTATCGGCGTAATAGAGCCGGGCGCGCGCGCTGCCGTCGAAAGCACGAAAAGTAAGCGCATCGGCGTGGTAGGCACCGAGGGTACGGTGCAAAGCCGTTCCTATCCCGCGGCAATCGCCGCAAAGAACGCATCCGTAAAAGTTTTTTCCCGCGCATGCCCGTTGTTTGTGCCGCTGGTGGAAGAAGGCTGGCTTACCCACGACGTAACGCACCGTGTCGCGCGCGAATACATCGCCCCGCTTGCGGCCAGGAATATTGATACGCTTGTGCTGGGCTGCACGCATTACCCGCTGCTTAAAACAGTGCTGCGCGCCGCCGCAGGGCCGGCTATTACGCTGATAGATTCAGCCGCCGCCACGGCCGGCGAAGTTTCCCGCACACTCCATAAAAACGGGCGCGCCGCGCCTGCCGGGCGGCGGGGGAAATACCAATTTTACGTCAGTGACGCGCCTGAAAAATTCCAGGCCGCCGGCCGCCGCTTCCTGGGACGGGCTATCGCTGGCGTAAAAAAAATAACAATGGAAAAATGTTGATGAATTACAGCGTCGCAGTTGAAAAAACGTTTTCCGCCGCCCATGCCCTGCGCGGCTACAAGGGAAAATGCGAAAGGCTGCACGGCCACACGTGGAAGGTGCGCGCCGTGCTTTCCGGCACGCGCTTAAACAAGCTCGGTATGCTTACGGATTTCACGGAAATCAAGGCGCTGCTCGACGAAATTCTTGCAGCCGTTGACCACCGATACATAAATGATGTCCCGCCGTTCGACACTGTAAATCCTACCGCCGAAAACATCGCAATGTACATATATAAGCAACTGGCCGCGAAGCCGCGCATCTTCAAAGGTGTCCGGCTCGCCGAAGTTACCGTCTGGGAAAGCGAAACATCTTCCGCCACTGTCCGTCAATGAGAAAAAATCAGAAACAATCAAAAAGCGCGATAGTTCTTCTTTCGGGCGGACTTGATTCCGCAACCGTTTTATATTACGCATTAAAACGCGGTTACAGTTGCCGTTGCCTTCTTTTCGACTATGGCCAGCGCCACAAAAAAGAGCTTGCCGCCGCCGAAAAAATTGCGCGCGGCGCGGGCTGCCCCGTCCAGAAGGTAAGAATTACGCTTCCATGGGGCGGCAGCTCGCTACTGGATAAGAATGCTGTCCTGCCTCATCATAAAAAGAATTCGCGCCCTGCCGCCCTGCCGTCAACCTACGTGCCGGGCCGTAACACGATATTCCTGTCATTTGCGTTGTCGTACGCCGAGACGACAAAAGCGGATGCTCTTTTCATAGGCGCAAATGCCGTGGATTTTTCAGGCTACCCGGATTGCCGTCCCGGTTACTATGGCGCATGGAACGCCCTGCTGAAACAACTGGGTGTCAGCGTTCGCATAAAGTCTCCTCTCGTGCGGATGACCAAGGCGCAGATAGTGCGTCTTGGCGTGCGCCTCGGTGTTCCTTACGAGAACACGTGGTCATGCTACGGAGGCGGCGGCAAACCGTGCGGTAATTGCGATTCCTGCACGTATCGTGCCAGGGGCTTCAGCGAGGCTAAAATAGCGGATCCGGCGCTATGACGTTGCTTTCGGTGCCCGTATCGGAAATATTTTTTTCATATCAGGGGGAAGGTATTTATGCGGGACAGCCCCAGGTATTCGTGCGTTTTGCGGGCTGTAACCTGCGCTGCCGCTACTGCGACACGCCGTCCACTCAGGAAATTAAAACAAATCATGTCCGCCTGGGCGCAACCCAATTGTTAAATCAAATAAGGGCGCTTGCCCAAAAACATTTCATCGGCCCCTTGCGTGTTTTTCCGCCCATGGTGTCGTTTACGGGCGGTGAACCGCTTCTTCATGCGGCAATGCTGCGCGCCCTGCTGCCCGCGTTGAAAAAAGAAAAGTTTCTTGTATATCTTGAAACAAACGGTACCCTGCCCGGTAACTATGCGACGGTGGCGCGCTGGGTGGATATCGTGGCCATGGATATAAAGCTGCCGTCCGCGTGCGGTAAAAACTGTTGGAGCGCGCACAGCCGTTTCCTGTCGGCCGCAAGGCGCAAGGCGTTTGTGAAAATAATAGTTACTCGCGGCACGCGAAATTCCGAGATTGTCCGCGCCGCAAAGCTTGTCGCCGGCATCTCGCATAAAATACCGGTTATACTGCAACCGGTAACGCCTTCGAAAGTGTGTCCCGCGCCGGTGCATGGGCAGTCAGGCGCCTGGCTTGCCGTCGCAGGAAGCTATTTAAAGGATGTAAGGGTCGTACCACAATTACATAAGCTATGGCATGTGCGATAAAATGTTGCACATAAAAATGTTCAAAAAACTGTTGACAATAAAAACAAACACTGTTATACTGTAGACGCTGTAAATCTTCTACTGGAGGTACAGATGAAAGTCAAAGGGGTAGTTCTTCTTGTTTCTTTCCTTTTTAGCGTTGGGGCAATTGCTAATGTTGCCGCGGCTCCTTCTAAAAGCGCTAAAGCAATCACTCAAAAAACAATCATCGTCAAAAGCTTTTCCGGGACACTTCGGATCGTAACGCCTTCAAACAAGGTTATTACCGTGTCTCCCGGGACCAGGGCGCCCAGGATACCCTTCGGATCAAAAATCGAAGTGGTTAATGGCAAGGCCGTTATTATGGCGGATGATGCCAGGATAACTCTTACGGAGCGCCAGCAGATACAGATAGATAAAAATGCCTTGACAGGCGCAATAGAATTTACCGCAGGAGATGCCAGCGCCGGCGCAATAAAGGTGGAAATAGGTTCAACTGTCGCGCTCCTCGAGCAGGGCCAGCAGATTAACCTGGTTGCCGGTGCCGTAGGCGGCGGCGATAAGAAGATCGAAGTGGTAAAAGGTGAAGTTACATTAAGAACCGATGAGGGCGAAAAAAAAGTGGAAGCCGGTGATAGTGTCAGCGTAACACCCGGCGATTTGAAAGATGAAAAAGATGTTACTGTAGTCCCCGAACCCCCCCAGGAGCAAACAGAAGCCAGCCCATCGAGCCTGTAAATTATTCTTTTAATATAGAAGAAATAAATAAAAATTAAAAAGAGGTGCGGAAAAAACTATGTTAAACAGAAATGCGAAGAAGGCAGTTCTTGCAGTTGTTTTTCTACTGGCAGGCCACTCACTGGCCATGGCGACGGTAAAATGGGGAAACTTGCTTGTTTCTCCGGGGTTGGAAATATATTCGGTGCAGGATTCGAATATTTATCTGCAATCTTCCGATTCAAAAACATCGCGGGTTAACAGCCTGCGCCCCAGCATACATTTCTCACTCCCCTCCAAGGGCAACGAAGTGCGCTTCGGCTATTCCGCCGACATTATGAGCTACGCGGAAAATCCGTCGAAAAACAATGCGTCAAACCAGGCGGCGGATGCCATGTTGCGCCTGGTATTTCCCGCGGGTTTTTCCTGCATCCTAAGTTACGATTACCTCGATACCAACGATCCTCTTTCTGCCGAAAACGTTGATCGCGTCAAACGCAAGCAGAATAACTTCTTCATGGGATATTCCTACAAGTTCAGCAAGAATTTTCTTCTTGGGTTTAACTACTCGAATATCCTTCATAAGTATAATGATGCTGCATATAGCGCAAGCCTTGACCGGCGGGATATAGAGTCCACCCTCGAGGCTGCGGCCTACGTTTCTCCCAAGACCGTTTTATTCCTCGGCTACGGCATGGGGTCTATAGGTTACCTGGATACCGACAATAATAATAGTTCGAAATCCACGCAGTTGAGCATCGGGTTGCGCGGGTCTTTAACACCCAAGACGGTAGGCGAGCTGAAGGTTGGTACGCGTGAGAAGAAATTCGATAATATAACCGGCGAGGATGTTTCAACCTCGGTTCTTTCGCTCTCCTCGGTAGTGGATTTCTCGAAAAGAACGAAACTAAACATTTCCGGCGCCAGGAATATAGTTGAATCAACGTTTTCCAATAACCTTAACTATATAGAGAATGCGTTTTCATTAAAACTTAATCAGCGGATTTATTCCCGCTGGAACGCGGCGATAGGCGGCACTGTCAGTGCGCAGAATTATTCTGAAGAAACCACAATAGGCGCGGACACGCTTAAGCGTCAGGATGCCAATAACCAAATGACGCTTGATATTGCATATGACGCCCTGAAATACTTGTCTTTTGGTGGCAACTATACCGCGAAATCACGTAATTCTAATTTTAGCCAGTACGATTACAACGATACGATCGTCGGTTTGTATACAAAGCTGTCGTTTTAACGCATAAACGTAAATTTTACGATAAAGACTCCATCGAAATGCCAAAGAAATGAAGCGGTTGTCATTATATCCAATAGTTCTTCTTTTTGCGTTAACATTCACCGGTTATTCTGCCGCGGCAGAGAACGAGGTAGACGGTTATAAAATGGATGTGCCGGATGTCCCGGCGCTTCATGAAGAGTATAAGGTAGGCGCTTATGATCTGCTTGATATAAGCGTCTACCAGGAACCCGACCTCAGTAAAGTGGTGCGTGTTTCACAGGACGGATTTATTTCCTTTCCGCTTGTCGGAAAGGTTAATGTTTCCGGCCTCGATATCATTGCCGCCGAAGAAAAGATAGCTGCCCTCCTTGAACGCGATTACCTTATAAATCCCAGTGTTAAGATTTTGGTTAAAGAATACAGCTCCAAGAAAGTATTTGTTCTTGGCGAGGTAAAAAACCCCGGCTCACTCAGCATACCGCAGGACAAGAAATTGACCGTCATAGAAGCCATTGCCATGGCCGGCGGATTCAGCACAACGGCCGCCATTGACGGTACGCGTATTATCCGTGTTGAAAACGGGGTAAAAAAATATTTGCCGGTAAAGGTCAGCGATATCACCAAACGGGGCGACAAGGCCAAAGACATCATACTTGAGCCCAACGACATACTGTTTATTCCAGAAAGAATATTTTGAGGTATTTATGTCTCTTGTTACTGGCACAAACCAGTTTCACGAAAATGAGCTGTTAGCATACTGGAACATTATCCAGCGCAGGAAGTGGGTAGTGTTGACGGTTCTTGTCGCCACCGTAACGATAGCCGCGATCTCCGGTTTTAAAGCGCCGTATGTTTACCGCGCAACCGCCCAGCTTCTTATCGAAAAAGAATCGAACGTCTCCTCATACCGCGAAGGCGTTGCAGTAGATATATCCGGGATGGATTACTACCAGACACAGTATAAAATAATAAAGAGCCGCAGTATCGCAAAGAGAGTCATTGAGGAACTCGGTCCCGCGCTCAATGCGGGGAACAGGACTGCAAATGGCGATTCTGTTAACAGCTTTCTTGGCAGCATAATTATTGAGCCTATCCGTGGCAGCAGATTGGTAAACATAAGTGCCGAATCGTTTTCCCCTGAGCTTGCGGTACGGATGGCTAACACCTTATCAGACGTCTATGTCAAGCAAAATCTAGAGAACCGCCTTTTCGCGTCGCGTGAAATACTTAAGAAACTGCCCGCAGATATTTCGCTTGCAAGCCTGTCTAATAAGGACGTTATGGAATCGCTGCCTTCGGTGGTAAGTAATTCACTGATACAGGATTTAAAAGCGGAGTTGATTAAATATGAATCCGAGTACGCGAACCTTTCACAGCGGTACAAAGAAAAGCATCCTTCCATGCAGACGCTGCAGGCAAAGATCAACTTGCTTAAAGAGCGCATTGGCACGGAGATGCGCAACACGGTAGAGAGCATCAAAACCGAGTTGTCGGGCGAATACAAATCTAACAACGTGCGCATAGTTGACTACGCGGAAGTGCCGAAAAACCCTGTCAGGCCGCAGCGCAAACGCAACATTATTATTGCCTTTGTTCTCGGGCTTTCACTCGGAGCCGGGCTTGCATTTCTTGTTGAGTACCTTGATAATACTTTTAAAAGCGGCAGCGACATCGAGCAGTATCTTGATGTTCCCTTTCTGGGCATCGTGCCAATAGTAAAAGAAAAAGGTGAAAACAATATGTTCGTCCTGGATGGCGTTAAATCCCCTCAAGGGGAAGCCGTCAAGACGATACGCACTAACCTTATCTTCTCCGCGGCGGAAGGCAAGCTGAAAACCATCCTTGTTACCAGTTGCGTGCCGGGCGAAGGTAAGACGTTTTCTTCCATGAACATTGCCGCATCCTTCAGCCAGGCCGGCAAAAAAACCCTGCTTGTAGATACCGATTTACGCCGCTCATCGCTTACCAAATGCATGAAGATGGATATCGGAAACGGTTTGAGCAATTATCTTATTGGAGAGGCCGATTGCGATAATATTACCAGGGAAACCGAAGTCAAAAATCTTTATTTCATATCGTCCGGGCTTCACTCACCGGACCCCGCGGAACTCCTGGGTTCGCAGCGGATGAAGGAGTTTGTCGCCCAGGTGTCGGCTAAATTCGACAGGGTAATTTTTGATTCGGCGCCGGTTCTGCCGGTAAGCGATACGCTTAACATAGCAAACCTCATGGACGGCGTCGTCATGGTGGTTTATTCCGGCAAGCTGAGCCGCGCCATGGTAAACATGGGAAAGCAAAAGCTACAGGGCGTCAAGGCAAAAGTCGTCGGCGCGCTTCTTAATTACGTAAATGTCAAGGCGCGCGGTTACCACGGCTACAGTTATTACTCTTATTCCTACAACGAATACTATTGACCAAAATAAAAGTCATGTATGAATATTACCGGGAAATTAGATTCAAGTATATTCACTAAGATAATATTTTTGCTGTTTTTAATTCTTGTAGTTTTTACGCCCGTCGCTTTCGGATCTACACAGCCGTGGGCGATTTTTGTTTTTGAGGCAGCCGTTTCGCTTATGGCAGTTTCGTGGCTGCTGAAACTGAATTCGGAAAGGACAATTGCAATCAGGGCTGTTATTTTTTACGTTCCCTTGTTGCTATTCATTCTTTTGGTATTGTTTGAGCTTATTCCGCTTCCTGCCGGCCTGGTCAAAAATATCTCGCTTGAAACGTATCAAATCAAAACGTTCGCCCATAGTTTTTTCGGAACTTCCGCAGAGCGCTTTTCGTTAAGTATTGATAATTATTCGACGCTGGCGGGGCTTATCAAGTATTGCTGTTATTTCATTGTATTTTTTCTCGGAGTCAATGAATTAAAAAACCTTAAGCAGATAAATCTGCTGCTTGCCGTTATTCTTGTTACCGGTTTCATAATAGCGGTTTTTGCCATAATTCAGAAATTTACCTGGTCCGGCAAGATTTTCTGGTTGCACGACGTTTCCGATCGCTACGGTGTATTCGGGCCGTTTGTTAATTACGACCATTACGGCGGCTATATTAACATGGTAATAATGGTTGGTTTTGGCTTTATCTTGTCCGGGATCGAAGCGTCAAAGAAAGTGCTTGTCGGATTCATGGTAATAGTCATGGGCGCATCCCTTTTGCTTTCCCAGTCGCGCGGGGCAGTGATAAGTTTCCTGGTTGGCCTCACTTACGCGGCTTCCATGCTCTTTTTTTTAAGAAAAAGCTACGACAAAAAGACATTTGTTTCGATGATTGTCTCCATAATTGCCGTCATTGCGTTCGTACTTGCGCTTATTTACTGGATTGATTGGGGTGTTATGACCGGCCGCCTTTCCACAGTTTTTTATCTCGAGAAAAATTACATGAATCCCCGGCTGGATATATGGCGCGATTCATTGGAACTTGTCAGGCGGTTCCCGGTGTTCGGCGTTGGTTTTGACGCATATTCCATCGCGTTTCCGATGGTGCAGGAAACGCATACCGGGCTTTTCTGGAGATATACGCATAACGATTACCTGCAGTTGCTTATCGAGTCAGGCCCGCTTGCCCTTATTCTTGTCCTGTCATTTTTCGCCGCCTTCTTCGTAAATGTTGTCGGAAAGATAAAAAGCAGCAGTAACGAACATCTTGTTTCCATACTTGTGGGCGCAAGCGCCGCGGTTGTTACTATGCTTGTTCACAGCCTGGTTGATTTTAACCTGCATATTACGTCGAACGCATTTCTTTTCGCTCTCGTAACCTCTATCGCGCTATCGCTTGTGTACATTTCCAGGGACAGGTCGAAAAAAGGCTATGATTTTCAGTTTTACGCAAAGCCGGCGGCTTCTATGGCATTGACAGTTGCAGGTATCGGTTTGACCGCGGTTTTTATCATGTTGCCGGCGCAAAAAAGCTATGCCGCATACCGCCTGGGACATCGTGATTTTTCAGGCACGCGCAGCGAGTCGTCGGCAGGCCGCGCCGCTATTGAGAAGGCTGCGGAACTTGAGCCCAATAATGCGCTTTGGCAGCATCGGCGCGGATTGTTATACCAGCGGCTTGCCGCTAGTGGAGCTATCAGCGCGCCCGAAAAGCTGGAGTACCTGAGACTTGCGCAGAAATCCATGGAACGCGCCGTAACGCTTTCGCCGGCCATGGCAAAATACTGGGCAAGCTATGCGTGGCTGTCCGGAAATCTCAGGCAGATGGATAAGTCAAAAACCGCTTTTGAAAGAGCAGTAACACTTGCTCCCAACAGCGAACAAATAAAAAAGCTGAAAAATGAAAATCCTTTTAGCTGATCCTCCATGGTTTACACTACAGGGTGTGCAGGCATCCACGGTTTCGCTCGGGCTTGCCCAGCTTGCCGGTGTGCTGGAAGAAAATGGTTATGATGTGGCGTTGTGGAACGGGGATATTTACGGTGGCGGCGACAGGGTGGCTGAACGCGTAGTACAGGAAAATTTGGATGTAAGTGAAAAATCCGGCCATTCCGGGCATCCGGCGTTTTCGCGGTTCCGTTCGTTTTTATCGGAATTTTCTCCAGACGTCGTGGGTATTACCAGCATGACGGCAGATTTTTTTTCGGCACAGATTCTGGCCGGCATTGTGCGCGAAACGGTTCCGGCCTGCAAGGTAGTCGCAGGCGGAGTTCAAGCGACCCTGGTGCCCGCCGAAGTGCTTGCCGATGAGTGTATAGACTATGTGGTTTGCGGCGAGGGCGAAGATACTTTTATAGAGTTGCTCAAGGCCATAAAGAACGGCGATGGCCAGCCGAATGTTGCAGGGGCCGGATACCGGCGCGGCGGCGCGGCGGTAATCAATGATCCCAGGCCGCTTATAGACGACCTTGACCGCCTTCCTTTGCCCAGTTATAAGAACCTGGTTGACCGCGACATGCATCACCCTGCAGATCTTGGCGGAGTTATAAGCAGCCGCGGCTGTCCGTACCCTTGCACCTATTGCGCAAGTAACCGCCTATGGACAAGATCGGTTCGCTACCGTTCAATAGGCCATGTGATAAGAGAGGTGGAACGGCTTCATTCAACCGGTGTGCGCCTGTTGCGCATAAATGACGACGCCTTTACCATCAAGCGCGCCCGCGTTGAGAATTTTTGCAATCGAATGTCTGATTTCGCCGATATGCGCTGGAGCTGTGACACAAGGGCGGAGCTTATTGATGACGGCCTTTTGCGGCAGATGCGCCGCGGCGGTTGTTACCAGATAAACGTCGGAATTGAGACGGGTTCCCCGCGTATCCAGGCAATGATAAAAAAGAATATGGATTTTGATGCTGCGGGAAAAATTTTTAAAAAGGCCCGCGCGCACGGCATAAAAACCACCGCATATTTCATGGTCGGCTTTCCGGGAGAAACTGCCGATGAAATAAAGATGACAATGAAAACGGCCAGGCGCCTGAAAGCGGATTACCCGCTTTTTAGTACCGTAACTCCTTATCCAGGGACAGAAATGTGGAGTAACCTGGTTGAAGCCGGAAAATTAAAAGGGCGGATAGATTATTCTGTTTTCTATCATCATTCGAAAGCCATGAATTTTTCATCGTTGCCACCGATTGATTTTGAAAGAATGATTACATCCATTAACTCAATGACAAAAAGGATTGCTTTCTTGCGGAAACTTCTTTTTATGCTAAGGCATCCGTTGTTGTTTTTTAAAGACAGGCAGATACTCGGCTCTCAGCTTGTGCGACAAATAGGCGGTATGCAGGCAGCCGGAAAGTGAAGGTGTTATGGAATTTTTAAAAGATTTATGGAATTTTATGAAAGAGCGCAAGAAATGGTGGCTTTTGCCCATCATAGTCGTCCTGCTTATGATAGGCGCCCTGATTGTGTTCTCAAGCGGTTCCGCCATAGCCCCGTTTATATATACATTGTTCTAATGAAAAACATGCCCCGTTATTCGCGTGAAAAAGATTTGGAAACGCTTATCGTGCTTGGCGTTGCGTTTCTGGTTTTATTTTTCGTATTTCGCGTACTTCTTCTGGCGGCGCTTGCCGCAGGCCTGCTTGTTGTGGGGCTGGCCTCAAGGCGGTTATCTTCGGTGATAGCGGCCGCCTGGCTGGCTTTTGCAAAGCTCATAGGTGATTTTAACAGCAGGGTACTTCTTTCAATTATTTTTTACGTGTTTTTAACCCCGTTGGCAGTTTTGTTCCGCATTTTCTCAAAAAATGCGTTGCTTATGGATAAAAATGAAAACAGCGAAAGCTATTATCAAAACAGAAACCATGACTTTGCAAAACGTGATTTCGAGAAGATGTGGTAAGCCATGAGCACATTGCTTGGCATATCCGCGTTTTATCATGATTCGGCGGCAGTTCTTATTGTAGACGGTAAAATAGTGTTTGCCGTGCAGGAGGAACGTCTGTCGCGCAAGAAACACGATGCCTCATTTCCCGTCAACGCGGTAAAGGCATGTTTATCCTGCGCCGGTAAACCGCTAACCATTGATGAGCTTGATGCCATTGTTTTCTACGACAAACCGTTTCTGAAATTTGAGCGGTTGCTTGAGACTTACTATTCTTTTGCGCCACGCGGCATAAGGCAGTTTTTGTCCGCCATGCCCGTGTGGCTGAAGGAAAAGCTGTTTCTTAAAAAAATTATTTTGGATAATTTAAAATCAATAGGGGATTTTGACAAAAAGAAATTAAAACTGCTTTTTTCAGAACATCATCTATCCCACGCCGCGAGCGCTTTTTATCCTTCGCCGTATAATGAGGCCGCGATAGTTACAATAGACGGCGTAGGCGAATGGGCTACGGCCTCGATAGCGCACGGGACGGGCAGCCGGATAAAAATTATTAAAGAGCTTAAGTTTCCTCATTCGCTTGGGCTTCTATACTCGGCGTTTACATATTACGCGGGTTTTAAGGTTAATTCGGGCGAGTACAAGCTGATGGGGCTTGCGCCCTACGGCAACCCGGGATCCGATCGCGTAAAAAAGATGGAAGAATTGATATTAAGCCGCATTGTCGAGATCAAAGACGACGGCTCGCTGAGGCTTAACTGCGAATATTTCGATTTTATCGTCGGTATGCGGATGGTGAACGAGAAAAAATGGGAACAGCTTTTCGGATTCCCGCCGAGGAAGCCCGAGTCTGAAATAACGCAGGAGCATTGCGATCTCGCGCTTGCCATACAATCAGTTACGGAAAATGTAGTGCTGAAAATGGCGCGTGAGGCGAAACGCATAACCGGTTGCGACAATCTTTGCCTTGCCGGCGGAGTAGCGCTTAACTGTGTTGCCAACGGCAGGCTTCTGGACGAAAATATCTTCAAAAACGTGTGGATACAACCCGCTGCCGGAGATGCGGGCGGCGCACTGGGCGCAGCATTATCTGTTTATCACATGTATTATGAGTATCCCCGCAATCCCGACGGTGCGACCGATAGTATGCAGGGTTCCTATCTCGGCAATGAGTACGGTGGCCTGGATATCGAGTTGATGGCAAAAAGCGCCGGAGCGGTTTACGAAAAGTGTGAATGGGGAGAACTTTACGATAAGGTCGCCGGGTTGCTTGAAAACGGCATGGTTGTGGGGTGGCACCAGGGAAGGATGGAGTGGGGCCCGCGTTCACTGGGAAACCGCAGTATTTTAGGCGATGCGCGAAATCCAGATATGCAGAAGAAATTGAACCTTAAAATAAAATACCGCGAAAGTTTCAGACCGTTTGCGCCATCGGTGTTATGCGAGGATGTTAAGCAATATTTCCAAAACGGCTACCACTCGCCATACATGCTTATTATTGATTACGTCAAAAACAGCAGGCGCCGCGCGCTTCCCGAAGGCTACCACGGCATGCCGCTAAAAGAAAAATTGTACCACCTGCGCTCGGATATACCTGCGATTACGCATCTGGATTTTTCCGCCCGCGTGCAGACGGTGCATCCGGATACGAATCCCAAATACCACCGCCTGATAGAAGCATTCAAAAAACGCACCGGTTTCGGCGTTATAGTAAACACAAGTTTTAACGTCCGCGGCGAGCCGATAGTATGCGCGCCCGAAGATTCCTACAAATGTTTCATGCGCACCGAAATGGACTGCCTTGTTATAGAAAACTACATATTCGAAAAACACAAGCAACCCCCCCCGCAAGAAGATCACCGCTGGAAGGAAGAGTATACCCTAGATTGAATTTAGAATTTAGGGGACGTTGTCAAGATGTCAAGTTAATTGATTTAATCCCAGGAGAAATGGTAGAGTTAACTGATGCCACGCCATAAAAGATTAGAAATTCCAGGTGCTATATATCATGTAATAGTTCGCGGTATTGAACGTCGTGAAATATTCAAAGACGATCTTGACCGTACGGAATTATTGCGCAGGTTTAAGGAAACGCAGAAAAGCATAAATTATCATTGTTACGCATGGGCTTTAATGCCCAACCATTTCCATATGCTTATACAAACAGGTAAAAAACCGCTCAGTGACATAATGAGGAAATTGTTGACAGGCTATGCTATATACTTTAATCATCGACACAAACGCAGCGGTTACTTATATCAAAATCGGTATAAATCAATACTTTGCGACAAAGATGCTTATTTGCTGGAGCTTGTGCGTTACATTCATCTTAATCCCGTGCGTGGCAAGTTAGTGAAAGATGTCCAGCAATTAAATGAATATAGGTGGAGCGGCCATTCGGCGATAATGGGAACATGTGTTAATGAATGGCAGACAATAGATGAGATCCTTGTTCATTTTGGTAAAAGGCGGAAGGATGCTGTGAAAAACTACTGGTCTTTCATTAAGGATGGCGAAAGTGGCGGGAAGCGGGAAGAATTTAGCGGCGGTGGATTACGCAGAAGTGCCGGCGGTTGGGATGGCTTAAAGGAGTTAAGGCGCAATAATGAGCGCTGGCTCGGCGATGAGCGAATACTTGGCAACGGGAATTTTGTTGAGACGGTGTTAAAGCTCTCGGAAGAAGATATGATTAGGCGGGAAAGATTAAAACGGGCCGGATGGAATATTGATAAATTAATAGATCGCGCATGTGCTCTAACTGGAATCGAATCCGATGAATTGAAGAAAAAAGGCAGGGACAACAACGTGTCACAGGCGAAAGGTTTAATAGTATTTTGGGCAAAACGCGAACTTGGCATGAAAGGTACCGAAGTTGCTAAGGCGCTTGGAATAACAAGACAGGCGGTATCTCTATTACTGGCAAACGGCGAAAAGTATGCGAGTCGGAATAGTGTTAACTTGACATCTTGACAACGTCCCCTAGAGGTTGGATGGGAAATATTCGGAAGTTTATTTTTAATGGTGTTTTGGTTTTTGTCAGCGTAGCGGTTACGCTGTTTTTTCTTGAGGCGTTTCTGCGGGCTACGAAATACAAACAACTGCTTAGCGTATCTTCGAGCAATGGTGAACGCGAAAGGTTTTTTGTGAGCGCAGTGCCTTACTATTTTAAAAATGATCCGGCGGCGGGATACGATATTGTCGAAAACAGCTCTCCTTCTTATCATTCTATTTATGCAACTGAAAGCAGGGTGTTCCGTTACAAAATATGGGCAAATGAATTAGGATGTTTCGACAACCCATACCTTGGAGAGAAAAACTATATACTTCTTGCGGGAGACAGTTTCTGTTGGGGGTTTTCTCCTTTCGAAGATAAATGGGGCTCCGTTATTGAGCGCGAATCCGGCAGGCGGGTTTTGAAGTGCGGTGTGGCCGGCTATGGCACAAAACAGGAGCTTTTGAAAATAGATAAAGTCGTCAGCAGGATAAAAAATAAACCTGCCGTAATAATACTGGGATATTTTTACGATTTGCATGATGATTACATATTCCCGCGTTACGCGGTAACCAATGGCTACCTTGTGCCGAAGGTTATTCTAAAAGATGCGAATACGGGAGAAAAATTGGTTCGCAGTGAGCAGCAGTTAATGGAATATACCGATAAAGCCATCAAGGATTATTATGGCAGGGCCTCGCATTCGGGTGGAATATTTGCGAGGTTAAATGACGGGATTGCGGAGAATTCCATAATCTATAATCTGGGCGCGCGCGCGGTGAAAAAAATCGGCCGTAAAACAGGGCTTATCCCGCCTTCTTCCATAGCCCCGGCGCCAGGCAGGGAGAGCGGTTGGCTTGCCGCTGCGTGGGGCGAGCATCTTGATAACATTAAAAAAATAAAAGCGT
>MGVF01000018.1 GCA_001800355.1 Elusimicrobia bacterium RIFOXYA2_FULL_50_26
GGTGCTCACCTTAAAAGTTATATCAACTTACGACAAATTCCTGGATTTTCGCAGGCAATGGGACGATTTGCTTGCCCGTAGCGGCAACGAATGCGTTTTTTTGACGTGGGAATGGACTAAAACCTGGCTTGATGTTTTCGGCGATGGAAAACAGGTGCATATAGTGCTTGGGTATTCGCCGGACAACATTTTGGTTGCGATGGCGCCGATGATGGTGCGAAAGGTCAGCCGGTTCGGCGTTTCCTTAAACAGGCTTGAGTTCCTGGGGTCCGGACATGAAGTTACTCCCGACCATCTGGGGCTGGTTACACTCGATGCATACAAGCAGCGGTTTGAATTTGAATTTTTTCGTTATCTTGAGCGCGTGGTATTGTGGGATGTGGCGCTTTTGCGCGACATGAGGGAAGACACAGGGTTTATTGAGCGCGCCGCCGGTTACCTGGATGGCTCCTACACGTGGGCGCTGAGAGCCAACGGCGTATGCCCTTACATCGAACTGCCGCGGAGTTGGGATGAGTACCTGGCCACACTGTCGCCGAACAATCGCTACAATATCGGCCGCAAGGAGCGTGCAATCTCAAAAAAAAGCCCGGCGGGTTTCGAGTTGTGGAAGGATGCCGGCACGTTATCGCAGGGTATGCGCGCGCTGCAGGAACTTCACAGACAGAGGATGTCCGACAAAAAAAGGGACGGCGCTTCGCTGGAAGAGGATTTCTGGTGTTTTCACCAGCGCATAGCTCACGAGTTCCACGAAAAAGGCTGGCTGTTGCTGGGGGTGCTTAGGATGAACGGCAGGATAGTGGCCTGCCAGTATGCGTTTCACTACAAAGACAGGGTGTTTTTTTACCAGTCGGGCATAGACAGGAGTTTCAATAAATACAGCCCCGGGCTGTTGTCAACGGCGCACATGATACGAGAATCCATAAATGCAGGTGCGGTTGAGTATGATTTTTTGCGCGGAAGCGAAGCCTATAAATTTCACTGGGCAAAAGCCCAGCGGAAGAATACGGAAATAATCATCTGGAATAATACGTTTAAGGCGATGCTTCATCGCACTTTGTTTTTTTCAAAAAAATGGATAAGAACTATTTTTGTGTCTCTTTAGCAATTTGAGGTCATTGCGAGCGAGAGCGAAGCAATCTCGACATTGCTTCTGATGAAAAGCGAGATTGCCGCGCCCTTTGGGCTCGCAATGACAACTACAACTTCAAAACACTAAAGAGACTCCTATTTTGAAACGGGGGTAATATGAAACAGGCGCAGGCGCCTATTCTTTTTTTAATAGATTTCCTGCATATTTTTTCAGGCACCGAACGCCATCTTTTTGAACTGGTAACGAATATTGACAGGAAAAGGTTTAAACCGTTTGTCGTAACGTTTCAGGGGTCGCCTGCTTTCAGGAAGAAGCTGGAACAAAACGATATTCCCGTTAAAATATTGAATATGCGAAAAATATACGGCCGCCGCCAGTTGGCCATGTTTTTCAAGTTAAACGAGTTTATCCAGCGCGAGGGCATTAAAATACTTCAGACGTTCCATACGAATCCAGATATATACGGCACCATGCTGGCGCGGTTTGCCCGCATACCGGTTGTTATTTCAAGCCGCCGGGACATGGGGCTGGGCAGGAACAGGCGCAACGTATGGTGTTATAAGTTGCTTAACCGTTACGTGGACAGGATAATCTGTGTTTCCGAGAAGGTAAAACAATTCGTAATCGCCGATGAGGGCGTAAGCGGTGATAAGATAACGGTAGTCTATAACGGAATCGAAACCAAAAAACTTGATTTGCCTGTTGATGTGGCGCGCGCGAGAAAAAAGCTGTCAATACCTGACGGCGTTCCAGTGATGGGAATGCTGGCGAATTTTAACCCGGTAAAAGGGCACAGGTACTTCCTTGATGCGGCTGTTATAATAAAGAAAACCATGCCGGATGTTCACCTGGTTATGGCCGGTGAAGGGCCGGTGCTTGAGCAAACACGGCAGAAGGCCGTGCAACTGGGGCTTGAGCGTTGTACCCGTTTCATTGGTTATACTGAGGCTATCGCCGAGGCGCTATCGGTTATGGACGTGGTGGTTTCACCGTCCTGCAGCGAGGGGTTCTCAAATACTATTCTGGAAGCGCTTTACATGTCGAAGCCCGTGGTGGCTACCGATGTCGGAGGTAACGCCGAGGTAATCCGGAACGGGCAAACGGGTATTCTTATACCTCCCAAAAATGCGGATGCCATTGCGCGCTGGGTTTCCGCGATGTTTACGGACAAAGACAAGGCGCGTATGCTTGGAAATAACGGCAGCCGCCTGGTAAGAGAAAAATTTTTAATTCCAACCATGATGGAGAACACGATGAATATATACGACGATCTTTTGCGTATGAAGACGGCGTAAAAAGGGGGCAGTATATTTATGAAGACAAAACGTAAAGTTCTTGAGAATAAGACGGTGGCAATCACGGGTGCATCCAGCGGTATAGGGCGGGCTACGGCGCTTGAGTTTGCGCGCTCGGGCGCCAATCTTGTGCTGATAGCGCGCGGTGAAAATAACCTTAAAGAAGTGGCCGCGGAAGCGGAAAAACTCGGCGCCAAGACGCTGGTGGCGCCTGCCGATGTCGTGAACGAAAACGCGGTTACGGCGGTGGCTGAAAGGGCGGCTTCTGTTTTCGGCGGAATTGACATCTGGGTTAATAACGCCGCGGTCAACGTTTTTGGCCGCTTTGACGAAGTTCCCTTCGACGCATACAAGCGCGTCATAGAAACAAACCTGTTCGGCTACCTTAACGGCGCGCGTGCCGTTATAGGGCATTTTCACCGGCAGCAGGCGGGGACGCTGGTGAATGTATCTTCTATTTCAGGCACCATAGGATTGCCGTATTCCAGTGCATACACTGCCAGCAAGTTTGCCATCAACGGTTTTTCCGAAAGTTTGCGGGCGGAACTGAAGGGGTTCCCTTCGATAAGAGTTTGCACGGTGCTGGCCGCGTCCATAGATACGCCGCTTTTTCAGCATAGCGCAAACTACACGGGCAAGGCCGTCAAGCCGGTGGGGCCGCTGTACCGTGCCGACAAGGTGGCGCGGGCGATTGTGCGGCTGGCAACGTGTCCGCGCGACGTGGTAACGGTAGGCGGGTTCGGCAGGCGGCTTATGCTGCTTCATTCGCTGTTTCCTTCGATGACGGAGAATATTGCGGCAAAGAAGGCCGAGAAAGAAGGGTTTGAGGATAAACTTGCGCCGCAAAACCCTGGCAACCTGTTTAAGCCGGCGGATCAATGGTCAGGCTCAAGCGGAGGCTGGCTTGGCGCGCCCGTAAATCATAGAAGAAGAAATATATTCATAGGAGCAGGCCTTGCGGGCTTGAGTTTCGGAATTGTACGCTGGTTTGCCGGCAGGAACCACCATAGGGCAAAAGGCTGGTTTGGCTGGTGGCGGTAAATATGTCTTTGCGTTAGCGGTTATTTTCGGCCAGGAAGCGATCGGCGGTTTCCAGGGTTTGCTTCAATGAATCGAATTTGAGCAGGCGCAGGGCTTGCGGCAGTTCAAGCCAGCGATAGCCGCAGATCTCTTCATCGTGTATTCTAATGGCGGGCGAGTCGGCGCGCGCAAGGAAGTATACGGAGTGTTTTTCTATCACGTTGCCTGTCGAGGGCGGGCGGTTGCTTACGGCGCGGTAAATGTTTTCCTGCCGGAAACCGGGCAGCAAAACAACGGACTTAATGCCGGTTTCCTCGGCTATTTCCCGTCGTGCGGCGGCGATTTCGTCCTCGCCGGCCTCCATATGCCCCTTGGGAAAACCCCATGTTTTATTGCGCCTGCTGTAAATGAGCAGGTAACTGATGGAGTTGTTTTCCCGCCGGAAGACAATGGCCCCGGCCGCATATTCGCTGTTCATAATAGTTGTCAGACAGGCGCAAGTATCTTCTTTTTATATTTACCGGTGATCTCAGCTTTTGCAAGTATGCGGCCTGACAGTGCATTCCTTACGGCTTCGTGGCCGGTGCCTTCGGGAAGATCGAGCATTGTATCAAGCGCATAAAGCGTAAACACGTAGCGGTGCGTGCCGACGGCCGGGCAGGGGCCGTAGTAATTGTTGCCCAGGGAGTCGTTGCGCGCCTGTGTGCCGGGTATGCTGTTTTGGTCTATGGCGGAAGAAACCGGGATGTTGAAAACAAGCCAGTGAATAAAACTGCCTTTAGCCGCGTCTATGTCTTCGATAAGCAGCGCCATGCTTTTGGCGTTATCAGGAATGGACTCTATGGATATGTCCGGGTTTATGTTATCGCCTTCACACGTAAACTCGGGCGGTATCATCCCGGTATTATTAAACGATGAACTTTTTATTATCATGGCAGCCCTCCTTTTTTGACAATTACATTGTAACAAAAATAACGCTTACGCGCCATCGTACAAGCCTTGTTTATTTACTGATGTTACGCAGCGTGTCATTGCGAGAAGCCTTCGTGACGAAGCAATCTCGTCGTTTCGATACGAAACAGCAAGATTGCTTCGCTTCGCTCGCAATGACAGCAACTTTGGTATTTCTTGCGTAACACCAGTTATTTATATATAATTACACGACAAGTACCTTCTCCCGCGACATCCAATCCCGGTAATCTCTTTTCGCTTTCCTCCGACGCGTCTAAAATTATATTGCAAGGGGAGTTTTATGTCTAAAGTGGATTTGCATGTTCACTCGAAGTATTCTGAGCAGTTGTCGGAGCAGTTTCTTATGGAGTTGGGCGCCGCGGAATCTTACAGCGAGCCGGAGTTCATCTACCGCAGCGCCAAAGAGCGCGGGATGGATTTCGTCGCCATCACGGATCATAACCGCATAGGCGGCGCGTTGCTTCTCAGGGAACGGCACCCGCATGACGTAATTATCGGCCTTGAGGCCACGGCGTTTTTTCCGGAGGACAATTGCCCTGTGCATGTTCTTATTTACGGGCTTGACGAGACACGCTTCGCGGCGATAGATAAATTGCGCCGCAACATTTATCACCTGCGCGATTACATAAAGGCGGAGGGGCTTGCTTATTCAGTGGCTCATGCCGCATATTCCAGGAGCAGTAAACTGGATGCCGACAAGCTGGAAAAACTCATTCTTCTGTTTGATGTCTTTGAGACGGTTAACGGTGGTATCGGCGAGAAAGCCAACACCGGTTGGCGGCAGGCGCTAAGCGGGCTTACGCCCGCCCATATAGAGGCGCTCTATCGCAAGCACGGCATAGAGCCGTTCGGGGATAACCCGTGGGTAAAAGGCTTTACGGGAGGTTCCGACGATCATGGGGGGCTTTACATAGGCAAAACTTTTACTGTTGCCGAGGCGTCCTGCCCTGCGGAGTTTTTGGAATGCCTGCGTAAGCGCGCCACGGATGCGGGTGGAAATTCAAGCGATTTCATGACGATGGCTTTTACTCTCGCCAAAGTTGTCGGCGATTATGCGCGGTCAAAAAATACATCTTCGCCGGTCAGGCGTATCATGAGTATGTTATTTGAGAATAAACCCTTGCGGTTCCGGGATAAGCTATTCTTGCGGAACACGCGCTTCCAAAGCAGGAGAAAGGGCGATAAGGTAAAGCTTATGCTGGCTGATTTCCTGGAACGGTGGGCTGCGCGCCCATCCGTGGATGTTGAACGTAAACTTGACGAGTCCTTTGACACCATCGCCGCGATAAGCGATGAATACATACGGTCATTTTTAAAGGCAGGCGCTACTGATCTTGCCCGCGGGTCGCTGGCGGGAATGTTTAAAAGCGCATACGCAGCCTTTTCCGGGCTTATGCTGGCGCTGCCGTTTCTGGCAACATTCGGATTTATGCACAGGAAAAGGCCGGTTCTCGGCGAGATAAATGCCAGGCTCTATGGAGCCGCGCAGCTTAAACCGCAAACGGCGTTGTGGTTTAGCGATGATGGCAATATAACCCCTTGCGACGGCATTGACTCAATTAACCTCCCGATGCTTTATTCGTTACAAATCCCTAATTCCGGCGGCACGGTTTTAAAAGTGCCGTCCTTGCTTCGCTCATTGAGGGAAATAGCCCGCATCTCACCCGATACCATATATATTGCAACCTCAGGCCCCGTAGCTCTTGTGGGGCTGCTCTGCGCTCGGCTGCTGGGCGCGCGCGCTATAGGCGTATATTATCCTGAATATTACCGCGCTCTAAGAGCGCATATTTCCGCGGAATCACTTGCGGATTTCTTCAATAAATATATACAGTGGTTTTACAGGCAGATGGATGAAATTGTAACCTCGCAAGGCGCCGGTATGCCCGTAAAAACGCTCAAAAATGACGTTGTTGACAGCCGTCCGATATTATGGTAGCATGAAAGTGTCAGATGAAATGCCGACGACGGCGTCTCATCGGGAGGGGAATATGAAGACAATGGAAATGGTAAAAATTGTGGATTGTTCCGTAACGGAATGCGCATACAATAGCAACAAGGAGTGCCATACCCTGGCCATCACTGTAGGCAGCAACTGTCCCATGTGTGAGACATATACAAGCGCTAAAAGCAAGGGTGGTATGGATGACGTTACCGGCGGCGTTGGCGCCTGCCGGATGAGTGATTGCAGGTATAATAATATGCTGGAGTGCAATGCATCCGGTATTCACGTTTCGAAGCATTCCGGACACGCCGATTGCGACACTTTTGAAGTTAAATAAAGTAGTTTGATAGTATATTAAGCCCGGTTGCAGAAAAAGCTTCCGGGCTTTTTATTTCGGGGGGGGGAGAAATGACAGTTTTTTCAAATATGAGAGGCGGCGTGGAATTGGCGGACGAGGCGGGCAGTAGCGAAAGTGGTGCCGATAAAACAAATATAATCTGCCATATGTTTGAAGACATGATGCGGTTTATCCAAGAGGGTATAACTGTTTTTTACGGTGCTGATGCCGGTGTGCATATTATAAGCGACTGCGGCTGCAGGTTGCTGGGCCGTACGCGGGAAGAATTAATGGGTGTGCCTGCCGAGGAGAGGCCGAAAAAGTGGGGTTTTTATCAGAAGGATGGCGTAACGCCTGCTCTTGCAGCGGACTTGCCGTTCATGCGTTCAATTGCGAGCGGTGAAATAATACTTAACGAAGAATGGCTGATAAAGAGAGGTGACGGCGAGTTGCGCATGTTCTCATTTAATTCGGCGCCTATGATGGATGCCGACAGGAAAATCGCAGGAGCGGTCTCGGGCTGGCGGGATATTACCGAGCAGAAAAAAACACAGGACACGCTTCGCCGCAACGAGTATGAACTACGGACGCTGATTGACAGCACTCCCGACATTATCATACGCATCGGGAAAGATATGAGATATGTATTCGTTAATCCGGCGTACGAACGCATTACAGGCATACCGAAAGAGCAGTTTATGGGCAAAACGAATGCTGAGCTGGGTATGGCCAGGGAAATCTCCACCCGGTGGGATGAAGAGATTAGAAAGGCATTTGAGGCCGGCAGGGAGAGCGGCATAGAATTTGATTTTCCCGGCCTTTTCGGCAAACGGTTTTTCTGGGGGCGGATAATTCCAGAGTACGACAAGACAGGCACGGTAGAATCAGCCCTCGTAATAGCGCGTGATATTACGGAACGCAAACGCGCGGAAGAACAAATAAGGTATATAAGTTTTCATGACAAGATTACGGGGCTTTATAACCGCGCTTATTTTGAAGAGGAATTGCGCAGGCTTGACACGGAACGTTCCCTGCCGATTTGCATTATTATGGGAGACGTAAACAATCTAAAGCTTGTAAATGATGCTTTCGGCCACAACGAAGGCGATAAGTTGCTTATCGCGTTGTCGGGCGT
This sequence comes from Elusimicrobia bacterium RIFOXYA2_FULL_50_26, assembly GCA_001800355.1. GTDB lineage: Bacteria > Elusimicrobiota > Endomicrobiia > Endomicrobiales > XYA2-FULL-47-53 > XYB2-FULL-50-12. The sequence continues at coordinate 7,798 of MGVF01000018.1, forward strand.
ATTGAATGTTTGTTGCAGGAAGGAAGATATTATAGCGCGCTGGGGCGGTGATGAGTTTTCGGTTATACTGCCCGGGACGGATATGGAAACGGCGCAAGCCATATGCGCGCGCATAAAACGCGTATCAGGCACAAGTAAGGGAATGTTGGTAAAGCCAAGCATAGCCCTGGGGGTTGCGGTGAAGAGTAAGGCGGATAAAAATCTTTTCAGGGTTATCAGGGAAGCGGAAGAACGGATGTACGATAACAAACTGGCCGAAAGCGCTTCGAACCGTGAAATGGTTATAGATTCGCTTATCGAGGAAGTGAGCGACCGTACAAATGATATGAAAATGCATATAGCCCGGTGCAGTGATATATTGCCAATTTTTGGCAAGGTGCTTAAATTAAGCGATGCCCAGATTCACGACATAAAATTACTTATCCGCCTCCACGACATAGGCAAGGTGTCAGTGCCATCCGGCATACTGCATAAATCCGGCAGGCTTACGTTTGAAGAATGGGAGATTATTAAACGCCATTCCGAAACCAGCTATCGCATAGCCATGACATTTTCCGAGACCGCGCGCGTAGCCGAAGAAATACTTTCGCACGCGGAACGTTGGGACGGGGGCGGCTACCCGAGAGGATTAAAGGAAAAACAGATACCGTACATTGTTCGGGTATTTTCAGTTATAGATGTCTATGACGTGATAACAAACGTTCGCCCGTACGGCCGGGCATTATCATATGATGAAGCTGTGCAGGAGATGCGACACAATGCCGGAAAGCAGTTCGACCCGGAGATCGTGGACGCTTTTATAGCCTGCGGTGCCGGGAAGCCGGGCAAAAATAAGCAATAGAAAATGCGCTGTTTTTGAGGTGCCTCTTTGGCGTTTAGAAATTGTCGTCGTCATTGCGAGCCCAAAGGGCGCGGCAATCTCGCTTTTCATCAGAAGCAACGTCGAGATTGCTTCGCTCTCGCGCGCAATGACCTCAAACTGCTAAAGAGACACTTTTTGAGAGGAAAATATGAAAGGTTACTATTCCCCTTGACTTTTTTCAACATTTATATTATAAATTTAATGTATTCTTGTATTCACAAGCTTAACGGGGTTCCTTTTTAATGAGGTGAATTATATGATGAAGAAGCCGGAAGTTGTTAAACGTGTTTCTGATGTTGCGGGCATAACCCAGGGGGATGCGAACAGAGCGATCAAAGCGTTGGTAAAGGTTATACAGGATGCCATGAAACAGGGTGAGACAATATCTCTTTCAGGGCTTGGCTCGTTTAGAACAAAAGCGCGCAAGGCGCGCCAGGGAAGAAACCCCAAAACCGGCGAGATAATACCGGTGCCGCCGGGAAGAAAAATATCTTTTAAACCCACGACCACACTGCGTAAACTTATTCAATAAAACCGCCTTACGTAAACCTGTAGATCCGCGGGAGACATATCCCCGCGGGTTGGATTTTTTTATGGATAAAATTAAACCTTCAAAAAAGTTAAACGCCCTGCCGCCATATCTTTTTGCGCGCATAAATGCGTTGAAGATGGATGCCTATGACAATAAACTGGACGTGATAGACCTCGGCATGGGCAACCCTGATCTGCCCGCGCCTTCCCATGTTGTGGAAAGGGTATGCGACACGGTGCGCAATCATCCGCGCACCCACCGTTACCCGCAGGCTAAGGGAATGCCGCGTTTCCGCCGCGCCGCGGCATCCTGGATGAAGGAGAGATTCGGAGTGTCTGTTAATCCCGACACGGAAGTTCTTGCCCTCATAGGTTCAAAAGAAGGTATTGCCCACCTTTGCATGTCCTACCTTGACCCGGGCGACGTTGTATTGGTATGCGACCCGGCTTATCCCGTGCATTTTAACGGTGTTGTGCTTGCAGGCGGTACGGTGTATTCGCTGCCCTTGCTTGCGGAAAATAATTTCCTGCCCGATCTTACAAAAATACCGGAAGATGTGGCGCGCAAAGCGAAGATGTTTTTCTTAAATTACCCTAATAATCCCACCTCGGCGGTGGTTGAGGACAGAGCATTCTTAAAGGAAGTCGTGGCGTTCGCTAAAAAGTATGAAATACTGGTAATATACGACAACGCCTATTCGGAGATTACATTTGACGGCTATGTTGCGCCTTCCTTTTTCGAGATAGAGGGCGGCTGGGACGTGGGGCTTGAGTTTCATTCGCTTTCGAAAACCTATAACATGGCCGGCTGGCGCATAGGCTGGGCTGCGGGTAAAAAAGAACTGCTTTACCCGCTTGAGAAATTCAAATCCTTCCTGGATTACGGCGCACCGACATTTATTCAGTTGGGCGCGGCGGCCGCGCTTGAGGGAAGCCAGGAATGCGTCCGCGCGCAGGTGGAAATCTACCAGAAACGGCGCGACCTGATGGTGCGCGGGCTTGAAAAAATCGGTTGGCATGTTGATAAGCCGAAAGCAACCATGTACCTGTGGCTGAAAATACCCGATCAATTCGCCGCCATGGGTTCGCTTGCCTTTGCGGAGAAGTTGCTGAAAGATACCGGCGTGTGCGTGGCGCCCGGCGCCGGTTTCGGCGCTTGCGGCGAGGGATACATACGCATGGCGCTTGTTACACATGACAATCGTTTCCACGACGTTCTTTTGCGATTGAAAAAAATAATGCGGGAAGAAAAATAACGAGGGCTGCGATGAACAGGAAAGTCAGGCTTGGGCTTGTCGGCTGCGGGACGGTTGGCCGCGGCGTAATAAAGATTCTTGAAAATAACAGGCGTTCCATAGAAGAAAAGACGGGAGCTTCTATAGAGATAGTAGCAACCTGCGATCGCAGGCGTATAAGCGTAAAGAATGCGCGTTTTTACACGGATTACCGCGACATAATCGCCGCGCCGGACATTGATATGGTAGTTGAGCTTATCGGCGGATACGAGCCGGCGCGCACGATTATTTTAAGCGCTTTGCGCGCCGGTAAAAATGTTGTTACCGCAAATAAAGCGGTGCTGGCCAAATACTGGGACGAGATTTTGCGGGCGGCGCGCAAGCATGACAGGCTTGTGTATTTCGAGGCCGCCGTGGGCGGCGGCATACCTGTTGTCCAGGGGCTTAATGAGGGGCTTGCGGCCAACCGTATCGAGAAGATAAGCGGTATTTTAAACGGCACCACAAACTTCATCCTCAGTGAGATGACGCAGAACGACGTTGATTTCAAAAGCGCGCTGAAAAGCGCCCAGGTTGCCGGATTTGCGGAGGCAGACCCCACGTTTGACGTCGAAGGCATTGATACTGCGCATAAGCTGGCCGTGCTTGCATCGCTTGCGTGGTCGTCGTGGGTTAAGCTGGGCGACATAACAACAATAGGCATAGGCGGCGTTTCGCGCGAAGACATAAGTTTCGCCCGCGACGAATACGGTTACCTGATGAAGCTGATCGGCTCGGCGCATATGACAGGCGGCAGGCTGGAGCTTTCGGTGCAACCCTGCCTGATAGCGCGTACCCACCCGTTTGCCAACGTTGAAAAAGAGTATAACGCCGTCTGCATCCACGGTGACGCTGCCGACGACATAATGTTTTACGGGAAAGGCGCGGGACAGCTTCCGGCGGCAAGCGCGGTGGTTTCGGACATAATATTTCTTGCCCGCCAGATCGCCGGCGGGACCGTCGGAAAACTGCCTTACGTAACTTACAATCCCGATAAAAAACTTTCCATACTGCCGCGGGAAAAAAGCGAAGGTTGCCACTACCTTCATTTTAATACCGTGGACAAGCCCGGCGTTCTTTCCACGATAGCCGGAATACTCAGTCGTTACAGGGTTTCAATAGCAAGTGTCTATCAGCGCGAACCGCTTATCGGGGTGCGAAGCGGCGTCTCCATAGTTATGCTTACGCACAAAATCATCTGCGGAGACCTGCTTAAAGCGCTTGAGCGGATAGACAGCCTTCCAATCGTACGGTCAAAAACAGTACACTACAAAATATTAGATTAACTTAAATTCGGGCAAACAGTTAGATCTGGCTTTTATTTGTCAACCGTTTGCCTGTCCGAGGTTTACAATTATCATGCAGCCGTTATCTAAAATTACCGATGAATTACTGTTGGGGCGCGCGCTTTCAATGAGCGAAGCGCAAGAGTTGTTGTCAATAGACTTGCATGAGCTGATGTATCATGCCAGCCGCTTGCGGCGGCATTTTAAAGGTGATACCGTTAATTTATGCAGTGTAATCAACGCGAAGTCCGGGCGCTGCTCCGAAGATTGTGTATTCTGCGCCCAATCCGGACATTATAATACGCAATGCGCGGAGTACCCTCTGGTTGATACGGATAAATTAAAAACGGCGCTTGAAAATGCGCTTCGTTGCGGGGCGCGCTGTTTCGGGATAGTAACCAGCGGGCGGCAGTTGTCGCCGGATGAGTCCAGACTCTTATGCGGATTCATAAATAAGGACGGGCAAAAACAAATTACCATCGCCGCTTCCCTCGGTGAGATTGACCTTCAGGCAATGCGCGCATTGAAAAAAAGCGGTTTGAAAAAATTTCATCATAATCTTGAAACCGCGGAAAATTTTTTTTCCAATATTTGTACAACGCATTCTTTTGCCGATCGCGTAGCGACGATACGGCTGGCAAAAGAGGCGGGGCTTGAGGTTTGTTGCGGCGGCATACTCGGCCTTGGGGAAACCTGGCAGCACCGCATAGAGTTTGCGGATACTTTGCGTTCGCTGGACGTAGATTCCGTGCCGCTCAATTTCCTCACCCCCATAGCCGGCACCCCGCTTGAACACCTGAAAAAATTAAATCCGCTTGAAATATTGCGTATTATTGCGCTCTTCCGGTTTATGATGCCGGATAAGGACATCAGCGTTTGCGGCGGCCGTGAGGCGAACCTGGGGGAGATGCAATCATGGATTTTCCATGCCGGCGCCAACGGGATGATGATAGGCGGCTACCTCACCACCGGCGGCCGGGAAACTGAAAAAGACATACAAATGCTGCGTGACCTGGAACTTAATCACTGATGTTATGCAGCGTGTCATTGCGAGGAGCTTGGCGACGAAGCAATCTAGAAACAGCGAGATTGCTTCGCTTCGCTCGCAATGACAGCAGCTTTGGCATTTCTTGCGCAACATCAGTTAATCAATAACAATGGAAAATAAAAAGGTAATACTTATTACCGGCGCGTCGCGCGGTATAGGCAGGGAACTGGCGCTCGGATTTGCGGCGCCGGGCAACACCGTCTTTATAAACTATCTAAAAGAAAAAGACGCCGCGCTTGAAGTTGCGGGCGAAATAGAAAGGCTTGGCGCGGCAGCCCATCATCTCCAGGCGGATGTCGCGGATTTTTTAGGCGTGCAGGCCATGGTTAAGCAAGCGGCGGAAAAAGCCGGCAGGATTGATGTTCTGATAAATAACGCCGGCATAACGCGCAACAGGAGCATAATAAAAATGCCGCCCGCCGATTGGCACGATGTAATGCGCACGAATCTCGACGGTGCTTTTTTTCTTACAAGGGAATGCGGGGCGCTGATGGCCAAAAACGGCGGCGGCGCCATTATAAATATCGCTTCAATAATCGGCGTGCGCGGCGCGGCGGGTTGCGCCAATTACGCGGCTGCAAAGGCGGGGCTTATCGCTTTGACAAAGAGCGCCGCAATCGAGCTTGGCAGGTTTAAGGTGCGCGTCAACGCCGTGCTGCCGGGATTTCATCTGACAGGCATGGGTAAAACGGCCGCAAAAGACTACATTGAACGTGCGCGCGCCGAAAGCGTGCTGGGCGTAACAACCGACGTTGCGGAACTGGCCGCCTTTGTCGTTTTCCTGTCTCAAACATTAACCGTCTCAGGCCAGGTATTCAACCTGGATTCGAGGGTAATATAAATGAGGGCAACAATATTTATATCGTTGTTTTTATTTGCATGCAATTCATACGCCGCCA
>MGVF01000019.1 GCA_001800355.1 Elusimicrobia bacterium RIFOXYA2_FULL_50_26
TATAAGAACCCGGATAACGACCCGCGAGGACTTTGGCGTGCAAGTGATTTGTCGGCCAAAACTCCTTCCGAGAGTTGTATCTATCCCATCATTGGCCCATCAGGTTTAAAATTTATGCCACCTCCAACGCGTTCTTGGATAGTTTCAAAAACTCGATATGAAGAATTATTGAGAGACAACAGAATATGGTTTGGTACAAAAGGAACTGGCAGGCCAATGGTCAAAAAGTTTTTGACTGAAGTTAAAGATGGGATAACAGCAGAGACATGGTGGCCCCGAGATTTTGCAGATGATAATAAAATAGCCAAATATGAATCAAAGGATTTATTCACTGGCGAATCATTTGCAACACCTAAACCCGAAAAGCTGTTGTTACGTATTTTACAAATAGCAACAAAACCGGGAGACTTGGTTCTCGACTCTTTTGCCGGGTCCGGTACCACGGGGGCGGTGGCGCATAAGATGGGGCGGCGGTGGATTATGGTGGAGCTGGGGGAGCATTGCCACACGCATATTATCCCGCGCATGAAGAAGGTTATTGACGGCGAGGATAAGGGCGGTATTACCGAAGCGGCGGGGTGGAAGGGCGGCGGCGGTTTCCGGTATTACCGGCTGGCGCCTTCGCTGCTTGAGAAGGATCAGTTCGGTAACTGGGTTATCAGCAAGCAATACAATGCGTCTATGCTGGCCGAGGCGATGTGCAAGCTGGAAGGATTCACCTTTGACCCAAGTGACACCTGGTACTGGCAGCAAGGGCATTCTACCGAGCGCGATTATATTTATGTGACCACGCAGATGTTTACGCGCGAGCAGTTGCAGAAGTTGTCGGACGAAGTGGGGGAAAACCGCTCATTGCTGGTGATGTGCGGGGCATTTCGCGCAAAGAACCTTGAGGATTTCCCTAATCTGACGGTTAAAAAAATCCCCAAGGCCGTGCTTACCCGCTGCGAGTGGAGCCGGGATGATTATAGCCTTGAGATAAAAAATCTCCCACTAAAAACGGATGAACCGGGAAAACCGCAGGATGCCGCACCACGCTCAAAGCAGCAGCGCCGCCTGGCCGTAGAGCAACCGTTTTTGTTTGAGGAAGAATAACGAAGGGATAAACCATGAACGATAAATATGATGTGAATAAAGCCGATTCGAACATAATAATATACATTTCTCAAGACGGGCAGGCTCATATACAGGTACGCCTTGAGGATGATACTGTCTGGCTTACCCAGGAGCAGATGGCAGATTTATTTGATAAGTCAAAATCAACCATCAATGAGCACATTCAGAACATTTATAATGAAAAAGAGCTTGATATCTCAACCACGATGAAAAAATTCGGAAATTCCGAATTTTCTACCAAACCGACAAACAATTACAATCTTGACGTAATTATTTCTGTTGGCTACCGTGTTAAATCACTCAGGGGTACGCAGTTTCGCATATGGGCAACTCAACGGCTTAGAGAATATCTCATCAAAGGTTTCACGATGGATGATGAACGTCTGAAACAGGGCGGCGGCAGATCCCGCTACTTTGAGGAACTGCTTCAGCGTATTCGTGACATCCGCAGCAGCGAAAGGAATTTTTACCAGAAGGTTACCGATATTTATGCAACCAGCATTGATTATCGCAAAGATGATGAACTCACGAAAGAATTTTTCGCTACGGTGCAAAACAAAATGCACTATGCCGTTCACGGCCATACCGCAGCTGAAATTATAGTGAAAAGGGTTGACTGCAAAAAACCATTGATGGGTTTAACCAGCTTCAAAGGAAAATTCATCACCTCGAATGATACGAAAGTTGCGAAGAACTATCTTTCTGAAGATGAACTGAAACAGCTTAACCTGATCGTTTCATTGTATATCGATTTTGCGGAATTGCAGGCTTCCAATGGCAGGCTGATGAAGATGAAAGACTGGATCATTAAACTTGACGAGTTTCTAAGGATCAGCGAAAAACCATTACTGCATCATTCCGGCAGCGTAAGCGCAGAGCAGGCGGCAAAAAAAGCCCAGTACGAGTTTGAGAAATACTCACGGGAGAATGACAGGAACTATATCAGCGATTTCGACCGTGCGGTTAAACAAATTGAGAACAACTCCAGGCATTCAAACAGGAAACGCAAATGAACCAGCACGTTAACACCATCGCCAACCGGCTCAGCCTGCGCCCGCCTCAGCGGCAATCGCTGGAGATATTGGAACGCCTGTGCGATATAGTACCATTGGAAAAAGGCGGCGACGTTACCGAAGTTTTGAAGAGGGTTCAGAGCGAGTTTTCTTCGGTTGCCGACTTTGAACGGGATTTCCCTTCGCTCTGCTTTGCATTGGCCACGGGCGTTGGCAAAACGCGGCTTATGGGCGCGTTCATTTCATACCTATATAAGGCCGAAGGCATACGCCACTTCTTTGTGCTGGCGCCGAACCTTACGATATATAACAAATTGATAACGGATTTTACACCCAATACGTCCAAATACGTGTTCCAGGGTATCTCCGAATTTGCGGTTGAACCGCCTGAGATCATAACGGGCGATAACTACGAAAGCGGCCGCGGGGTGCGCAATGTTGACCTCTTTGGCGACCGTGCCGTGCATGTCAATATCTTCAATATTTCAAAGATTACGAGCATTGAAACGCCGAAGGGCGCTGCAAAAACCAATGTGCCGCGCTTTCGCCGTTTGCAGGAATACATCGGGCAGAGCTATTTTGAGTATCTGTCAAAGCTTGATGACCTGGTGCTGATAATGGATGAATCGCACAGGTACCGCGCATCAGCCGGCATGAAGGCGATTAGCGAGCTGTCCCCGATACTTGGGCTGGAACTTACGGCAACGCCGCAAATCGAAAAGGGGAGCGGTACACAGGCTTTCAAAAACGTTATTTACAGCTACCCGTTGTCCGATGCCATGGCAGACGGTTTCGTCAAGGAGCCCGCTGTAGCGACACGCGAGAACTTTAACCCGTCCGGATATGACGATGTCGCCCTTGAAAAGTTGAAACTGGAAGACGGTGTGCGGATTCACGAAAATACGAAGGTTGAATTGGAAGTGTATGCACGGGAAAATGATAAACACTTCGTAAAGCCTTTTATGATGGTAATCGCACGCGATACTGAACACGCCGATACGCTGCTAAAATTCATTGAAAGCGATTCCTTCTTTGGCGGCAAGTACCGTGGCAAGGTAATTCAGGTGCATTCCAGGCAGTCCGGCGAGGAACGGGACGAAACCATAGAGCAGCTAATCAATGTGGAAAGGCCGGATAACTCTACCGAAATAGTGATCCACGTTAACATGCTCAAAGAAGGCTGGGACGTTACCAACCTGTACACAATTGTCCCGCTCAGGGCTGCTAACTCCCAGACATTGGTGGAGCAATCCATCGGGCGCGGCCTGCGCCTGCCATACGGTAAACGCACCGGAGTAGCCGCAGTTGACCGGCTGACAATTGTCTCCCATGATAAATTTCAGGAGATAGTGGATTATGCCAACAGCCCCGAATCGCTTATACGCGGCGGAATGAAAATCATTCACGTTAGCGATGAGCGGACGCGTGTGGTTACGGTACAGCCGCTGTTTATGGAGCGGGCTGACGGAGAATACGCAGGAGAGCAGCAGAAACTGACGTTTGAAAGCCCTGCTGAGCAGGATGCCGCCCGGGCAACATTCGATATCATTCAAAAAGAATATGAGCGGCTGCCGTCTTCGTCCGAACTTTCAAGGCCTGAGATCCGGCAGGAGATCGTTGCAAAGGTACAACAACGTATTGCTCCGTCCCAACAGGAACTGCAGGGAGTTGTAAATCCATTGGATGTAGCACAGATCGTTTCCAAGGCAATAAAACTGCGTAACGACTTATCAATAGACATTCCCCGTATAACTGTTCAACCGGTGGGCAACGTAACGAGAGGGTATCAGACATTTGCCCTTGATCTTTCGTCGGTACATGTGATGCCGGTTGACAATGAGATACTTATTCAGGAGCTGCACCGCCGCGAGCAATACCGGCTTATGAGTGAGGCCGATACCGTGCAGGAAGCCAAACTGGAAGATTATCTGGTGCGCGGTTTGATTAACTTCGACGATATCTCATATGATGAACACTCAGCCCTGCTTTATGCGCTGGCCGGGCAGGTGGTAAAACATCTGCGGAGCTATCTGAAAGACGAGGGCGAAGTGCTGAATGCACTTAGGTATCATCTGCCGGTTCTTGTGAACCTGATACACGCGCAGATGCAGGAGCATTTTGTTGAAAAGGCAACGGCATACGAAGCGCATGTCAGCAAAGGTTTTATGACGTTACGGCCGGAAACATACTCCTGCCAGGATGATAAAAGCGCCTGCGACTTCCGTGCGCCGGTAAAAGACCGGCAGAATATCCGTAAAATGATTTTCACCGGTTTCTCAAAATGTCTCTATAGACAGCAGAAGTTCGATTCCGACCCGGAGCGCCGCTTTGCCATGATCCTTGAGAACGATGAACAGGTGATCAAGTGGTTCAAGCCTGCCCGTACCGATTTCCAGATTCATTACCGCAACGATGCCGCCTATGAACCGGATTTTGTGGTTGAGACCAAAACGGCAAAGTACCTGTGTGAGCCCAAAGCTGCCGATGAACTGCAGGATGCCGATGTACAGGCCAAGGCCCGCGCCGCCACCCAATGGTGTGCCCATGCCACAGAGCATGAAAAGAAGCATAATGGCAAACCATGGATATACCTGCTCATTCCACATGATGCAATTGCAGATAACAAGACGCTTAAAGGTTTCTCTGCTACTTATCAATGGCCTTCGCAGAAGTAGAAATTGTGGTGTCTCTTTAGCGCTTAGAAGTTGTCGTCGTCATTGCGAGCCCAAAGGGCGCGGCAATCCCGCTTTCATATGAAGCAACGTCGAGATTGCTTCGCTCTTGCTCGCAATGACCTCAAACTGCTAAAGAGACACTAATTGTGAACAACCGGGGTCGGGTCTTTACATTTAGCATAACCAACTGCTGTTACGCGCAGTGCCGTTTGCAGGGTGCGATTCCCGTATCGCGCCGGCTGTTACAGTTAGCCGACGATTTTATCCCTACGCTCCACGGCTGTATCCCGCCAATTGCCGGATGAACTCCGCCGCTTGACATTATTTTTAGTTGGTGGTATAATGTTAGCACTTGACAGTGTTGAGTGCTAAGAATAAATTTATGCGCCAGATTGATCCAAAAATTATCGAGGAAAGAAAGAAGCAGGTTTTACAGGCCGTTATACATCATTTTATTAAAACGGCGCGGCCTGTAGGCTCGCATATTCTGACGGACGATTATAAATTCGATCTGTCGCCCGCCACTATCCGCAACCTTATGGCGGAGCTGGAGGACGACGGCTATCTTACGCATCCGCACACCTCAGCCGGCAGAATACCGACTGACAAGGGCTACCGCGCTTACGTTGATTCCCTGATGGAGCTACAGCGGCTGGCACTTGAAGAGGAATCGCGGGTTCGGCACGAATACCACGGCCGCGTGAAGGAACTCGAGGAAATACTTGTTAAAACATCCAAGGTGCTTTCGGCGCTGTCGCAGTACACGGGTTTTGTGCTTACCCCGAAACTTGAGAGAAACAAACTTAAATACCTGGAATTACTGCCGGTAGCGCACCGCAAAATACTCGTTATACTGGTAACGCATACCGGGTTCGTTAAACACCAGATGATAGACGCTGACATCGCCCCGGAAAAACTCCACCGGCTTAATGCGCTGCTGAACAGTAAGCTTAAAGGGCTTACGCTGCTTGAGGCAAAACAGCAGATTCTGGAAAAGATTGAGGAAGCCGAGAGGGAAGAACGCGAACTGTTCCTTCTTGCAAGGGATCTCAGCGGGCGCATTTTCGACATCGAAGAAGAAGTATATATGGACGGAACAACCAATGTACTGGCGCTTCCGGAGTTCCAGGATTATGAACCCGTGCGTTGCATCTTAAGGCTTAGCGAGCAGAAAGACATACTTGTTCATATACTGCAGGAAGATCTTACGTCGGACAAGGTCAAGGTGATGATCGGCTCTGAAAGCACGTGCAGGGAATTGCAGAATCTCAGCGTCGTAAGCACGGTTTACAAAGACGGCGCGCGGCCTATCGGCGTTCTCGGGATTATAGGCCCCAGGCGCATGGAATATCACAAGATGATGGCGTTGGTAAGTTCGGTGTCAAAGATTCTTAATAAACTTCTTTCCAAGGGAGGTTGATGAATGAATAGCAATATTGAAGATACGCCGGAGGCTGTTTCCGACATAGCGCGCGCGGAAAAGGTGTCCGAGCTTGAAATCCTGCAGCAATCGCTTGAAGAAAAAAAGCGCCTCGCGGACGACTATTACCACCAGCTTCTGCGCCTCAAGGCTGATTTCGAAAACTACCGCAAACGCGCGGAAAAGGAAAAACACAACCATCTTCTCTGGGGCAAGGAAGAAATTCTGCTGAAACAGATTCGTCTCCTGGACGTCATGGAGCAGGCACAGGCAACGGCCGTAGACGGAGCTAATCTTGAAAGCATAAAAACCGGCATGAACCTCATTCACCAGGAATTTAAAAAAATCCTGTCCGAGGAAGGCGTGACGGAAATGGAGTGCAAAGGCGGCGCGTTCGACCCGACGCTACACGAAGCGGTGGAGCAGATTGAAAACGAGCAGCCGGAAGGCACGATAATCGAAGTTATCCAGAAGGGCTACCAGATAGGCAACAGGATGGTTCGCCCCGCACGCGTAAAAGTGTCAAAGGGAAAAAAAGCAAACGCTGACAACTGCGACAAATAAATATCCGATAAAAGGAGGATACGACAATGGCAAAAATAATCGGCATCGATCTGGGCACATCTAATTCTGCGGCGGCGGTTATGGAGGGCGGCAAGGCAACTATCATACCTTCGGCGGAAGGCACGACGCTTGGCGGCAAGGCATTCCCGTCCTACGTAGCTTTCACAAAGGACGGCCAGCTTCTCATCGGCGAACCGGCCAGGCGGCAGGCTATTACCAACCCTGAAGGAACGATAACGGCGTTCAAGCGTAAAATGGGAACAGACTTCAAGTATTCGATTCACGGCAAGGAATACACGCCGCAACAGCTTTCGGCGTTCATACTGCAAAAGGTAAAACGCGACGTCGAGGCATTTCTGGGAGAACCGATAGCAAAAGCGGTTATCACGGTTCCCGCATATTTTAACGATAACCAGAGGCAGGCGACAAAAGACGCCGGCTCCATCGCAGGCCTTGAAGTTGTTCGGCTTGTAAACGAACCCACCGCCGCATCGCTGGCATACGGAATTGACAAGGGCGGCAAGGAACAAAAGATCCTGGTGTTCGACCTCGGCGGCGGAACCCTGGACGTAACCATCATGGAAATGGGCGCGGAGGGAACGTTTGAGGTGCTTTCAACCTCGGGCGACACCCAGCTTGGCGGCACGGACATGGACAACTCCCTGATTGACTACATCGCCGATGATTTCAAGAAATCAAACGGCATAGACCTGCGTACTGACAAAATGGCCTTCCAGCGGCTTAAGGAAGCGGCGGAAAAAGCCAAGATTGAACTCTCAAACGTGCTGGAAACCGACATAAACCTGCCGTTCATAACGGCGGATGCGTCCGGCCCGAAACATCTTACAATGCGTTTCACGCGCGCAACTCTTGAAAATATAGTGCGCCCGATAGTTGACCGCTGCCGGAAATCCATAGACCAGGCAATGACCGACGCAAAACTTTCCCTTGCCGATATCGGCAAGATCATCCTCGTCGGCGGCCCAACCCGCATGCCCATAGTCCAGAAATTCGTCGAGGATTTTGTCGGCAAAAAAGTGGAACACGGCATTGACCCCATGGAATGCGTAGCCATCGGCGCAGGAATCCAGGCCGCAGTACTGACAGGTGAAGTAAAGGACATATTGCTGCTTGACGTTACTCCGCTTACCCTTGGCGTTGAAACGTTCGGCGGCGTGCGCACGGCGATAATAGACCGCAATACTACGATACCGGTGAAACGCTCCCAGGTATTTTCTACCGCGGCGGATAACCAGCCTTCAGTGGAAATACACGTATTGCAGGGCGAACGGCCGCTTGCAAAAGACAACGTTTCCCTCGGACGCTTCTTCCTTGAAGGCATACCGCCCGCTCCACGCGGCGTTCCGCAGGTAGAAGTTACCTATGACATAGACGCAAACGGCATTCTGCATGTTCTTGCCAAAGACCTCGGCACCAAAAAGGAACAATCCATCCGTATCACCGCTCCGAACAAGCTGTCCAAGGACGAGGTGGATAAATTCGTAAAGGAAGCCGAAAAATTCTCCGACGAAGACAAGAAACGCAAAGAGGAGATAGAGGTAAAGAACGAAACCGACACGCTTGTCTACTCCACTGAAAAAAGCCTCAAGGATTACGGCGACAAAGTATCGCCGGACGACCGCCTGCAGATAGAGCGCGCGCTGACGGAAACAAAGGATGCCCTTAAAACCAACGACCTTGAAGCCATAAAAAAGGCAAAAGAAGCGCTTATCGCCGCATCTCACAAACTGGCCGAGGCAGTATACAAGGAAGCGCAGGCAAAAGCCGCCCAGCAACAACAGGGCGCCGGGCAGCCTCAAGGGGAAGAACCCAGGAAGGAAGAAGAAAATGTCGTCGAAGCCGAAGTCGTAAAGGATGAAAAGAAGTGAAACGGGATTATTACGAAATACTCGGCGTAGCTAAAAATTCTACGGCCGACCAGATAAAGAGCGCCTATCGCCAGCTTGCCCTTAAATACCACCCGGACAAGAACCAGGGCAACAAGGCTGCGGAAGAGCAGTTCAAGGAAATCAACGAGGCATACGAAATGCTCTCCGACGGACAGAAACGCGCGCAGTACGACCGCTTCGGCCATGCCGGGGTGGGAACGGCGCCACCGCCGCCGGGCGCAGGCGGCGGGTATGCCACCGGCGGAAATGTTGATTTCGGAGATTTTTCGTCGGTGGGCGACATTTTCGGCGATATGTTCGGAGATGTGTTCTCAGGCAGGGGCGGCCGAAGAGGTGGCGGCGCGCGCAAGGGAGCAGACCTCCGCTACGACCTTGAGCTTACGTTGCATCAGGCCTTCAGCGGCGCGGAAATCCCTCTTGAAATCCCGCGCATGGAATCATGCCCTGTTTGCAGCGGCTCAGGCGCAAAACCCGGGACATCTCCAAAAACATGCCCGCAATGCAAGGGAACGGGACAAGTGCGCTATTCACAAGGGTTCTTTTCATTCGCCCAGACATGCCCCCGTTGCCGCGGCACTGGCGAAACCATTGATACGCCCTGCCCTCGTTGTCACGGGCAAGGCGCGGTAAAAGGCACTCACCGCATTACTGTGCGCATACCCGCCGGCATCAACGAAGGCACATCCCTGCGCGTCGCAGGGGCCGGCGATGCAAGCGAAAAGGGCAGCGCTCCTGGCGACCTATATGTCGTAGTACACCTCAAAAAAGATCCGGTATTCAGCCGCGAGGACGACGACCTTATAACCGAGCTGCCTCTTGCGTTTTCCCATGCCGTGCTGGGCGGCGAGTTTGCAGTTTCAACCATCGGCGGGAAAGTAACGTTGAAAATTCCCGCCGGCACTCAGCCACACACGACGTTCCGCGTCAGGAACGAAGGTTTCCCGCACATTGACCGCAGGGGACGCGGCGATTTACTTGTGAGAACAACCATAGTCATACCCAAAAACCTCAACGATAAGCAAAAAGCAGCCCTGCACCAGTTCGCGCAATCCGTAGGCGAAGACGTCCCCGGCTCCGACGGCATTTTCAAAAAGGTTTTCGGGTAGTATGCCTCATTTTTTTATACCTCCTGAAAACATCGCCGGCAATAAGTTTACGCTTACGGGAGACGAGGTTCATCACCTTATTCGCGTGCGCCGCTGCGCCGCCGGGGCAACAATTCAATTATTCGACGGCACGGGGAAAACATACAACGCCCGCATTGACGAAATAGAAAAAAATTCCATACGCGGCACGATTATAAACGAAACGTCATTTGCGCCGCCACGGGTGCGCCTTCATCTTTTTCTATCAGTTCCAAAGGGTGAAAGATTCGACTGGATGGTGGAAAAGGCGTCTGAACTCGGCGTGCATTCCATTACACCGCTTGTAACCTCGCGCAGCATAATAAAAAACATCGAGCCGCCTAAACTGGAGCGCTGGAAACGATTGTCCATGGCGGCGAGCCAGCAATCGCGCCGCCCGGATATAATGGCAATAAACTCGCCGCAGCATTTTCCCGCCGCGATCGCGCAAGTATCACGGCAAACCGTCAATCTTATCCCCTGGGAAGCGGAAGAGGCAAAAACACTCGATGAATACGCGCCCGCCATATCAGGAGCTTCCGGCGTTACGGTTTTCATCGGACCCGAGGGCGGATTTTCCGCCGATGAAATTAGGCAGGCCGAAGATCGCGGGCTAATGCCCGTAACGCTTGGCAAACGCATTCTCCGGGTCGAAACGGCAGGCCTGCTTGCCGCCATACTGGTTCTAAACTGTGCCGGTGAATTCAGGTGAAAGCATTCATTTTTACCTTCGGGTGCAAGGTTAATCAATATGAATCCCAGTTATTGCGCGAACGCCTCGCCCGCGACGGTTATTCGTGGGCGGACACGATTTACGACGCGGATGCGGTTTTTATAAACAGTTGCACCGTAACGTCCGAGGCCGACCGCCAGTGCAGGCAGCTGATACGCAAGGTGGCAAACAGAAACCCTGGCGCCAAAATTTTAATTTCCGGCTGTTATGCCGCACGGGCATCGGGCGAGCTGAAAAAGCTCTCGCCACGCGTTGAAATTGCAGGCGCCGCCTCTATAAATTTAACGGCAAGCGCTCCCGCATCCATCACGGCTTTCGACGGCCATTCCCGCGCTTTCGTAAAAATCCAGGACGGCTGCAACAGTTTCTGTTCCTACTGTATCGTCCCATTCGTACGCCGGGAAATGTGGAGCAAACCCACTGCCATTGCCGTGGAAGAAATACGTACACTTGTGGCCAACGGCTACCCTGAGATCGTTCTTTCCGGGGTCAGGCTGGGGCGCTACGACGGCGGCCTGGTTCCGCTTCTTAAAAAAATTATTGCATTGCAGGGGCGCTTCCGCATACGCCTCTCATCCCTCGAAGCGCTGGATGTTACCGACGGCCTGCTGGACTGCATGGCGGATTACAGGGAAAAAATATGCGCCCACCTGCACATACCCATGCAATCGGGTTCGGACGCGGTTTTGCGGCGAATGAATCGCCCGTACTTGTCGGACGGGTTTCTCCGCATCGCGGAAAATATCGCCCGCCGCCTGCCGGATGCGGGCATTACAACCGACATAATAGTTGGTTTCCCGGGGGAAACCGGCGACGATTTTGAGCAAACGCATAAACTGGCGGCAAGCGGCATATTCAGCCGGCTTCACGTTTTTTCTTTTTCTCCGCGCCCCGGAACCGCGGCCGAAAAGTTTCCCGGGCGCATAGATGCCGGAATAATCAAGGAACGCGCCGGCCTGCTCCGCGCCCTTGATGCCGGCCTTCAGGATATTTTTTGGAAAAGGTTCATAGAAAAGAAACTGGCCGTTGTCCGTGAAGGGACAAAAAACACATTGCTAAGCGATAATTATATACGGCTGCATTCTTTAGATGATATAAATACAATTTCAGATTCACTTTTCAATGTAAAACTGGTATCGCACAATGGGAAGCCGGCAGCCACTTGCATTTCTTGATGAATTCTGTTATAATACAAACATTATGAGTTGCCTGTTTTGCAGGATGGTTAGCGGCGAGATCAAAACAGAGATTGTTTTTCAAAGCGATACCATTCTTTGCTTCAGGGATATTAACCCGCAGGCGCCGGTTCATATTTTACTTATTCCGAAGAAACACATCGCGGGATTGAACGATATTTCCAAAGAAGATATACCAGTTCTTGGGGAAATACAAACCGTGGCTCAATTGCTTGCCAAACAGGAAGCGATTGACGCTACAGGTTATCGCCTGGTGACTAATTGCGGCGCGGACGCAGGCCAGGCAGTCGCTCATCTTCACTACCACCTGCTTGGCGGGCGAAAGTTCGGTTGGCCGCCGGGTTAAAGTAAGCGATATTCACCCTTTGGATATAAGCGAGCGAGCGAGTAAGTAAAAGCGCACCGGAAACGTTACTTACTGGCTTACTCGCTTGTTTAATTAACATAAGATACTTGATGATTATTTGGAAAGGTGGTGTAATTTCACATGGTCAATGTTCGGGTTCGCGAAGGCGAATCCATCGAGGAAGCCATCCGGCGCTTCAAGCGTGAATGCGAACGTAACGGCATCATGCAGGAAATAAAAAAACGCGAATACTACAGGGCTCCCAGCGTAGTACGTAAAGAAAAACTGGCTGAAGCCAAGCGGAAGATGCGTCGTAGAATGATTAAGGAAAGTCGATGGGCTCGTTAGAAAAATTACGGTAGTTCTGAGCGCGGCGGAGAATCTTTGATTATAAGATTCTTCGCCGGCGCTCGGGGCGGCCGCACAAAGCAGCGCATGGATACACGGGGGCAGCCAACCGGTTCAATTCAACCTGACAAATAATAGCGAGTGTCAAATGAAACTTAAAGAACTTTTTAATTTTTTCATAGAACAGGGCATTGCCGCAGACCCGCGCGGCGCGGAAACGGCACGACTGGCGTTGGAAACCGAAAAGAAAAAATTTGCGGCGCTTACCACCGTGGAAAAGGAAGATTTTGACACGGGAAGGTTAACCAATCCGTATTTGGATTCAAGGATACTCAACGGTTCCGGAGAGGAAAACGTCAATTCGGTTCTCGTCGGCATTGACATTGAAACCGCCGAGATAATGCTGGCACACGCCTTAAAGGAACGCGGCAGGAAAGTTGACCTGGTTCTAACCCATCACCCGGAAGGCCACGCGTATGCCACGTTCTATGAAGTCATCGGGATGCAGGCTGACATTCTCCACCGGCAGGGGGTGCCTATCAATATCGCCGAATCCCTCGTGGAAAGCCGGCGCACGGAAGTGGGGAGAAAAGTGCTGCCGCAGAATCATGCCCGCGCAGTTGACGCCGCAAAACTGCTTGAACTCCCTTTCATGTCCGCCCATACTGTGGCCGACAACCAGGTTGTAAACTATCTTCAAAACACTTTTGATACGCGCGCGCCTAAACGGCTCGAGGATATAATGGCCATTTTAAACGAAATGCCGGAGTACAGGCACGCGAAAAAAAACGGGGCGGGGCCGCGCATAATCGCCGGCGACAAGGAAAGCAGAACGGGAAAGATTTTTGTGGATATGACGGGCGGAACGGAAGGCCCGAGGGAAGCCATTGAAAAACTGGCCGCTGCCGGCGTAGGAACTATCGTCGGAATGCACATGAGCGAAGACCATTACAAGGAAGCTAAGAAATACCACCTCAACGTTGTCATAGCCGGCCATATTTCATCGGACAACGTTGGCGTTAACCTCCTTCTTGATGCGACTGAAAAGAAATCAGGCGCGATTGAAGTCATAGAATGCTCGGGGTTCCGCAGGTTCAAGAGGTAATGGCATTTTCACAGGAAACTATAGAGCAGATAAGGCTGGCTACTGACATCGTCGAACTGGTGCGTGAATATGTGCCGTCGTTAAAAAAGGCGGGGCGCAACTGGAAGGCGCAATGCCCGTTTCATAACGAAAAAACGCCATCATTTACAGTCAACCCCGAGAAAGGCATTTTTCACTGCTTCGGGTGCCATGCCGGCGGAGACGTTTTCAAATTCGTTACGCTCATTGACCACTTGAACTGGCCGGAGGCCGTGCAAAAGCTTGCGGGGCGCGCCGGCATAACCGTAAAGGAAACCAAGGAAGAGATAATAAAGCGCTCCGAGAAGCAGAAGATATTCGACCTGCTTGAACTGGTTGCAAATTTTTATCACAGGTGCCTTAAAGAATCCAAATCCGCGGCGGCGCCTGGTTATCTTAACCAACGCGGCGTTACAAATGAGACGATTGACCGCTTCCTTATAGGTTTTGCGCCCAGGACAGCGCTTGTGCCGGCAGCGTTAAAAAAAGGGTATACTCACGAACAGCTTATTGCAGCCGGCGTTATAACGAAAACGGAACGCGGTTCATTCTTTGAATATATGTCGGAACGCGTCGTATTTCCGATATTCGACACGCAGGGCCGCATAGTTGCCTTCGGCGGAAGAACGCTGAAAGATGAGCAGCCAAAATATCTTAATACACCCGAGACGGCTGTTTATTCAAAGTCGGCGCAGCTTTACGGGTTGAATGAATCCATCCCTACCATTCGCAACACTAAAGAGGCGATAATACTGGAGGGATACATGGACGTGGTTATAACGCACCAGTGCGGCGTGCCTTACACGGTGGCAACGCTGGGAACTGCCTTAACCGCTATCCACGCCAGGATGCTGGGTCGCTACTGCGAAAACGTTACGTTGTTATTCGACGCGGACGCCGCCGGCAGGGACGCGACAAGAAGGGCGATTGACACGTTTATTGAAACGGAGATCGCGCTTCGCATAGTAACTCTGCCCGACGGGCTTGATCCTGACGAGTTTATTCTTAAAGTTAACAAGGACGGTTTCCTTTCGCATTGCAATACAAAAGGCGTGCCTGCCGTAGAATTTTTAACGGCGCTGGCGCTTGAAAAATGGGGTAAATCTACCCCTGAAGCGAAAGTAAAAGCCGCATCGGAAGTTATGCCTACCCTGGCGCGGATAAAAAATAATATACTGCGCAGGGAATGGATAAAGTACCTGGCTGAAAAACTTAATACGACCGAGGACGCGCTGCAGGCCGAGTACAAGCGTGCGCAATCGCCTCTAAAAGGCAGGCGCGTAAAAAACGACGAAAATGTTTCCGCGGCGCCTTCAACCGGGTTGCGCTCGCCGGAGGAAGAAATATTGCAGATATTGTTCGCCCGCCCGGAACTGGGTTCACACGTCAATGATGATGTGTTTGATAATGAGCGTAATAAGGAAACGTACAGGCTTTTTGCAAGCGGAATACCGGCATCGCAGATAGTCGCCCATTTAAATGACGAAGATGCGCGCTGGTTCACCGAGTTACTGGTCGAAGAAAGAAACTATGCCAACCCTGAGCAAGTGCTGTCAAATGTCCTGCGGGACGTACAGCTGGCCAGGCTGCGGCGCCGCCGGCAAAAACTCGAGGAAGAAGTAACGGCCATGATTAACGGGAACATTCCCAAGGACGAGGATAAAATACGCGCATATAACGAATTAACAAAGCAATTGAAAGGTTCGGTGAAATGAAAATGGAAAAGAACGATACTATCTTTAAAGGTCTTATTGAAATGGGGAAAGAGCACGGATTTCTGACCTATGAAGAGATCAATCGCGGAATACCCGGTTCGGTAGTTTCTTCCGAGGCGATTGACGACTTTTTTGGAACGCTGGACAGCCTGGGCATACCGGTGGTAGAGCGGGAAAAGGATGCCGCCGCGCCTATAGCCCCCGTCGAAACACACGAAGAGGAAGCGCCCAGCGCCGAAACGGAAGATGAAATAACCAATCCCGTTCGCATGTATTTAAGCGAAATGGCAAAAGTTTCGCTTCTTGATCGCGAGACCGAAATTCACCTTGCGCGAAGTATCCGCGAGAACGAGAAAAAATTAAAACAGATCGTGCTTGATTCGCCGCTTATACTAAAAGAGATAAGAAACTGGGAAACGCTTATCAGCCAGCAGGAAATGACGCCTAAAGAGCTTATGCCGCGCGGGCGCAAGTCAACTTCACAGTTGCGCCGCATGCGCATGAAAATCAGGACGGCCGTAAAAGACATCACAAAAGCCGAACAGAATATAACCAGGACGGAAGCGAAACTGCAGGCAAAATCATTAAGCGAAAAAGAACGCATACACCTTTCAGCGCACGTTGCCGAGGAACGCGCCCGCATCATCAGCCTCATCGTGGGACTTAATCTTAACCAGGATAAAATCAAACGGCTGATAAACAAGATAAAAACCACGGCGCAGAAGCTTCACGAACTCGACGACGAGATCCAGCGCTACGAACGCCGCCTTAAAATGCCGCATACCCGGCTGTTGCACCTCTACCACATGGGCAAGGCTAAAAAGATCACGTTAAACGACTTCAAGCGCCAGACAGGCTATACACTGACGGGGATCGAAGCGCTCGTGCAAAACCTGCAAAACATCATACAGCGCCAGGAATCAATGGAGGAAGGATTATCCATTTCCCGCGAAGAACTTCTTGGAACGGATCACAAAATCCGTGAACTTGAGGAAGTTATCCACGACGATAAAATGAAGCTTATAGAAGCTAATTTCCGCCTCGTGGTTTCCATAGCCAAGAAACACGTCGGCATGAGCAACCTTGAGCTTTCCGATCTTATACAGGAAGGCAACCTGGGGCTTTCAAAGGCCGTCGAAAAATTCGAATGGAAACGCGGTTTCAAATTTTCGACCTATGCCACCTGGTGGATACGCCAGTCAATAAACCGCGCAATAGCCGACCAGGCGCGCACGATACGCATACCCGTTCACATGAAGGAGCTTATATCCAAGCTCACTAAAATAAAAAAACGCTATCAGCAGGAACACGGCCGCGAACCTGACATAGAGGAATACACCCGCCTGCTTCGCCTTTCGCCCGAACGGGTGCGCCGCGTATTGAAAATGATGCAGGAGCCCATATCACTGGCTACGCCCGTGGGCGAAGAAGAAGATTCACGGCTTGAGGATTTCATAGAAGATCACAGCAATCCCAGCCCGGTGCAGAAAACGCATGAATACCGCCTCCAAATCGAGATTGAAAAAGTACTCGACACCCTTACGCCGCGGGAAGCCGACATCATCCGCCTCAGATATGGTATCGGGGTAGGCTATCCCCGGACGCTTGAAGAAGTCGGGAAAATATTCGGCGTTACCCGCGAGCGCGTGCGGCAGATTGAAGCAAAAGCAATCCGCAAACTGCGCCACCCCTCCCGCAGCAAAACCCTGCGCGAGTACCTTGAATAACATCCCTGAATTTTCTATAATAGTGGAACGTTGGGCCAGTAGCTCAGTTGGTCAGAGCAATCGACTCATAATCGATCGGTCGTAGGTTCAAGTCCTACCTGGCCCAATCCCAATTCCGAGCAAAGCGGAAAGCTCTTAACATTTCGGAAAGGGGTAACAGTCCCGCCAGTATGGCGGGACGCAATAGGGGGAACAGGATGTTCCCCCTTTGGGAGAATTCCGGCGTAGCGATTCCTTCGGAGCCGGAACAGCTTGGAGCGAAGCGGAAAGCTAGCCCCGCCGAAGGCGGGGTTCGACCATAGGGTAGTTAGCTCAGCGGAAGAGCACTCGCCTCACACGCGAGTGGCCGCAGGTTCAAATCCTGCACTACCCACCATCTTGAATATTTTAAAATTAGTAAATATATAAGTGAAAGCAGCCACCAAATGGAAAATATCAAAGAAAAACTGGCCGTGCTTATTGAGCTTCAACAGAAGGATTCAAACCTCGACAAGTACCGCAAGCAGATGGAAACTCTTCCCCGTCAGGTCGAAGAAAAAAACAACCTGCTTGCCGGTTGCCGCGCCGAATTGGACGAAGGTAAAAAATCAGCCACACAGTTTCAGTTATTAAGAAAAGAAAAGGAAATCGAGCTTGCGACAAAAGAAAATGACATACGCAAGCATAGCATG
Organism: Elusimicrobia bacterium RIFOXYA2_FULL_50_26; assembly: GCA_001800355.1. Lineage (GTDB taxonomy): Bacteria > Elusimicrobiota > Endomicrobiia > Endomicrobiales > XYA2-FULL-47-53 > XYB2-FULL-50-12. The sequence continues at coordinate 17,682 of MGVF01000019.1, forward strand.
GAGCTTAATTCCGTAAAGAGCAATGATGCTTATCGCGCCCTTATGAGCGAAATTGAAAAGGCAAAGCAGGACAAATCCAAGTTGGAAGAGGAAATCCTGCTGTTAATGGATAATATTGATCAGGAATCGGCAGGCGTAAAAGTAAAAGATACCGAACTGAAAAATAATGAGATAAAAATCAAGGTCGAGATAACGGCGCTTGAAAATGAATATAAAAAAATGCAGGAAACTCTGGCGCAGCTTGATGCCGCGCGCAATGAATACGCCGGCAAGATAACTCTGGAGTTGCTGCAACGCTATGAATTTATTCGCTCCGCGCGCGAGGGGGTAGCGATCGTACCCATTAATGACAGCAGTTGCGGCGGATGCCACATCACCCTCAGGCCGCAGATAATAAACGAGGTTTACAAGGGGTTGGATCTTGTTACCTGCGATAATTGCTCGCGCATCCTTTATAAGAAAGAGGAACCTGCGTGAAACGTGTCCAGCTCTACACGGATGGCGCCGCGCGCGGCAATCCGGGTGAAGCCGGTATCGGGATTTTGCTTTACGACGAAAACGGCGCAACCATTGACCATTATTGTGAATATATCGGAACCGCTACGAATAACGTTGCCGAGTACCGCGCGCTTGTAGCCGGCTTGAGGCTTGCACAGAAACACCAACCCTGCTGCGTGCAGGTTTTCATGGATTCGGAACTGCTGGTAAAGCAGATGAACGGTGAATACCGCGTCAAGAATGAAACACTTGCGGAATATTTCAAAACCGCAAAAGCCATGATCCCGGCCTTCAAAGAAATCTGCTTTGCGCACATCCCCCGTGAAAAAAATTCAGCCGCCGACCGCCTGGCCAACAAAGCCATTGACGAAAAAATAATATTGTAGAACAACCGAAAGATCGCTCCCGTTTGACAATCGCCATGCGGGGGAGGAAAGTCCGGACTTCACCTTCATGTTGTTTGTGAAGAAAACGGTAGTGGGCAATTCCCATCCGTCGTTGCTTTGTAACGACGAGAGGTGCGAACAGAAACGCCATTTACCGAAAGGCAAATGGCCTTCCGCAAGTGTATTATGCGGAAGGACGCTCCGGTGTAATGCCGGGGCATGAAACGGCTAAATCCTTACTGGGAAGCAAGGCAATAGCGCATCAGTTTCTACCGGTGCGCGGTAAGCCGCTTGATCCGGCGGAGTAATCCGTCGGACAGAGAAATGATCTTGGCCTGCCGATGAGGCGGGAAACAGAATCCGGTGTACAGGTTGTTCTATACAGTAAACAGTTAGCAGTGATCAGTGAAGGTTAAAGACTTTCATTTATTGTGTCTCTTTAGCCGTTTGAGGTCATTGCGAGCGAGAGCGAAGCAATCTCGATGTTGCTTCCGATGAAAAGCGAGATTGCCGCGCCCTTTGGGCTCGCAATGACGACGACAGCTTCAAAATGCTAAAGAGACACCATTTATTAAAACCGCTGGTTTAGTTATTGAGTGTCGGTAATTGCCATGATTATCATATACATTCTACTTGGGTTTGCGGCGGGGGTTGTCAGCGGGCTGGTGGGCATAGGCGGCGGGATTATTTTGATACCGGCGCTTGTTTATTTTTTCGGCATGACCCAGGCAAAAGCTCAAGGCACTACGCTTGCCATAATGGTTCCGCCCATCGGGCTCCTTGCAGCCTGGGTATACTATAAACAGGGGAATGTAAACACCGGCATAGCGGCCTTCGTATGCCTGGGATTTTTTTTAGGGGGATTCCTCGGCGCAAATCTTGCTTCGGGATTCACTAATGAGACTTTACGTAAAATCTTCGGTTTTGTCCTCTTAATCATAGCCCTCCGCATGATCCTCCAAAAGTAATAACTTCTAATGTTACGCAGCGTGTCATTGCGAGGAGCCTTCGCGACGAAGCAATCTCGTCGTTTTGATACGAAACAGCGAGATTGCTTCGCTTCGCTCGCAATGACAGCAACTTTGGCATTTCTTGCGTAACATCAGCAATAATTCTTATATCTCACCTCTTTTCTTTTCTCTTGACAAATTTGCGTGCTAGTTGTATACTTATACCAAAGTGGTGGAAAGTGGTGGAAAGTGTACAGCAGAGGCGAACGCGAATGAAAACGACAAACGGGACAATGTACATAGGCCAGTACACACACTCCTTCGACTCAAAAAACCGCCTTTTTCTTCCTTCGCGCTTCCGCACCCGCAGCGCGTTGTTCGTTTTAACGAGGGGACTCGAAGAATGTCTTTACCTCTATGATACCGCCGCCTGGCAAAAAGTAATTATAAAACTCGAAGAACTGTCGCTGCCGGATAAAATTGAAGAACGCGCTTTTAAACGCGCGCTTTTATCCGGGGCAAACGAGGTTGTGCCGGATAACCAGGGGAGAATCCTGCTGCCGCAAAACCTTATAGAGTATGCTGCTATCGGCAAGGAAGTCATGATTATAGGCGTCGGTAACCGCCTGGAAATCTGGGATAGCAAGCGCTGGGAAAAATACTTCAGGGAAAAGGCGGACACATCCTTCCGCAACATGGCCGCCAAACTGGAAATTTAATAAAAAATGGAACAATCCACTTATCACAAACCTGTGATGACGGCCGAGGTCGGGGAATATCTTATAAACAACCCTTCGGGGATTATAATTGATTGTACCCTTGGAGGCGGCGGGCATAGCGCGTATCTACTTGAGCGTTACCCGTCCTTGCGCGTGATAGGCATTGATGCCGACGAGGAAGCCACCGGCGAAGCAGCCCGCAACCTTGAACGGTTCGCCAACCGCGTGCAGATAATCAGGGAAAATTTTAAAAACATCGCGGCGGTGTGCTCCGCGCTTAACATTCGTGCGGTCAACGGCATACTGGCCGATCTCGGCGTTTCATCCAGGCAGCTTGATGACATTGAGCGCGGGTTCGGATTTTTGTCTCCAAGGCTTGACATGAGAATGGATAAACGGCTTGGGGCGGACGCGGAACACATCGTCAACACAATGGGCGAAACTGAACTCGCGAATCTTTTTTATACGCTGGGAGGAGAATTTTTCAGCCGCCCGATTGCACGCGCAATAGTGCGGGCGCGCGAACGCCGCCGCATAACTTCGGGACAGGAACTTGCCGAAACCGTGCAAAAGGTAAAATACCGTAAAGGCAAAATACATCCCGCCACGAAGGTATTCCAGGCGCTGCGAATCGCGGTAAACACTGAACTTGATAATCTTACAAACCTTCTAAATGATGCTCCCGCCCTGCTTGCTTCCGGCGGCAGGATGGTTATACTCAGCTACCATTCACTTGAGGATCGCATAGTTAAGAATAATTTCAGGTCCCTTGCCCATGAAGGCATATACCGTTTATTGACGAAGAAAGTCGTTCCTCCTTCCGAGAATGAGATTTCAGAGAATCCGCGAAGCCGGAGCGCAAAGCTGCGCGCGGTAGAAAAAAATGTGTCTCTTTAGCAGTCTGAGGTCATTGCGAGCGAGAGCGAAGCAATCTTGTTGTTTGACGACTATAAAGGCGAGATTGCTTCGTCACTTCGTTCCTCGCAATGACGACGACAACTTCTAAACGCTAAAGAGACACGAAAAAATTCAGTCAATAGTCAAAACAGAAAAAACTGCACAATAACTTCGAGGTCAATTCCGATGGCGCTGCGATACTTCTACCTGCTTTTGACGATTGCTTTCATTCTTTCATTTTACGTCTGGCAACAGACGCAGTCCATGCGCCTCGGGTACAAAGTTGATGCCCTGCGCGGCGAATGCGAAAAATGGGAACAGGAAAATTACGAGTGGAGGCTCAAAGTCAACCGTCTAATCTCGATGGAACGGCTTGACCGGGTAGCGCAAGATAATAAACTTATTACGCCGGACGATAAAATTACTCACTATCTGAAATGAAAAACCGCAACCGCACCATTATCCCGATTATTGCCGCCATGCTCGCCTTTTCGGCCATAGGCGCCCGCCTTTTCTTTCTCCAGGTCTGGCACCAGGAGGAGATATATCGCCGGGCACAAAAGCTGGTATGCCGCGAACACCCCGAGATGCCGCTGCGTGGCATGATATTGGACAAGCAGGACAGGGTCCTTGCCATGAGCGTAAAAGAATATTCACTTTTCGCAGATACAAACCTGATGACGGAACCTGCCGAAGTTGAACGCCAACTCGCCAAATTACATGTTTCCATACCTCGCGGGATACTGGCCGCAAAAAATGGGTCGTCATACATTCCGCTTACCGATTCGCTTGATCTTGAAACTGTAAAGCGTATCAAACAGTTGAGGCAGCCCGGCCTGGGATTTGAATCCAAATTCAGCCGCCGTCACCCTGAAGGAAAAATGGCCTGCCATATCCTGGGCGTGGTAGGCAAAGACAATGCCGGCCTTGAAGGCATCGAATACGTGGCCAACTCCTATCTAACCGGGGAAAAACTTAAGAATCTGCGTATGCGCGACGGCAGAGGCAGGGAGATAGCGGAACGGCTGCTGAAACCCGAAGAATTGCGCGGCGCCGACGTCCGGCTGACAATAGACCGCAACATACAGTTTATCGCCGAACAGGAAATTGACCGCGCATGGCGACAGTCCAACGCAAAGAAAGCGATGATCATCATCCAGGATCCATCGTCCGGCGAGATTCTTGCCATGGCATCCCGCCCGAATTACGACCCGGGCGACTTTTCAGGTTCATGGAGCGCGCTTAAAAACCCAGCGGTAAGCGATATTTTTGAACCCGGCTCGACTTTCAAGGCCATCACGGCTGCGGCGGCGCTTGAAGAAAAACTTGTTAAACGCTCCGAAGTATTATGGTGCGAAGACGGCAAGTACAAGATGTACGGCCACACAATAAACGACCACGAAAAAAAGGGGTTGCTGACCTTTGACCAGATAATGGAGTACTCGTCGAATATCGGTTTCGCCAAGGTGAGCCAGCGGCTCGGCAAGGAAAAACTTTATCGTTACATACGGCAGTTCGGTTTTAACACCGTAACCGGCATAGATCTTCCAGGCGAAGCGCGCGGCCTGTTGCGAGAGCCTGAAAAGTGGGACGGATTATCGTTGCCTACAATTTCATTCGGCCAGGGAATAGGCGTTACGGCATTGCAGATATCAAACGCTTATGCCGCGCTGTTCAACGGCGGGTTATTGCTGGAGCCGCGGCTTATTGACGAGATACGCAGGCCTGACGGAGAAATAATTTATCGTTCCGAACGGAGGGTTATACGCGCCGCCGTTTCACCTGAGGTCGCAAATGAAATCCACGAAATGCTGATCGGAGTAGTGGAAAAAGGGACGGGACGCGCGGCAAAAGTGCCGTATTATTCAGTCGGCGGTAAAACAGGCACCGCGCAGAAACGCGACCCGTCCACTAAAAAATACTCGCCTACTTCTTATATCGCGTCGTTCTGCGGAGTGATACCGGCGAACAATCCTCGGATGGTTATAACAGTTGTTCTCGACGAACCGAAAGGCGATTACTGGGGGTCGTCACGCGCGGCGCCCGTGTTTAACAAGGTGGCTGCGCGCGCCGTCAGCTACCTTAGAATCAGCCCTGACCAGCAAACGATTTACCTTGCAAAAGGCGGGAATGAAACAACCGTAGCGTTAAAGAGATGAGCGTGCAAGCATGATATTATCTGAATTACTATCGGGATTTGAATACACCAATTACTGCCGGACTGATATAAACGTAAAAGGCATCGCTTACGATTCGCGGCAGGTGAAAAAGGATTTCGTGTTCGTCGCGCTGCCGGGGACGAAAACCAACGGCAACAGCTTTGCCGCAGATGCCGTCTCGGCCGGCGCGATCGCGGTCGTGTCCGCCGCAACGCCACAGGGAAACGGCCTGCCCTGGATAACGGCTATTGACCCCAGAAAGGCGCTTGCCGAAATAAGCGCGCGTTTCTACCGAAACCCTGACAGAAAACTCAACGTCATAGGCATCACGGGAACTAACGGCAAAACAACCACGAGTTACTTTATAGAAAGTATTTTCAACCGCAACGGCGTTCCGTCGGGCGTTATAGGCACGGTGAACTATCGCTACGGCGGTAAAACATGGCCGGCGCCTAATACCACACCCCAATCTTCCGATGTCTACCGCATTCTCAGCGGCATGGTCAGGGTAAAAACCATGGCAGCTATAATAGAGGTATCGTCGCATGCGTTGATGCTTGAACGCGTCAGGGGAATAGAATTCGATATGGCGATCTTCACCAACCTGACGCGCGACCACCTTGACTTTCACCAGACAATGGATGAATACTTTGCGGCCAAATCCCGCCTGTTCGCGTCACTGCAAAACAATTCCAAAAAAACGCCTAAATGTGCTATAATCAATGCCGATGATCCCTGGGGCAAAAAGCTGAAAACTTTTGTTCCAAAAGCAAAAATCGTCACTTACGGCCTCTCGCCGGCGGCGGACATAAGCGCAGGCCACATAGCTTTGAGTGGACGGGGGACTGATTTCGTCCTCTCTTCGCCGTTCGGCCGCAGCAAGATACGCTTGTCGCACCTCGGGGAACATAATGTTTATAACGCGTTAGCCGCCGCTGCCGCGGCGCTGTACAACGGTATAACGTTCGACAACGTCATTGAAAGCCTCAATGCCGTGCCAGCTGTGCCGGGACGGCTTGAACAGGTTGCAAGCGGACACGGTTTTACGGTTGTCGTTGATTTTGCGCATACGGACGACGCCCTCCATAACGTTATCACTGCGCTGCGCGCTCTTAAACCGGCAAGGCTTATAACCGTATTCGGCTGCGGCGGCGACCGCGACCGTTCCAAGCGTCCGCTGATGGGCGAAGTTGCGACCGCCGGAAGCGATTTTGTGATAGTAACGTCGGATAACCCGCGCAGCGAAGATCCTCAGAAAATAGCGCTTGATATAGAAGTGGGCATCCGTCGCCGCAACCGCAATAATTACCAGGTTACAATAGACCGCGAACAGGCGATAGCCGCGGCTATCGCGATGGCTCAAAAAGGCGATATCATACTTCTTGCTGGAAAAGGACACGAAACATACCAGATAATAGGAAACCAGCGCATCCACTTTAATGACGCTGAAACGGCAGGGAAATATCTACATGGAAAATCTTTATCTTCATGAACTGGTGAACGCAACGCGCGGAGAATTCCTGCTGGGTGATCCCCATGCCCCGGTTCGCGCAATTTCTATAGATACAAGGACACTGCACAGGGGAGACTTCTTTTTTGCCATAACCGGCAGAAATTTCGACGGACACGAGTTCATAAAGAACGCGGCCGAGAGGCTGGCCGGCGGCCTTATAGTTTCAATTACCGACGTGCCTATCGGCAATCCGTTCCCATTCCTTCCGGCAATGATAAAGGTAGTGGATACAACCTTCGCCCTCGGCGACCTGGCAAGATACTACCGCAAAAAGTGGAATATACCGCTTGTCGCCATAACCGGCTCCAACGGCAAAACGACGACGAAAGAAATGCTGACGGCGATTCTTGAACTAGACAGCCCTACGCTGAAAAATGCCGGCAACCATAATAACCAGATAGGCGTGCCGCTGACGCTTTTTAACCTGGGACACCAACACCGCTATGCCGTAGTCGAGATGGGAACGTCGCTTCCCGGCGAGATAAGCCGCCTTTGCGACATAGCCTCGCCCGTCGGCGGAATAATAACCAACATCGGCCTGGCTCATATTGAAACATTCAAAAATTTTGACGGCGTATTCGCTGAAAAAACATCGCTTATCCCGGGAATCGCAACTGGCGGGTGGGTAATAATAAATGCCGACGATCCGTATCTTTCACGCATCGCGCATGTAAACGACAGGGAGATTATTCCCGTAAGCATGGAATCAAAAGCCGTTGTTTGCGCCAGGGACATGGAGCAATGGCAGGGCAAACCCGTTTTCAAATTGTCCGTGGAGGGAAAAACAGTGCCGGTGCGCCTTCCCATGTACGGAAAATTCAATATTTACAACGCGCTCTATGCCGCTGCCGCCGCCTGGAAACTGGGAGCAAGGCTTGACCAGATAAAGCAGGGGCTGGAGCATTTCAAACCGCCCGCCATGCGCATGGAAGAATATGTTACGGCCAACAATGTAACTGTAATAAATGACGCTTATAACGCCAATCCGTCTTCGATGAGGGCATCCATAGACAGCTTCATACAATCCTTCGCCGACAAAAGAAAGGTTATAGTTCTTGCCGACATGCTGGAGCTTGGCGCCAATGCGGAAAGCGAACACCGGCAACTGGGCGAATTCCTGGCAACACGGCCGCTGGATAAGATTTTCTTGTTCGGGCCGTTGATGGAAAATGCGACCGGCGCGGCATCCGCGCAGCACTTTACCGACCGCGATGCCATGGAACTTGAAATACAACATTACCTTCAACCCGGCGACGCGATCCTGTTCAAGGGATCGAGAGGCATGCGCCTGGAAGTAACCATAGCCCACTTGTTTTCGGAAACCGGAGAATAAATGTTCTACCACCTGCTATACCCGTTACGTTATTACTTTTCACCGTTTAACCTGTTCCAGTATATTACCTTTCGCGTGGGCGGAGCGATACTTACCAGCCTGCTAATCTGCTTTATCTTCGGCCCGCCTTTGATACGCTACCTTCAACGCCTGAAAATCGGACAAACCGTGCGCAATGACGGCCCTGCATCGCACCTTTCAAAAGCAGGGACTCCGACCATGGGCGGATTGTTGATACTTGTCTCCATGGTTATCTCCACGCTTTTATGGGCGCGGCTGGACAATCGCTTTATTCTGCTGACGCTTGCCGGCACCGTGTGGCTCGGCCTTCTCGGCTTCTGGGACGACTATCTAAAACTTGTAAAAAAGCATCCCAGGGGCTTGTCGCCCCAAAGTAAATTCCTGGGACAAACCGTCTTTGCCGCCATCATAGCCGTTTACCTGTGGTTCTTCCCGGCAAATAGCGCATACGCGTCTTCCATCAACGTCCCTTACCTGAAAGATGTGTTCGTAAACCTTTATTCCGGTTATATACTTTTCTCGGCTCTTATAATAATAGGAAGCTCTAACGCGGTTAACCTTACCGACGGGCTTGACGGGCTTGCCATCGGCAGCCTGATTATCGCCGCATTCACGCTTGGCGCGCTTGCATACTTTGCCGGACATTTAAAAATAGCGCAATACCTGCGCATTATCCCGGTGCCGGGCTCCGGAGAACTGAGCATATTTCTTGCGGCTTTGATAGGCGCGGGCCTCGGATTCCTATGGTTCAACGCATATCCCGCCCAGATGTTCATGGGGGATACGGGCAGTCTATTCCTGGGCGGCGCGCTCGGGCTTATAGCCGTATTCATTAAACAGGAATTGATACTTGTGATCATAGGAGGAGTATTCGTCGCCGAGGCGCTGTCCGTTATCCTGCAGGTTTACTCATTTCGCCACCGCAAAAAAAGAATTTTCAAGATGGCTCCCATACACCACCATTTCGAGCTCTCCGGTTGGCCTGAAACAAAAGTTACCATACGTTTCTGGATTATAAGTATTATATTGTCCCTGATAGCTCTCGCCTCGTTAAAACTCCGATGACAAGCACATTGAAAGGGAAAAAAACAGGCGTCCTCGGCATGGCGCGTTCCGGGATCGCGGCAGCCAATATGGCTCACTCCATGGGTGCAAGCGTACTGGTAAGCGAGGTGCGCGAAAAAAAAGAATGTGCCGCGGCGTTGCAGCAGCTTGCAAAAGGCATACGCCACGAATTCGGGGGGCACTCCAAAGCCCTGCTGGGCTGCGATATAATCGTCAAAAGTCCCGGCATCCACAGGGACATAACCATACTTAAAAAAGCGGACGGCTTAAAGATCCCGGTAGTAAGCGAGATAGAGCTTGCAAGCCGCCTGATAACACCTTCCTCCACCATCGCCATAACCGGCACCAATGGAAAAACAACCACCACAACGTTGATGGGCGAACTATGCAAAAATGCGGGGCGAAAGACAATAGTCGCGGGGAACATCGGCGATCCGCTGGCAGCGCATGTTGTAAGCATTACCCCGAAAACGACCGTGGTTCTTGAGGTATCAAGTTACCAGTTGGAAGACTCGCCCGAATTTCATCCCGACATCTGCGCAATACTAAACATTACGCCCGACCATATAGAGCATCACCATACAATGGAAAATTACGCGCTGGCCAAGGCAAAAATTTTCGGCCGCCAGTCGAAGGACGATACATGCGTCCTTAATTATGACGATCCTGCCTGCCGCAAACTTGCCCGGTCATGCCCTGGCCGGGTTATATTTTTCAGCCGTAAAAAGATAGCGTCCGGCGTCTATTTTTATAAAGGGCGCATAGAGGTGCGGCTGCCGTTTGCGCAATACTCGCTGCCTGCCAAATTAAAAATACCGGGCATGCATAATATTGAAAATGCCATGGCGGCTGTTGCGATGGCCGCTGCCGCGGGTATAGCTGAACAAGTAATCAAAAAAACCCTGGCGGAGTTTAAGGGCGTCGAACACCGCATGGAATTCGTGGCCGAGATAAACGGCGTGCGATACATAAATGATTCAAAGGGAACGAATGTAGATTCAACCGTTGTGGCGCTGCGCTCGTTTAATAAGCAGGGCGTATGGCTTATCCTGGGCGGCAGGGATAAGGGCGCTCCATACAAGCCGCTTGAGCCGCTGATAAAGAAGAACGTCCGCGGCATACTTCTTATTGGCGAGGCGGCCAATAAAATACGAAAGGAACTCTCCGGCTCCACCGCGTTTTATTTCACAGGCACGCTTGAAACCGCCGTGGAGCTTGCCGCCTCGCTTGCAAAACGCGGCGAAATAGTCCTGCTCTCGCCGGCCTGCGCCTCGTTCGACCAGTTCAAGGATTACGAAGACAGGGGGCGCCGCTTCAAAGACATCGTCAAAAAAAAGATCCTCTCTACGCAGGCATAAGTTCCTTCTCCCCGCCGGGGAGAAGGCCAGGATGAGGGGGAAGTCGTCGGGAACAGAACCTTTAGCTCCCCCTCACCTTTCCTCTCCCCGACGGGGAGAGGAAACGAGTTACCGACGATAATCTCAGGCCTGTGTATAATGACAAGCCAACGGAGAAAGGGCAGGGTGATGGGGCTGATGAAAGGCAAGAAAAACGACGCAACGTATAGCACTGATTTCACGCTCCTTTTGTTAACCGCAATACTGGTTACATTCGGCACGATTATGGTTTTTTCGTCGAGTGTAATTATGGCTGAAATTCGCTTCCAAACACCATACATCTTTATCATCAAACATGTTATATGGGTAGCCGCCGGCGCTGTCGCCATGTTTGCATTCTCGCGCTACGACTACCGTAAACTTCAGGAACTCACGCGGCCGCTTATAATAACGGCCGTAACGCTATTGGTGCTTGTCGTGATAATCGGCTCGGAAAAAGGCGGCGCAAAACGCTGGTTTAAGCTGGGGCCGATGAGCTTCCAACCTTCGGAATTCGCCAAGCTCGCGCTTGTGATAGCAATGGCCGATTTCATGGATAGAAAAAAAAGTCGGCTGAATAAGATGAAAGGGCTTTTACCTGCCCTGGGGCTTGCGGGCTTGTTCTGCTTTCTTATATCACTTGAGCCCGATTTAGGCACGCCGGTAATAATGGTTGCGGTTACGGTGGCCATGCTGTTCGTAGCCGGCGCGCGCCTGGGACATTTGCTATTAATAGGTATATCGTTCGTGCCGCTGGTAGCCCTGGAAATTCTGCGAAAGCCGTACCGCCTTGCGCGCATGAAGGCGTACCTGCAATCAGTGGGCGATATCAGCTCCAGTTCATACCAGTTGGATCAATCAATCCTTGCGCTGGGCAACGGCGGTTTTTTCGGCAGGGGGCTTGCCCACAGCCAGATGAAACTGTTTTACCTGCCGGAACCGCATACGGATTTCATTTTCCCTATAATAGGCGAGGAAACAGGATTCATAGGCACGATAATACTTATTGTTTTATTTATCATATTTGCCTGGCGGGGATGGATGATATCTAAAAACAGCCCTGATTTCTTCGGAGGGATGCTGGCCATGGGCATCACTCTTTTGATAACAACCCAGGCCGTTTTCAACATGGGTGTGGCGACGGGGTTACTGCCCACCAAGGGGCTGCCTTTGCCGTTTGTATCTTTCGGCGGCACCGCTCTTGTCATTAATATGGCGGGGGTAGGCATACTGTTGAACGTTTCGCGGCACATGAAAAAACATCAGGCGAAAAAAGGGAATTATTGATGCCAGAACTGAAAACAATTATTATTGCGGCGGGGGGAACCGGAGGCCACCTGTACCCGGGCATTGCGCTGGCGCGGGAACTTGCCCGTCGCAACTTTACACCGGTGTTTATCGTGCGCGAAAACGATCCGGCGCAAGATATACTGGCACGTGAACAATTTGCGTTTCGCGCCATTCCCGTGCGAGGAATGCCCAGGAAAATATCCTTTAGATTCGCCGGATTTATATATTTTCTTTTTAAAGGCCTGTTTGCAACGGCGCGTGTTCTTGGAGAATTGAAACCGGAAGCGGTAGTGGGCATGGGCGGCTACATTTCATTTCCAGCCGTATTCATTGCGCGATTGATGGGGATGCGGACGCTTATACACGAGCAGAATTATATTCCCGGGCTTAGCAACCGCATCCTGTCGCATTTTTGCGGTACCGTTGCCGTAAGTTTCGAACAATCCGCTTCATTCTTCAGCCGGCGCAAAACCATAGTAACCGGCAACCCCGTGCGCGCAGACCTGTTTAACGCGCAGCCGCGCGAGGCATACGCCTTCTTCGGCCTTGACCCGGCCAAATGCACCGTGTTGGTTTTCGGCGGAAGCCTTGGAGCTTCGGCGCTGAACACGGCAATCGTCTCTACACTGCCGGAGCTTGCCGACGCAAAAGATAAGCTTCAATTCATACACCTGGCCGGCAAACGCGACGCCGATACGGTTGCAGCAGCATATAAGGCCGCCGGCATACGTGCCGCCGTGCGCGCCTATCTCCACGAGATCGGGCTTGCATATTCGGCCGCCGACCTTGTAATCTGCCGCGCCGGCGCCACGACTGTTACGGAACTGTCGTTCCTTAAAAAGAAGGCAGTGCTTGTCCCGTACCCTCATGCAACCGCCGACCATCAGCACTTCAACGCCTCGCTACTGGTACAATCAGGCCAGGCAGTGGAAATACGCGAAAACGCGCTAACGCCCGCGCTGCTGGCAAGCCGGATCGTGGCTGCCGCCGAAACATTCGCAACACACACCGCCCCACCGCCCCCGCCGCCCGCCCTGCCACAATCCCGCCTTGCCGACGCCGTTAGTGCCTCTTTAGCGTTTTGAAGTTGTCGTCGTCATTGCGAGCGGAGCGAAGCAATCTCGTCGTTTTGATACGAAACAGCAAGATTGCTTCGCTCTCGCTCGCAATGACCTCAAACTGCTAAAGAGACACCGCCGTTGTTAATATTGTATTATACACAAAAAGATAGTATAATTGGTGTATGGATCGCAAAGGAGAATGAAATGACACGTACCAATATTGATATTAATGACAGGCTTATAAAAGAAGGCATGAGCATAACGCATTGCAAAACAAAAAAAGAGCTGGTTAATTATGCCCTGGAAGAACTTGTAAAAATAAAACACCGCAAGGGCATCCTTAAATTCGCCGGCACAAAATGCTGGAAAGGGAATCTCGATAAAATGAGAACAATGTAATGATTATCGTTGACACTTCCGTCTGGATTGAGCTGTTTCGTAATACCCATTCAGAGCATGCCGCTGCATTAAAGGACTTACTGGAAAACAGAAACGGCGAAATAGTACTAACCGATATTATAGTGATGGAGATTTTGCAGGGAATAAGCGATGATAAAATCTTCGAAGAAATAAAACGCTATTTGCTTGAATTTCCTCTGATCGAAGCTCGTACGCCAGCCACCTACATACATTCCGCCCGATTGTACCGCTTATGCAGAAGAAAAGGGCTTATCGTTAGAAAAAGTATTGACCTGTTAATCGCGGCCATCGCAATTGAAAACCGGCTGGAAGTATTCCATCGCGACAGAGACTTCGAAACAATAGCAACTGTTTCGGCGTTAAAAATCTACAAACCATGATGGTGTCTCTTTAGCGTTTTGAAGTTGTCGTCGTCATTGCGAGCGGAGCGAAGCAATCTCATCGTTTTGATACGAAACATCGAGATTGCTTCGCTCTCGCTCGCAATGACCTCAGACTGCAAAGAGACACCCATGATGAGAGCTGAATGAAAACCATACTTGTTACAAACGATGACGGGATATACGGGCCGGGGTTGAAGCCGCTGGTAAAGGCTCTTAAAAAGGTAGCCCGCGTTATAGTAATCGTTCCGGACCAGGAACGATCTGGAACAAGCCATTCCATCACGCTGCATAAACCGCTGCGCATACAGGAATTGGATTCTAATACTTTCATCGCGAACGGCACACCGACGGACTGTGTCCGTTTCGGCGTTCTTTCGCTCGTAAAATCCAAAGTTGACGTTGTCGTATCGGGCATAAATACCGGCCCGAACCTGGGGCAGGACGTTATCTACTCAGGCACGGTCGCCGGCGCGCGGGAAGGAACGCTGCTGGGGATTCCCTCGATAGCGCTCTCGGCGGCGGAAAGCGCTAAAGCGGACTTCCGGCTTGCCGCGCGTATCGCGAAAAAACTGGTTAAACACATGCTCTCAGGCGTGTTCCCGTCAAATGTTTATTTAAACGTAAACGTTCCGTATCGCGTAAAAGGCTTCCGCGTAACCACGCTGTGCAAACGCATTTACGACGAGGAAATCGAATGCCGCATAGACCCGCGCGGCCAGAAATATTACTGGCTCGCAGGCAAAACTGTTTCCGGCACATACCAGGCCGGCACGGATCTGGCTGCCGTCAACAAGGGGCTTGTTTCCATCACACCCCTGGAGCTTGACCCCACAGCCACAGAACTAATGGGGGCGTTCAACCAGTGGATAACAGATTTAAGTTAGTATCTTCCTTCAAGCCGGCGGGGGATCAGCCGGCGGCAATAGAAAACCTGACCGTGGCGATCACGGAAGGCAGGAAAGAGCAGGTATTGCTGGGGGTAACAGGCTCCGGCAAAACCTTTACCATCGCCAACCTGATTGAAAAAGTTCAGAAACCAACGCTTATAATCTCGCCGAATAAAATACTCGCAGCCCAGCTTTACGCCGAATTCAAATCGTTCTTCCCGGAAAATGCCGTGGAGTATTTCATTTCTTATTACGATTATTACCAGCCGGAAGCCTACATCCCCCAGACAGATACCTACATTGAAAAAGATTCTTCAATAAACGACCACATAGACCGCCTGAGGCTTAAGGCCACCACGTCACTTCTTGAGCGCAAAGATGTTATAATCGTGGCGTCGGTATCGTGCATTTATAACCTGGGTTCGCCGGAGGAGTACCGCCAGATGTGCGTGTTCCTCAAGAAAGGCGAGGCAAAATCCCGGCAGGATATACTTACAGCGCTTGTCAACATTCACTACCAGCGTAACGATATTGAGTTCGGCCGCGGAACATTCAGGGTGCGCGGCGACACGCTGGAGATTTATCCCGCATACCTGGAGACGGCGCTGCGCGTGGAGCTTTTCGGCGATGAGATAGAGCGCATAAGTGAAATTCACCCGGTTACCGGCGCGGTTATATCCGGCAAGGAACGCGTTTACGTATATCCCGCACGCCATTTCGTTACCCCGCGGCCGCAACTTGAAATGGCGATTAAATCCATAGAGGACGAGCTTGCCCGGCGACTTATTGAGCTGAAACAGGAGGGGAAACTTCTTGAGCATCAGCGGCTTGAACAACGCACGCACTACGACATCGAAATGATACGCGAAACCGGATTCTGCCACGGCATAGAAAACTATTCGCGTCTTATATCAGGCCGCCCCGCGGGATCCCGCCCCGCATGCCTTATTGATTATTTCCGCACCGCGGACAGCGGCGATTTTCTTACCGTGATTGACGAATCCCATATTACGGTGCCGCAGATACGCGGCATGTACGAAGGCGACCGCAGCCGCAAGCAAACGCTTGTGGATTTCGGCTTCCGGCTTCCGTCGGCGCTGGACAACAGGCCACTGAAGTTTCATGAATTTGAAGCCATCACGAAACAGATTATCTACGTGTCCGCAACCCCGGCCGCATACGAACTTACAAAAACGCACGGCGAGGTGACGGAACTGATCATCCGTCCCACGGGGCTGATTGACCCCGAGGTGATTATACGTCCCATCGAACACCAGATTGACGATCTTATACGTGAAATAAATTATTGCGTCAAGCATAAACAACGCGTGCTTGTTACCACGCTCACCAAGCGGATGTCCGAAGATCTTACGGACTATCTGAAGGAGAAAGGGCTTCTTGTCCAGTACCTGCATTCGGAGATTGACGCGCTTGCCCGCGTTGATATTCTAAAGAACCTGCGCCTGGGCAAGTTTGACGTGCTGGTCGGCATAAACCTGCTGCGCGAAGGCCTCGACCTGCCCGAAGTCGGGCTTGTAGCGGTGCTTGATGCGGACAAGGAAGGTTTCCTGCGCTCGGAAACAACGCTTATCCAGGTCTGCGGAAGGGCTGCGCGCAACGTTGAGGGAAAAGTGATACTTTACGCCGACAATATGACAGGCTCCATGAGCCGCGCACTCGGTGAAATGAATCGCCGCCGCATAAAACAGGAAGAGTACAACAGGGCAAATAACATAACGCCGCGCTCCATCGTCAAAGCGGTGCATGACCTTGAAGAGTTCCAGTACAAGGCAAAAGAGGAAGGCCTTGCCAACCTTATAAGCGAATCCGCCGGCGAGTATGTAACGCCCGCGAACTTCAATAAAATCGTCGCCGAGCTTGAGAAACAAATGCGCCAGGCCGCCGACAACCTGGATTTCGAGCTGGCCGCCCGCCTCCGCGACAAGATTTTCGCCCTGAACGAAATGAACGCCAAACGCAAAGGCCGCGGTAAATAATTCCACCAAAGGACGGTAAATTTTATGCAACTATCCAAAAAATGGCTTGTTAAAATCTTATGTCCGGTTTTTGCTCAATTTCTTTTATTTT
Source organism: Elusimicrobia bacterium RIFOXYA2_FULL_50_26 (assembly GCA_001800355.1). Classification (GTDB taxonomy): domain Bacteria; phylum Elusimicrobiota; class Endomicrobiia; order Endomicrobiales; family XYA2-FULL-47-53; genus XYB2-FULL-50-12. Next base: position 34,728 of record MGVF01000019.1, read on the forward strand.
CGCCCTGCTTGAATGCCGGGACGCTTCTTATGCAGTACGGATTTGAAGACGCTCTTCCCTATCCGCCATATAGCACCGCAAGCCCCGGTAACGGGTGGCCTTTTACAAGCGTTGCATCCGCGTATTGGGGATATTTCACAAACGGCACAAATGTTGTCTATTCGGTTGGGAATATTCAGCCGCGCTCGGGCAACAAGTTCTGGGCGTTTCAATTCTGCACAACACAATATGATCCTTATATCGAAAAGACAGCAACCAGTATTGATGCCCATATTAATATCGGCCTGGGCGATGTTGCCTACCCGACCGGTACGCATGACCTTATAGATTTATCAACGGATGTAAAGTCGGATACGCTCACAATACGTTACTGGTTTGCGCTTTACGGAAACTGGACATCGAGCCAGACCGCCATAGGAACCGATGGGCAACCCAGGGATATTGACGCAGCCGGCATGAAGTTTATCAGGGCATATGCGGATGGAGGCAACTACCAGATTGGAATATTGGGTGCCCAGAATAACGACGATTCAGACCTGTTATTTCACCACACGGACGATGGCGGTATGTGGAATGCCGGATGTTATTATCCTGTCGGCGCGATAACCAACCTGGACAACAAAAACTGGACATGC
>MGVF01000020.1 GCA_001800355.1 Elusimicrobia bacterium RIFOXYA2_FULL_50_26
AAGTTCATGCGGCATTACTTTTTATCAGAAGGATACCGTGGATTATATTTATAACTCGCCGTTGCCCGGGAGCTATGCTGTTATGCCCGTGAATATCGAACGCAAGTACCAGTCTCTGATTAAGGGCGATTTAACGCTTGCATATCGCCCGTGGAACGCGCGCGTTTCTTTTGCCCGCAATACCGTAAGCGGAGTGCCGCTGGTGCCGGAATACGACATCGCGGTTTCATTGGATTATTCATTGAGCTGCTGGACGTTTGGGTTTACCTGTTCCCATGCCGGTGAGACGCCCGTTTCGTTTGATCCGCTTGTGGCCATAGGATCGTATTTTGACGCGGGTTGCAGCATAACCAGGGCGTTCGAGAGTGGTATAGAGCTTTTTGCCGCCGGTAAAAATCTGCTTGGCCAGTCAATAGAACCGCAACCGGGTTTCCTGGAGCGCGCAACACGGCTTGAAACAGGCCTGCGGCTCAAGTTTTAGGAGGTATTTTTAATATGTTTGAGGGAAAAACCATAGTAGAGATTATTAACATGGGCGGATTCACCATGTATATTCTTTTGTTTTGCTCTGTGCTTTCGCTGGGTGTAATGCTTGCAAAACTGGCCAGCTATCGCAGGAAATCACGAACAGGAAGGGTGGAGTTCATGGCCTCCATAAAATCTGAAATTGAGAAAGGCGCGGTCGCCAGGGCGATCGCTTTGTGCGAGGCCAGCGCTTCTCCCTCGGCAGCGGTGGTGCGCGCAGGGTTGAAAAAACACGGGCACGAGGAAAAGATAATTTCCAACGCCATGGAACGCGAGATCATGCTTGAAACCGTAAAGCTGGAGGAGTATACAAGCATAATCGGCACCATAGGCAATACGGCGGTCTACATCGGATTGTTCGGCACGGTGCTTGGCATTGTGCGGGCATTCCATAATATTTCGACAATCGGTACGGGCGGCATATCGGTTGTAATCGGCGGCGTCTCCGAGGCGCTGATATGCACGGCAACGGGTTTGATGGTGGCAATTCCCGCGGTTATAGGTTATAATTACTTCATGAAGCGCGTAGATACATTCGTAACCGAGATGGAGTATTGCGCTTCGGAAACAACCGATCTTTTAACCACCGGCAAGCCATGAAACAGCCAATAAAGCGTGGCCGGGTCATGACGGAAATAAACATAACGCCATTTACCGATGTCGTTCTGGTGTTGCTCATCATTTTCATGATTACCACGCCGCTCCTGATGAATTCCTCCATCAAAATTAAACTGCCAAAAGCCGGTTCCGTCGAAGCTGTTCCCACGGATAAAAATATTACTGTCAAGATAACGGCCGACGGCCGCCTTTTTTTGAATGACAAGGCCATTGACAGCGCCGGGCTTGAGCAGGAGCTTATTGCGCGGCTATCCAATAATCCGGATCTCGTCGTAGTGCTGAACGCCGACCGGCAGATAGCATACAAAGAAGTAATCAGCGTGCTGGATATGACGAAAAAAGCGGGTGTAAAAAAACTCGCACTTGGTGTCGAACATCAAAGCGCCAGGTAGGAGGCCTATCGTGACAGGGAAAGCGGCGGTTGTTTGCTACATTCTTCTCGGGGCATTGGCGGCACAGTGTCATGGCGCGAGTGAAGTTCCCGTTGACGACGGTGTTCCGTCGGTTGCGCCGGAAATCGGCAGTTCTTCGGCAACTGTTGTTGACAATCGTACCAACATTGAAAAACTTTCCGACACCAACTCTTCCGTCAGGCGTACCGCGGCTATACTTGTTGGCAACGAGAAAAAGAAAAGCAACGTGCCCGCCCTTATTTCGCTGCTTGCGGACGAAGCCGTTGACGTGCGCCGGGCGGCAATACAGGGGTTGGCCGTTACCGGCGATGCCAGGGCTGTCCAGCCTCTATTGAACATACTCAAAAACGAAAAAAACCCTCAAGTACGGATGAGCGTGGTAATGGCGCTGGGAGATTTAAAAAACAAGGCGGCGCTGCCGGCTATAACAGCCATGCTTAAAGAAACCTATCCTGTTTTCAGGAGCGAAGCACTGCGCGCCCTGGGTAAAATAAATGATCCTTCAAGCTATTCTTCCATTGTAAACATGCTCGGAGACGAAGCCGAGGGCGTGAGGGTAATGTCGGCGCAGGTGGCCGGCAATCTGGGAATTGAATCCGCGGCGCCCATGCTTATTAAAAACATGAGCGATCCTGTCAGTATTGTGCGGCGCGCATGCGCACGGGCGCTTGGACAAGTCGGGATGCCGTCGGATATTGCCGAACTTGAAAAACTGTTTGGCGATAACGACGCGCTGGTTTCCGCAGCCGCGAAAGAGGCGGTGGAGCTTATTAACCGGCGATCCCATGATAAAGCCGCACAGAATGCAGCAAAAGGGACTAAAAAAAAGCCCCTTAAATAATTGATGTTACGCAAAATCTGTATAGTCAAACGTTGAAACGATATATCTGCTGTTGTGCCGTGAAGGTGTGGCATTGAGTCCACTGCGGCATGAGCCAAAAGACTTTTTGGCAGCTTTGAAAACTTGCTCATACTTCCCGTTGGGAAGCATGAGCTTCAAACAATCAAAGCTGACGTCCCCAAAAAGTATTTTGTCTCAAAGTCGCGCCGCTTGAGGTGGACTCAAAGCCACACCTTCCCGGCGGATTGTCTTACAGACCTTAGAAACTCGAACATGTGTCTCTTTAGCAGTTTGAGGTCATTGCGAGCGAGAGCGAAGCAATCTCGACGTTGCTTCTGATGAAAAGTGAGATTGCCACGCCCTTTGGGCTCGCAATGACGACGATAACTTCTAAACGCTAAAGAGATACTCGAACAATAAGGCTGTTCGGTTTCAATTTGCAGGCCGCAGATTGAAACCGCTTAATGACTATATAACTGCTTGAGTAACGTCACTAAATAATATATGCCAAGGGATCGCTATATAAGGATTGTTGTCGCTGTTGCAGTGCCGGCTTGTGTTGCGCTGTTGCTTGTGCATCGGTTTCACAAGCGCATTCATGTTTCTGACACAAATAATGCGGCGGCTGTTCAGGTATCTCCCGCAGTGGCGCGCAAGATCGCCCGTGTCATTGATGGCGACACACTTGCGCTTTCAAATGGGGAAACGGTGCGTCTTATCGGCGTGGATACGCCGGAATTGCATCATCCGGAGTTGCCTGTCCAGCGTTTCGCGCAGGAGGCTCAAGCGTTTTTGCAGTCCATGGCCGAGGGAGCCGGCTGCCGGCTTGAGTTTGAACCGGGTAAGCAAAGAGACAGTTACGGGCGGCTGCTCGCATACGTTTATGTTGACGATAAAATGCTTAATGCCGAGATATTGAGGCGCGGGTACGGTTATGCGTACACGCGCTTTCCTTTTTCCAGGATGTCCGAATTTATTTCCCTGGAACACAATGCGCGGCAATGCCAGTATGGTTTGTGGAATTATTCCCTCACAGACGGCGCCGTCGCCCGCCTTTTGACGGATTATGAATCCTTGAGCATGGAAGGCCGCCGTGAACTGAATAATTTCATGCAAAATATTATAAAAAAATACCCCGGCGCCGGCGCGCCGGCAATCGCGGATGGACTTGATGCCGGGCGCAAATTGCCGGAAAACGTCGGGTGGCGGGATGCGGCGGATTACTACGGCAAATATATTACAGTTGATGGCCGCATAGTCGCATCCCATAATTCAGGCAAAGTATGCCTGCTAAATTTCCACAAGGATTACAAGCGTTATCTTACCGCGGTCATATTTTCCAATTCATTTTCCCTGTTTCCTGAAAATCCTGAAAAATATTATTTAAATAGAGTAATCCGGGTGACGGGATGCGTCAGGGAATATAAGGGAAAGCCGGAAATTATTTTGGAGAGGCCGGAGCAGGTAACGGTTCTCGATTGATTCCCGTGCTATGGGAGAAATGTTTCCATTATGAAAAAAATACTTGTTATTGACGACGAAAAGCCCATACAGTCGCTATTGAAGAAGTATTTTTCCAGGGAAGGGTTTGAAGTTCAAACCGAAGACAACGGCTTTAACGGTATAGAGCGCCTGAAACAGGAAAGTTTCGACGCGATAATATGCGATGTGAAGCTGCCCGATCTTGACGGCGTTGACGTGTTAAATGAGATCCGCAAAATTAATGCCGATGTGGAAGTGATTATGGCTACCGGTATGGGTTCTTTCGAGGTTGCGCTTAAAAGCATTCATGCAGGAGCCTTTGATTTCATAGGCAAGCCCTTTAACCTGGATGAAATGCTTTTAATCGTTAAAAAAGCGATCAGGAGCTACGAATCAAAAAAGATGATACAATTGTTGAATGACGGGCTGAAGGATGCCTATATCGAGCTTGAAAAGGCCAAGGAATCCCTTGAGATGAACGTGCGCCAGCGCACAAAAGAGCTGGTCCTTTCTGAGAAAAAGTATCGCAGTATTATAAATGACGCCTTTGACCCTATTATCACTTTAAACGACAGGATGGAGATAACCAGTTGGAACAAGGGCGCTGAATATGCGCTTGGGTACCGTGAAGCAGACCTGCTCGGCAAATCTCTGGATTTCCTGATAGCGGAAGGACATTCCGGTTTAAAGAATGAGTTCATAAAAAACGGTTTCATAAGGAATTATATTTCACAGTGGAAAAAAGGCAGCGGTGAAACGATATACGTAAACATCACGGCGTCTCTTATAGAGGGCGGCGAGATAAGCGTTATCGTGAGGGATATCACCAGGGAAAAGATGGTTGACCAGATGAAAACCGATTTTGTATCCAATGTTTCGCACGAACTGCGAACACCCTTGACTTCGATAAAAGGCGCGGTCGAGCTTATACTCGGCGGGACCGAAGGCGTTGTTTCGGAAGGGCAGAATGAACTGCTTACAATAGTCAGGAAAAACACCCTCAGGCTTATTAAGATGATAAACGACCTGCTTGATTTGTCTAAAATCGAGGCGGGCAAGATAGAAATGGAGATGCGCCGGGGTTCATTGCTTGTTCCTTTGGATGAGACCATCAAGGAGATGCAGATACTGGCGGAAAATAAAAAAATTGCGTTACGCCTCGAGGTTGCCGGGACGTTGCCGGATGCGATGTTCGATCGCGACCGCATAAAGCAGGTTCTGATAAACCTGACGAGCAATGCGCTTAAATTTACGCCTGAAAACGGATTTATCACCGTGTTAGCAAAAGAGGAGGGGGGCGAAATTGTAGTCGCGGTTACGGATTCCGGGATGGGAATTTCAAAAGAAAATTTCCAAAAACTGTTCGGCAGGTTTCAGCAGGTGGATTCGTCATCCACACGCGCACAAGGTGGAACCGGTCTGGGCCTTGCGATATCAAAATCAATAATCGAGGCGCATAAAGGCAGGATCTGGGTTGACAGCGAATATGGCAAAGGGAGCACTTTCTCGTTTGCCTTGCCAAAATTGGATGGAACTGTTGTCAGCGCCATGCCGGCTGCGGTTGCGCCGGCGGGCCGTGATGTGCCGTTTTCGGGGCAGGTATACCAGGTGCGCCGCATACTTGTGGTTGACGAGGACGAGGACATTGCCAGGATAATACGCGGCCACCTTGAAAAACAGGGTTATGAGGTTGCCGTTGTTCACTCAGGCATTGAGGTTATGAAAAAGGCGCTGGAATACAAACCGCACCTTATCACGCTCGATGAGGTTATGCCGCTGATTGACGGTTACTCGATCGCCGAGCTTCTTAAACAGAATCCCGCAACCAGGGACATCCCCATAGTGATGGTGTCTGTCGCATTTGAGAAGGAAAAAGGATACAGGTTGGGGGTCGCCGATTATATAACCAAGCCGTTTGAACCGGCGGAATTGTATGATACCATACGCAGGGTGGAACAGCAGGCGCAAAATGAACGTGAGAAGAAAAAGGTGTTGATCGTTGACGACGATCCGGACATTATAGCTCTTTTGACTTTGGCGATGCACGAAAAAAAATATTCCGTTCTTAATGCATATGACGGCTTGCAGGCGGTATCGCTGGCGCAGAAGGAAAAACCGGACATAATACTGCTGGATTTGATGCTACCTAAATTTGACGGCTTTCAGGTAATAAAAATGTTAAAGGAAGACGAGGCTACGAAAGAAATCCCGATTATCGTGATAACGGCGCGTAACGTTGAAGATGCCGCAAGGGTGATGGAACTCGGCGCCAGGCAGTACCTGATAAAACCGTTCGCCATCAGGACGCTTGTAGACGAGATAGGAAAGATAGTCAAAAAGGAAAGCTGAATGCGTGGAGGAAAACCTTATGGATGGAAAAAGAAAAATCCTGCTTGCAGACGATGAACCTGATATTTCCCTGATACTGCGGCGTTACCTGCAAATTGACGGTTACGACGTTACGGTCTGCCAGAACGGAAAAGAGGCGTGGGAGAAGCTGTCTTCCAATCGTTACGATCTTGCGATACTGGACGTCATGATGCCTGAGGTAAACGGCTGGGAGGTTTGCAGGAAAGTAAAGGGAGATGTGGCAATGAAGGATATGCCCGTAATAATACTTACCGCAAAATCCCAGAACACCGACGCGGTTATGAGTTATGAGTGCGGCGCCGACGAGTATTCCACAAAGCCGTTCGACTATCCCCAACTTTCCGCGACGATAAAAAGGCTGCTGGAAGGCAAAGGGGTGAAAGGATGAATACGGCATACCGTTCACAGATGGGCGAGGTGATGGTCAAGACCGGTCGCATGAAAAAGGAAGATGCGGCGGCTATGCTTGAGGAAGCCAGGGAATCCAATGTCGCAATTGAAACGCTTTTACTAAAGAATGGCCTGCTGAAAAAAGATGAAATAGCAGGGTTGTTGGAAAAGTATTTCAACGTTCCGTTCATTCACATAGACGAGACTGCGATGGACAAGGATCTTCTTAAAATCGTGCCGGAAGAGATGATGCGCGCTTACGGTGCGGTTGCCGTCGCGCGCAGGGAAAACGAACTTACCGTGGCGCTATGCTTTCCCAATGACATTATCGCTATTGATGATATCCAGATTATTACGGGATACACGGTAAAACCCGTCGTTGCCTCGGAAGAAAACATAAGAATGATTACGGAAAAATTTTATGCGTCCGACGAGATGGGAAAGGTTATTGGCGAACTGTTTCTAGGGGATATATCATCCATCAGCGTCGCGGGCGATCCCGATCTAAATGATTTGAAGGAGGCGGCCAGCAGGGCGCCGGTGGTAAAACTTGTGGATACAATATTGTCCGAGGCGGTGAGGGTTAAAGCAAGCGATATTCACATAGAACCGCAGGAAAAGGCAGTTTTTGTGCGCTACCGCATAGACGGGATATTGCATACGAAGGAGCGCATACCTAAAGAAGTTCAGCTTGCCATGACGTCGCGCATGAAAGTTCTTGCGGATATGAACATAACCGAGCGGCGCCTGCCGCAGGACGGCCAGGCAAAGGCGCACATACAGAAAAGGGATATTGATTTCCGCGTGTCCACGTTGCCGGCAAAATACGGCGAAAAAATTGTTGTGCGCGTTCTTGATAAAACCAATTTTGCGCTGGGACTCGAACACATGGGTTTTATGCCCGATACGCAGACTAAGTTCGAGGATATGCTTGGGGCGGGAAGCGGCATATTGCTTGTAACAGGCCCCACCGGCAGCGGCAAGACTACCACGCTATATTCCGCGTTAAACCGCATAAAATCAAGTTCGAAAAATATTATCACTCTCGAAGATCCCATCGAGTACGATCTTCTTTCAGGCAAGGCGCGGGAAAGCGGCATTACCCAGGTGCAGATAAACCCGCGTATCGGTTTTACGTTTGCCAGCGCCCTGCGCGCCTGCCTGCGCCAGGACCCGAACGTCATCCTTGTCGGGGAAATACGCGACGAGGAAACCTGCCGGATCGCTACCAACGCCGCGCTTATGGGACACCTTGTGCTGAGCACAATTCATACCAATGACGCGGTAAGCACAATTACGCGGCTGCTGGATATGGGAATCGAACCCTACCTGATCGCGTCGTCGTTAAACGGCGTTCTTGCCCAGAGGCTGGTAAGGGTGTTGTGCCGCAATTGCCGCGAGGCATACACTCCGCCGAAAAAAGTGTTGCAAAGCTTAAACGTGCGCCAGATACTGGACGTGAGCGGCGATATAGTGTTTTACCGTCCGCGCGGTTGCGAGTTGTGCGACGGCAGCGGCTATGCCGGCAGAGCCGGAATTTTCGAGTTGCTGGCAATAACGGAAACAATACGGGATTTGATACTTGAAAAAGCCAAGCTGAGCATTTTGCGGGAAGCCGCTGCGCGCGAGGGAACAATATCCATGAAACAGAACGGCATACAACTTGTTTCCCAGGGCGCAACCACAATGGCCGAAGTAATGAGAGTCCTGCCTACGCTATAGCGGTACTTTCCCCGGAGGCTTGCGATTATACATAAGTTCCTTCTCCCCGTCGGGGAGAAGGCCAGGATGAGGGGGAATCTGTCGGGAACAGAACCTTTGGCTCCCCCTCACCTTAATCCTCTCCCCGATGGGGAGAGGAAACCAGGTCGGCGACGATAATCTCAGGCTTGTGTATAATGACAAGCCGTCGTGGAGAGGGGGCAGGTGTAAAATAAATGGAACATTTGCTGGTTGTTGATCACGCGCTTTTAAATATCATTTCGGTTAAACTCAAAAACGGGTTTTTCGATTTCCTGATGCCGCTTATTTCAAACACGGATTTCTGGATCGTGCCGTTGTTGGCCGGCTGGCTGGCGCTTCTTGTGTTCGGCGGCAGCAAGGGAAGAAAAACAGGTTTGCTGCTGCTTGCGGCGGTTGTTATAACCGATGCCCTGTGCGGCAATGTGCTAAAGCCTCTGTTTCATCGCATGCGCCCCGGCGGCGGAGATTCGTTTTCGTTTCCGTCAAACCATGCCGCTAATATGTTTGCCGCCGCAACGGTTGTTTCTTATTTCTGGAAAAAGCCTTTGGTAAGGGGAGCCGTTTTTGCGCTGGCATTTGCGGTAGCTTATTCCAGGGTGTACACAATGTCTCATTACCCCGCGGATGTCGTCGCCGGAGCCGCCGCCGGATTTTTATTCGCGGTCTCAACGATAACGGTTGCCGGTAAGTGGAATGATATTATGAAGATTAAATTTTCGTGTCTCTTTAGCGTTTTGAAGTTGTCGTCATTGCGAGCCCAAAGGGCGCGGCAATCTCGCTTTACATCAGAAGCAACGTCGAGATTGCTTCGCTTCGCTCGCAATGACCTCAAACTGCTAAAGAGACACCAATTTTTTAATCTGAGGAACACCGTGTTTTTCGTTGGTGCGCTTACATTGTGGCGCCTGTTTCTTTGCGCCACGCTTCAACTGCATCCTGACGAGGCGTATTATTGGCTGTGGTCGCGGCATCTTTCGTTAAGCTATTATGACCACCCGCCGATGATCGCATATTTTATCAAGGCCACAACGCTTTTCGGCGGGGCGGAGATATGGGTGCGCCTATCCGGGGTTATTGTTTCCATAGCTATAAGCGTCATAGCATGGCGGCTGGCAAAACAGTTATTCAACGATGAGAAAGTGGCCGCGGCAAGTGTATGGCTTATTAATATGTATCCTCTTACAATGGCGGGTGCAATTCTGATGACTCCGGACGTTCCCGCGTTCCTTTTCTGGGCGCTGACGCTTTATTTCTTCTGGCAGATAGTCCGCACCGGCAGCGCCGCATACTGGTACGTAACGGGAGTGTTTTTCGGGCTTGGGCTTCTCTCCAAATATACCGTCGTGCTGTTTGCGCCATGCGCCGTACTTTTTCTGTTATTTACTTCCGAGCGCCGGTGGTTTAAAACCGTTCACCCTTATCTTGCGATGCTTGTTTCCGTAGCCGTATTTTCCCCGGTTATTTTATGGAACAGTTCAAATAACTGGATATCTTTTGCGTTCCAGTTAGGCCATGGCATGGGCGGGCAGTCGTATTCTCTCGCGAGATTCTTTGAATACCTGGGTTCGCAGTTGATGGTGGCAAGCCCGTTCCTGTGGATAGGCGGCATGGCGGCGGTTTTTATCTATCTGTTCAGCCGCGAAAAAGAAAAAGTGTTTACAGCCATGATGTCGCTGCCGATAATAGCATTTTTCGCTTATTCGGCGTTAAAAAAACACGGCGAGGCCAACTGGCCTGCTCTTGCATATTTTGGTTTTACCTTCGGGCTTGCCCATTACTTCGCAAAATCGGAAGGCGTAAAAAAACTGTTCTGGCAGGGTTCGCTGATATTCTGTCTTTTCATTTCATTGTTGTTGACACTCCACGCCCGTTTCGGTGTCCTGCCTATTGAAAGGTATTCCCGCGAGGCTGCCGTTATAGATGCCACCAACTGGTTTTACGGCTACCGTGAACTCGGCGCGGAAATACAACGGGGGCAAAGGCCGGATTTCATAATGACGCCTTCGCACCAGTTAAGCGCCCAGGCCGCTTATTATACCGGCGGCTCCATACCCGTGCTGACGGACAGGCGTATCTCGCGTTTCAGCCAGTTTGACTTGTGGCCTGAACCGGAACTATCTGGCAAAAGCGGGGTCTACGTTTACGTTGACGGCGATAACGCGGGAGATTACGCGTCATGCTTTTCCGTTGCCGGTAATGAGAATATCCTTCCCGTTATGCGCAAGGGAATACTTGTACGTTCATACCGCTACATGCGGGGAAGCGGCTACCGCGGCAATGGACAAAATACGGAAAATATTATAAAATGAGCAAAAATCATAACAGGATGAAAATTATGAAGAGTTTACTGTCAATCTACGATCTTTCGGCGCAGGAAATATGGGGTATAGTTTCGCTGGCGGCGCGTTTAAAATCCGGCCGGAAAAAAACCGCTCATCTTAACGGTAAAAGCCTTGGCCTGATTTTTGAAAAACCTTCCACCCGCACATCCGTTTCGTTTTCCGTGGCGATGTATGAACTCGGCGGTTTCCCGCTGATGCTTGACGCAAAGAATCTCCAGCGCAAGCGGGGGGAATCAATTTACGATACGGCGCAGACGCTTTCGCGCTACCTGCACGGCGTAGTAATCCGCGCATTCAACCATGCCGACGTGGCGGAGTTCGCAAGTGCGGCGGGCATACCCGTCATAAACGGGCTTACCGACCAGGAACATCCCTGCCAGATACTCGGCGACATACTTACCATCGCTGAAAATAAAAAAATAAAGACGGCTTCCGCCTTGAAAAAAATCAAGGTTGCGTTCGTGGGCGACGGCAACAATGTTTCTTACTCGCTTATGGCTTCCGCCGCCGTAATGGGGTTTTCGTTCTCAATGGCTTCGCCACGGGGTTATGAGCCGGGGGGGCGAATAGTCGCAAAGGCGCGGGATTACGCCGCACGTTCCGGCGCTGAAATAGATATAATGGCCTCGCCCCAGGAAGCCGTGCGCGGGGCGGATGTAATATATACCGACGTTTGGACTTCGATGGGCGCAGAATCTGAACTGGAAAAAAGAAAAAAAGCCTTTAAGCCTTACCAGGTTAACCGCAAACTTCTTGAATATGCAAAACCGGCCTGCATAGTCATGCACTGCCTGCCTGCAAATCGCGGCGAAGAAGCCACGGCCGAGGTTCTTGACGGCCCGCGCTCGGTTATTTTCGACCAGGCGGAAAACCGGTTGCATATCCAGAAAGCGATACTTATCCACCTTCTAAAAGATGTATGATCCCGCCTCACGTTGCCTACAAAAAGCTATTGAGCCATTTCGGCAGGCAGGGATGGTGGCCGGTTACTCCGGACGGCGCTCTGCACCCCGAGTATTTCCCTGTGCGTTACCCGCAGCTTTCCGAAAAAGAGCTATTTGAAATATGCGCTGGCGCCATTTTGACGCAAAACACCGCCTGGACAAACGTGGAAAAAGCTCTTTTTAACCTGCACGCGGCCGGCGTATTTTTACCAGCCGATATACTTTCTTTGACGGAACAGCGGCTTGCTGAGCTTATCCGGCCTTCCGGTTATTACAACCAGAAAGCCGCCAGGCTCCGCATGTTCGCGCGCCATTGCGAGACTCGCGGCGGGGTTGGCGCGCTTCTTTCGCCGGCGCTGCCCGCGGCGCGCAGCGAGCTGTTATCATTAAACGGGATTGGGCCGGAGACCGCGGATTCCATGTTGCTATATGCCGGTGGGCGGCGAATTTTTGTGGTAGATGCCTACACGCTTCGCCTGGCCGCGCGCCTGGGCTGGGATGTTGAGCATAAATACGATGCGCTACAGCGCTACTGCATGGATTTATTGCCGGGTTCGGTTAAACTATACAAGGAATTCCATGCGCTGATTGTTGCGTTGGGGAAAAATTTTTGTCGGCGCGCGTCTCAATGCGGCGGTTGCCCCCTGGCCGGCGGAGGATGTAATGGAAAATTGCGAAGAAAAGCTTAAAAAATGCCAGCATGACATTACCGAATACAAGGCTCTGCTCAATTCCCTTGCCCTGATAAACTCTTCTCTTGACTTGCCGACCGTTCTCGACTATCTTATGGAACTTGCAAAACAGGTAACCGGCGCGGAAGCCGCAAGCGCGATACTTGTCGAGGAAGACCACCTTATGTTTGTCGCCGCATCGGGCATGAACAGCCATGAGATAAAACGGATAAGGCTCGAGAGGGATGAAGGCATCGCCGGCTGGGTTATAAAAAACCAGAAACCGTTAAATATCTCCGATGTTGCCCTCGATGACAGGTTCTCGGCGCGTGCCGATAAATCCAGCGGCTTCCTGACTAAATCCATACTGGCAGTGCCGCTGAAGATTGAGGATCGCGCTATAGGTGTGCTTGAAGCCGTCAACAAGGCCGGCGGCGCGGCTTTTGAAGAAACTGATTTCCGGTTGCTGTCAACGCTTGCAAATTCCGCCGCGATGGCAATCAATAAGGCGCAGTTGTACAGCGATTTAAACGAGCTGTTTATCTCTACGGTAAAGGTTATCGCAAACGCGATCGAAGCCAAGGACAAGTATTTACACGGCCATTCGGAGCGCATTCGCGATTTCTCGGTTGCAATCGCGCGGGAACTGGGTTGTAACGAAGGCGAATTGCGAAACATAGAGCTTGCCGCCCTGCTGCATGACGTGGGTAAAATCGGAATCCCCGAGGCTATATTGACTAAAAACGGAAGGCTGACCGAAGAAGAAACCCGCCAGATGAACCTTCATCCTTCAATCGGCGCCGATATGCTATCGTCTGTAAAACAGCTGAATACAATTATCTCGAGCGTGCGTTACCACCAGGAGCGCTTCGACGGTAAGGGATACCCCGAAGGCATATCGGGGCACGACATACCGTTAAGCGCCAGGATTATTGCGGTTGCCGACACGTTTGATGCCATGACATCCGACCGCACTTATCGCGCCGCGCTACCAGACAATACGGCGCTTGCGGAGCTTGAACGGTGTTCCGGCACGCAGTTCGATCCGCAGTGCGTGAGGGCGTTCTTTAAATGTCATCAAAAGGGATTGATTATAAGCAACTGGCAGCTTAAAAAACTGCAATCCAGCGCCGGTGATAAGGGGGAAATAGCATGAGTTACTCCGTGATATTCATTACCGCTTCGAACGCAGCCGAGGCCGGCAATATAGCGTCTTCGCTGGTCAAGGAAAAGCTGGCGGCTTGCGCTAACGTGGCCGGTGGCGTGTCCTCCACTTATTGGTGGAAGGGAAACATCGAGACCGCCGATGAAGTGTTGGTTATCGCTAAATCCAAAACGGCTCTGGTTGAAAAAATAATCGAGCGCGTGCGCCAGTTGCATTCGTATGAGGTGCCTGAAATTATAGCGCTTCCCATAGAATCCGGGAATAAGGCGTATCTGCAATGGATAGAGGAGTCCGTGCTGTGAAAACCGTTATTCTTGCGTCGGCGTCTCCCCGCAGGCGCGATCTCCTGGAATCGTGCGGGTTGAGCTTTTCAATTATCCCGGCTAACGTCAGCGAGGACACCAGGCTTAAAAAACCTTCCTTTATAGTAAGGCAGCTTGCAATACGCAAGGCCATGGCCGTGGCAAAAGAAGTGCGGCAAGGCATTGTTATAGGCGCGGATACCATAGTGGTATTCAAAGGCAGCATTATAGGCAAACCGGAAGACGAGCGCGACGCGATGCGAATATTGTCCCTTCTGAACGGCACGTATCATCGGGTATATAGCGGTATAGCGGTGGTTGATGCCGCCAGCGGAAGAATGAAAGTGGATTATGATGTCAGCGCCGTTAAAATGAGGGTGCTTTCAAAGGATGAGATAAAGCGTTTTTCAAAAAAGCATCTCGATAAAGCCGGCGCCTACGCTGTCCAGGAAACCGGCGATGCCTTCGTGGAACGTATAGAAGGGGATTACTTTAACGTGGTGGGGTTGCCTCTTGGCAAGTTGAGGAATCTGCTTAAAAGTTTCAGTGTTATTCTCGATAAACACCGGTAAGTATCAAACGTTGTTCTTTTCTATTTCCTCAAGGTATACCTTTATTTTTACCTGCTTGTTCAACTGTTTGAACCACTCGTTAAACACCATCATTACTTTTTCCTGGCGTAAACCTTCAAGAAATTTTGCGCGCTCATCGTTGAATTTTTTCATGTTGCCTTTATTGGCGCGCGCGTATTCAAACTGTATTTCCGGTTCGCTTATCTTTACGCTGTCGGCTATCATCTGGCGCAGCTTTGCTATGGCAATCTGGCGGCGCTGGCTTTCCTCGAATTCATTAGGTGTGGTGCGCAATACCTGAAACACTACCTGGAAATACGCCTGCTGGTCGAACTTGCCTTCCTTCTGAAACGCAGGATAGCGCTGTATGTTAGAGGCAAGCTCGGCATCTGTTACGCTGATGCCGTGTTTGCGGGCTTCCTGCCAGAACACCTCTTCCTGTATCATGTCCTGGAGGACTTCCTGCTTTTTTCTCTGCATTGTTTCCTCGTTTACTTCCTCTTTGGCATTGCGCAGGTTTTCAATAGTGCGGTTGTACATCATAGTGTAATCGCGGTACGATATTTTTTTGCCGTTTATTTCCGCCACGGCGTCGGTAACCGATTTTTTTCCGAAGAAATAGCTGCCAAACCCGACGAAAGCGCCGGCCATGAAGCCGACGATCGTTATAATAAAAATCGTTCGCATATGCTTCCGCAAAAATTCCGTCATTTTAATAACTCCTTTTAGTTTTTGCTTTAAGTTGCTCAGGTAGTTGTTTAGTCATTAAGCGGTTTCAATCTGCGGCCTGCAACTTCGGAAAACGCGGGCTTAC
>MGVF01000021.1 GCA_001800355.1 Elusimicrobia bacterium RIFOXYA2_FULL_50_26
AAAGAATAGTCAGGGATCACGGAGGCGCAATAGAAGTAAACAGCGAGCCCGGCAATGGCGCGGAGTTCATAGTTAAACTCCCCGTTTTTGCAGTCGCTCAACCTTGATCAAAACATAAAGTGAGGGAAATCTGTCATGGGAACTATTGCGAAAGTGTTGGTGGCTGGCCTGGCTGCTGAAAATATTGAACAGGTCAGGCAGGCGTTGGAAGGCCTGGGCATTGAAGTTCATCTTTCAGGTTGCGAGGAGGCGCCGGGGCGCGTAGCTTCGTTGTCGCCGGACTTCATGATACTGGCTGTTTACAAGCACGGCGGCGAAGGCATGGAAACGTTGCGCGCTATAAGAAGTGTTGACCAGGCTGTGCCGGTTATAGTAGTTTCCGGCATAAAGAATGATGCCTTTGTAACAACCATGTACACTATGGGCGTATGTGATTTTATAGATATTCCCATAGACATGTACAGCCTTATAAAATCGGCGGAAATGGCTATGCACGCCGCAAGCGAGGTCGCTTTGGATGCCGATATCGAGCCGCTTATCAGTAACGCGGTTGAAGATGAAGCCGGCAATAACACCATACTTGAAGTGGCGGTAAAACGCTTCACCGACCGCTACCTCAAATACATCTCCAACAAACACCCCCGCTAATTTGACGTGTCTCTATTTAGCGTTTTGAAGTTGTCGTCGTCATTGCGAGCCCAAAGGGCGCGGCAATCTCGTTTTTCATCATAAGCGACGTCGAGATTGCTTCGCTCTCGCTCGCAATGACCTCAAACTGATAAAGAGACACAATTTGACAAGCGGAGTCCAGTTTTTCTATAATTACACCATAGACCGCTGAAATACGGCGGTCTATTTTCTATTTTTGTATTGTTATGAGGGGCGGCATAACTTTAACCTTAAAGGAGCGGAGTCATGGATGCACACGGTGTGTTGACAAGAGCATCGGCATCGCTGAAAAACTCAATGAAGAGCTTTTTTGTCATGCTGGGCGCGTTGATGGTGAGTGTACCTGTGGTGTTCGCAGGCGAGAGCGATCTTATCCTGCCTGATCTTAAATCCGTCTATTTCCTTGGCGTGGACGGCCATTCCCTTCTTTTCTGGGGACTGTTGATATGCGTATTCGGCCTTGTGTTCGGCATGGTGCAGTTCATGCGAATCAAGGCGATGCCCGTGCATAAATCCATGCGCGAAATATCGGAATTGATTTACGAAACCTGCAAAACCTATCTTATAACGCAGGGTAAATTTATTCTTATTCTTGAGTTTATGCTTGCCGTCATCATAGTCGTCTATTACGGCGGCCTGCGGCATTTCGCGTTTAATACCGTGGCGATTATCATCGCGTGCAGCTTCATCGGCATCCTGGGAAGCTATACCGTCGCGTGGTTCGGCATGCGCATAAACACCTACGCCAATTCACGCACGGCATTCGCAAGCCTGAGAGGCACGCCGTTTCTTACATACGTCGTTCCTTTGCGCGCAGGCATAAGCATCGGCATGCTTCTTATCAGTATCGAGCTGTTCATGATGCTTTGCATTCTGCTTTTCATCAGCCCGGAGTACGCCGGGCCGTGTTTTATCGGCTTTGCCATAGGCGAATCGCTGGGCGCTTCCGTGCTGCGTATAGCCGGCGGTATTTTTACTAAGATCGCAGACATCGGCTCCGACCTTATGAAAATCGTTTTCAATATAAAGGAAGACGATGCCAGGAACCCCGGGGTGATCGCGGACTGCACCGGCGATAACGCCGGCGATTCCGTCGGCCCGACGGCGGACGGTTTTGAAACCTACGGTGTTACGGGAGTCGCTCTTATATCGTTTATCCTGCTTGCGGTAAAAGATCCTGTTTTGCAGGTTCAGCTTCTTGTCTGGATTTTCGCCATGAGGCTGGTCATGCTTTTAGCAAGCGCGGCATCATACGGCATCAATTCGTTCATAGCCAAAGCGCGTTACGCAACGGCCGCTAAAATGAACTTTGAAACGCCGCTTATTTCGCTTGTGTGGATTACATCGCTGGTATCGGTCGCGCTTACCTATATATTATCGTATGTTCTCATAAGCGGGCTTGGCGACGGCACCATGTGGTGGAAACTTTCATCCATTATCACCTGCGGCACTCTCGCTGGCGCAATAATCCCTGAACTGGTGAAGATATTCACTTCAACCGAGAGCGCGTTCGTCAGGAACGTGGTAAATTCCTCGCGCCACGGCGGAGCGTCGCTTAATATACTCGCAGGCCTTACCGCGGGTAATTTCAGCGCCTACTGGATGGGGCTTGTAATTATAGCCCTGATGGCCGGGGCATACGGCGTCAGCACCCTCGGGCTTGGCGAGCTTATGCTTGCGCCGGCCGTATTCGCGTTCGGCCTGGTTGCTTTCGGATTTCTCGGCATGGGGCCGGTAACCATAGCGGTGGATTCCTACGGCCCGGTTACGGACAACGCGCAGTCAATATATGAGTTGTCGCTTATCGAGCAGATACCCGGAATAAAAGAAGAAATAAAGAAGGATTTCGGTTTCGAGCCTAACTTTGAGGTTTCAAAACACAACCTTGAGGCTAACGACGGCGCGGGCAATACGTTCAAGGCGACCGCAAAACCTGTGCTTATCGGCACGGCCGTAGTGGGAGCTACGACGATGATTTTCTCCATCATCGTTATGCTTACCGATGGGCTTACCGTATCGCTCGATAAACTCTCAATCCTGCATCCGCCGTTTCTGCTGGGCATGATTGCCGGCGGCGCGGTTATTTACTGGTTTACAGGCGCGGCAAACCATGCGGTTACAAGCGGCGCGTACAAAGCCGTCGAGTTCATCAAGGCGAATATCAAACTTGATGCAAGCGTCCAGAGGGCGTCCACCGAAGACAGCAAAAAAGTCGTTGAGATCTGCACCCGGTATGCGCAGCAGGGAATGCTTAACCTTTTCCTTGTGATATTTTTCAGCACGCTTGCGTTCGCCTGCCTTGACCCGTTTTTCTTTATCGGCTATCTTATCTCGATAGCGATATTCGGTTTGTTCCAGGCGATATTTATGGCAAATGCCGGCGGCGCGTGGGATAATGCCAAAAAAGTGGTCGAAGTGGACATGAAGGAAAAAGGCACCGAGCTGCACAAGGCCACCGTAGTCGGCGATACAGTGGGCGATCCGTTCAAGGATACGTCCTCGGTTGCCATGAACCCGATAATAAAGTTTACAACGCTGTTCGGGTTGCTGGCGCTTGAGCTTGCGATAGTCGTGGATAGAAGGATAGACCTTGCCATGGCAGCGGTATTCTTCGCCATTTCCGTGGTTTTCGTCATCCGTTCGTTTACGCAGATGCAGATAAAATAATTTGACAGCCTGTTGCCAAACAGCTATCATTTAATTGTTATGTAAAAAGATGATTACCCCCTCACCCTACCCTCTCCCCGTCGTGGAGAGGATTAGCTTAAATTGGAGTGGATTGACTTCAATTGTTTCCTCTCCAGATACGGAGTGGATTGACTTCAATTGTTTCCTCTCCCCGTCGGGGAGAGGATTAAGGTGAGGGGGAATTAACGGGGGGAAGATAATGAAACAGGGGGATATGAAAGATCGCTTGTGGCTGTTGTTGCCATGCGGTCTTTTTTATTTTGTATGCAAATAAAACGCCTGGGTATTGACGCCGGTTCTCTATACGTAAAGATTGTGATACTGGATGGAGATGAGACTTCCTTTTCCTCCATGTCGGCGCACAACGGTAACCCCGCCGGTGCCATCGGCAGGCTAATGCGGGAAAACGGGATAGCGGGGACGTTTCTGGCCGGTATTACCGGCCAGCGGGGCGCGGAAATCGCGGCGGCGCTGAAAACGGAACTTGTTGACGAGGTGAAGGCGCACAGGCGCGCGGTAAGTTCGTTCTATCCCGGCGCGCGCACTATAATCAGCATAGGCGCCGCCAGCGCGGCGCTTATGGAGCTTGATGAAAATGGCGAGTTGCGTCATTACAGCGCCAACTCCATGTGCGCCGCCGGCACTGGTTCGTTTCTGGATCAGCAACTGTCAAGGCTGGGCTTGCGTTATGAGGATACCTCGCATTTCGACACGATAGCAAACCCGCCGCCGGTTGCCGCAAGGTGCGCGGTTTTTGCAAAGTCTGACCTTGTACACCGGCAGCAGGAAGGCTATTCCAAGGCCGCCATGTGGTCGGGCTTGTGCCGCGGCCTCGCTCATGCGCTGATGAATACGCTTTTAAGAGGGCGCAGGCCGGAAGGGCTGACCGTAGTCGTCGGCGGAGTTGCGGCCAACGCCACGCTGATGAAATGGCTTTCGGCCGCTTGCGGCGGCAACGTGGTTTCGTTCGCTCTTGCGCCGTACTCGGCGGCAATAGGCGCAGCCCGCCTGGCCGTTACACAAATCGGCATGGCCGAAAATATCGTGTTTTCAGTTGCCGGCAATGCGGGCGAGCCATGCGCGCCGCTACGCAAACCGTTGGTTATAAATAAATCCATCCTGCCGCCGCCTTCGCCGGAATTGTTGCGCGTTGACCGGCACGGTAACGAGATAAGTATTTCGGCGCCGCCTGCCGCAAAGCAGAACAAAACCTGGCTTGGCATTGACGTGGGTTCCACCAGCGTCAAGGCCGTTATTTGCGATAATTCCGGAAAAATAATCCTGGATGCTTACCGCAAAACGGGCGGCGAGCCGGTGCGTGCCGCGCAGGCGCTGCTGGCCGGTATTGAAGAAGCGTTGCAAAACGCCGGCGTTGAGGCTCAGGTACTCGGTTGCGCGACTACGGGTTCGGGCAGAAAAATAATCGGCGCGATAACCGGCGCGGATCTGGTAATAAACGAGATAACGGCACATGCGCGAGGCGCGCTTTATGCCGACAAGAGTATTGAAACAATTTTTGAGATCGGCGGCCAGGATTCGAAATACATGCGCATATCCGGCGGCGTTATTTCGGACGCGGTAATGAATTACGCCTGCGCCGCAGGCACCGGCTCATTTTTGGAGGAGCAGGCCAAAAACCTGGGTTTTACGCTAAACGAAGCTTCCGATTCGGTGATAGGCGTTGCGCCCGGCGTATTGTCGGACAGATGCACGGTGTTCATGGAACAGGATATAAACGGGCTGTTGCGCAGGGGCTACAGCCGCCGGCAGGCCATGGCGGCGGCAACGTATTCCGTGGCGCAGAATTATTTAAACAAGGTTGTCGCCGGCCGGTTTGTAAGCGGGGATAAGGTATTCTTCCAGGGCGCCACGGCGCGCAACAAAGGCCTTGTCGCCGCGTTCGAAAATCTCCTTGGCGTAAGTATCGTGGTTTCGGCTCACTGCCACGTTGCAGGCGCCCACGGGGCGGCGCTGCTTGTAAAAGAGCTGTGCGAAAAAGAAGGAAGAACGTCGTCGTTTCGCGGATTCGCCGTAGCGCGCCGCAGGATACTTCTTGAAAAAAAACCGTGCGCGGCCTGCCACAACCGTTGCGCCATAACGTATGCGCATATCGAGGGCGAGGCGCGGCCGCCGTCATTCGGCTACCGTTGCGGCAAAGACGGCGACAGCCAGCCGAAAAAAACTAACGTGAATTTTGCGCCGTTTGCCGCGCGCGCGGCTTTATTCCGGTCAGCCTGTGCCGCGGGCAAAACCGGCGCCGGGCTGACGGTAGGCCTGCCGCGCGCGCTTGGCAATTACCAGTACCTTCCGCTCTGGTCGCATTTTCTGGATGGGCTTGGCTGCCGCCTGAAAATTACGGGGACGAGTGATGAGGAAATTGCACATACGGCGGCGCGGGTTTCCGCGGCGGATTTTTGTTTCCCGGTTAAAGTGGCCGCCGCCCACGTGCAAAAACTGGCCGAAGACGGGGAAGTTGACTACATTTTTTTACCGCAGATGATAAGCGGCCGCAGGCACAGGTATGCAACGAACAATTATTTCTGCCCTTACGTGCAGAGCGCCGGCGCACAGGCGGCCGCCTCGGCGGCGCTTTCCGGTAAGGCGCGCGCGAAGTTGATTATGCCGGCCATTGATTTCAACCTGGGCAAAGGCCGTATGTCCGGCGAGCTTTACGCGGCATGCGGCGCGCCGCTGCACGTTACGCGCCGGCAGGTTGCCGCGGCGTTTACGCGCGCCCGCAAGGCATACGAAAAATTTTGCGCCGGCGCCCGCGCTCAAGGCAAGAAGCTGCTTGACGAGCTTGCGCGTTCCGGTAAGCCCGCCGTAGTCATTCTCGGGCGCCCGTATAATACGGCCGACGGGCGCGTTGCCCTGGATTTGCCGCGCAAGATCGCGCAGCTTGGCGTAACCGTTATACCGCTTGAACTGGTTGCTTTCAATCCCCGTAACCTTGGCCGGCAGTTCGAAAATATGTTCTGGATATACGGCCAGATGATAATCGCCGCCGCAAAGATGGTGCGCGGCAGCCGGAATCTTTACGCCGTATATCTTACCAATTACGGTTGCGGCCCGGATTCGTTCCTTGTCAGTTTCGTGCGCGAGATTATGAAGGGAAAACCGTTTCTTGCGCTTGAGCTTGACGAGCATTCCGGCGACGCGGGTTACATGACGCGCATAGAGGCATACCTCGACGTTATCCGGCACGATAAGGGCTCGCCCGCGCCGCAACCGCAAAGCGGAAAAATCAGCCGCTCTCTGGCAAACAAAACTTTGTGGATACCCCCAATGCAGCCGGCCGGCGCGCATCTTGTGGCGGCGGCCTTCCGGCGATTCGGTTATGACGCAAGGCCGTTGCCGGACGAAAATGAACAAACCTGTGCGCTTGGCCGTTCGCTGGCCGCCGGCAACGAATGCCTGCCGATGGCGCTGACTATCGGCAGCTTCGTTTCAATGTTGCGCGGGTGCAGCCGCCGTGCAAAAGACCAGGTGCTTTTTATGCCTACCAGCGACGGCCCCTGCAGGTTCGGCCAATACGCCCTTATGCACAGGCTTATACTCGACCGCCTGGGCTACACGGAAACCGGCGTGCTTTCTCCCTCGTCGCAGAATACTTACGCCGGTTTAAGCATGGCCTTGCGAAACTGCATGTGGCGGGCCGTGGTGGTATCGGACATACTTTTCAAGGCGCGCTGCCGTCTGAAACCTTACGAGCTGCAGGCGGGCGCGACGGAATACACGTACCGCAAGGCGGTTGAACGCATGGTGCACGGTTTTGAGCGAGGCGAGGCCGTTACCGCCGCCTTCAGCGAGGCGATCGGGTGGTTTTCCAACATCGGCCACAGCCCGCTCAATACAAAGCCGCTGGTAGGCGTGGTGGGTGAAATATTCGTGCGCAGCAACCCCTATAGCAACGAGCGCCTGGTAGATGAGATAGAGAAACGGGGCGCCGAGGCCTGGGTAAGCCCCGTCGCCGAATGGGTTTTGTACAGCGCATGGATGCAGAAACGCGAATCCGCGCGCAGGGGCCCGCTTAAAAGATGGATTGCGCAACTGAATGCCGGGCTTGGCAATCGTTATCTGCACAGGGATGAACGGATGTGGTATAACCTTGCGGGCAAAATTGTCGCAGCCCGCAGGGAGCCGGAGATCTCCGCCGTTATCGCCGCGGGCGGGCGGTACGTGCCGGTGGATTTCAGCGGCGAGACGATTCTTACGCTTGGCCGGGCGGCGTTGTTCGCAGGCCAGGGGGCGCGGCTTGTCGTCAACGTTGCGCCTTTCGGCTGCATGCACGGCGTGATAACCTCGGCGATTTTTCATAAGTTGCAGAAGGATTATTCAATTCCGGTGGTTACGATGTTTTACGAGGGTGGTGAAAGTGCCGGCCGGCGCCTGGGCGTGTACCTCGACAACGCGTTCGTGCCGCAAGAAAAAAAGGAGGGTGTGGATTATGATCGAATTATTGGACAAAGCGTTTAACCTTGGGCTTGGGGCAGTGATTATGACGAAGGAGAAGGCGGAAAAGATGGTTAACGAACTGATAAAAAAAGGGGAGCTGCGCCAGGAGGAGGCAAAAAAAATGGTGCAGGAACTTGTAAGCCGCGGCGAGCAGAACAGGCGCGAGCTTCGCGACGAGATACGAACCGCCGTCCGTGAAACGTTGTCGGAGATGAACGTGGTTTTCAAAACCGACATTGACCAGTTGGAAGGTGAAATAGAGCTGCTTAGAAAATCAAAGCCCACCGAGTCCGAGATTTACGACATAAAATCCGAACTCGCGCGCCTGAAAGCAAAATTGAACGCGTGATTATTTAGATGAGCCTTCGGCAGAATATCGAGGACGTGTTCCGCCTGCGCCAGATTTTACAGGCGCTTGCCGTCTACGGGTTCGGCAGGTTTGCCGCACGCCTGGATCTGGAGCGGCGTTTCATGCGCCGGGCTGCGGAAAAAAGCGAGCTAAAGGCCATGTCGGACGCGGTGCGCCTGCGCCTTATGCTTGAAGAGCTTGGGCCTACGTTCATTAAATTCGGGCAGATGCTGAGTATGCGCCCGGACATACTGCCGTACGATGTCATAACGGAACTTGAAAAATTGCAGGACCAGGTGCCGGCCTTTGATTACGCCATCGTGCGCGAGGAGATCTCCCGCGGCCTGGGACGGGCGGTCGAGGAGCTGTTTCGTTCGTTTACGCCGGAGCCGGCGGCCTGCGCATCGCTTTCGCAGGTTCATCGCGCCGAACTGTTTTCCGGAGAGCGGGTGATGGTAAAAGTGCAGCGTCCCGGGATAGAGCGCATAATAAGGGATGACCTCGATATTCTTTCGCGCCTTGCGCGGCTGTCCAGGCGCTATTTCCCGCGGCCGTTGCCGTTCGACCCCGCAGGCCTCGTTGCGGAATTCGAGTCCGCCATCGCCCGCGAGATAGATTTTGCCAACGAGGCCGATGCAATGGAAAAATTCAGCCGGCAGTTTTCCGGCGATGAAACCGTCGTAATACCCCGCGTTTACCGCGCGTTTTCCGGCAAGCGCGTAGTTACCATGGAGCTTATCTCCGGCATTAAAATCTCAGACATTGCCGCGATTGAAAAAGCCGGGCTTGACCGGCGAAAGATAGCTTACAACGGTTCGGGCGCGATTCTTCGCCAGATTTTTCTAAATGGGTTTTTTCATGCGGACCCGCACCCGGGCAACATGCTTGTCCTTTCGGGAAACCGCATAGCGTTTATTGATTTCGGCATGGTGGGGCGGCTTACGCGCGAAATGCGCGCCAGGCTTGCCGACATGCTAATTTTTATTGTGCGCAAAAACATCCACGAACTGAGGGAGTCTTTTCTTTCGCTGGCTACGGCCAGGGAGGCTGTGAACAATTCGCTATTTGACTACGACCTTGAGGATTTTGTCGAGCGCTACCACGGTTTGCCGTTAAAGGAAATAAACCCGGGGCTTGCGTTGTCCGGCCTTTTTAACCTGGCCGCCCGACATTCGCTTATATTCCCGTCGGATTTATTGCTTTTGTCCAAGGCGCTTATCACGGCCGAGGAAGTGGGAAGAAAGATGGATCCTGATTTCAGCATGACCGCCCGCGCAACGCCCTTCATCGAACAAGTCCGCAAAGAACGCTATTCCGCCGAAGCCATGATTGCCGGAGGCCGAAGGCTTGCAACGTCGTTGTTGCGGTTTGCGGGAATGCTGCCGCGTGAACTCGGCGAGATACTGCATAAAATAAAGCAGGGAACACTCAAAATCGAGTTCGAGCACATGGGGCTCGAGAATCTTACCGGCGAGATTGACCGCGCAAGCAACCGGCTTTCGTTCAGCCTTATAATAGCCGGCCTTGTCGTCAGCTCCTCCGTGATCGTTCATGCAAACCGCGGCCCGACATATTTCGGCTTGCCCCTTCTGGGGCTGGCCGGTTATATCGCCGCGTTTGCGCTTGGTATCTGGCTCATCATATCCATAATCCGCTCCGGCCACCTCTAACCCACTTGCCCCCGCCGCTCCATTTTAGTATCATAATCCTTACAGTGAGCAGTTAACAGTTATCAGTAAACAGTGAATGTTAGCGGCGTTTATTTATTGAGGTGTTTTTATGGCGGAAAATATTGGATTGCAGGGTACGGCTATCTCGGACGGGATTGGGATGGGGAAGGTTTGTCTTTACAGGGAAGACGTCCTTGAGGCCGCGGCAAAATATACAATCTCCGTAAGCGACGTAGCGGCGGAAATAGAGAGGTTTAATAACGCGCTTGCGGCCACAAAGGGCGAACTGTCCGATATTTACCAGCGCGTGTTGCGCGCATTAAGTTCCGTGGAAGCGCAGGTGTTTAACGCGCACATAATGATTCTCGAGGACGTCGCTTTTATCGGGGAGATCCTGCGCCGCATATCCGACGATCTTGTCAATGCCGAATCCGCCCTTGTTTCAACGCTTAAGGTCTATGAGGAAAAATTCAGGGTATTGCCCAACCATTATTTCCGCGACCGCATACAGGATGTAAACGATATAAGCCGCCGCATTGTGCGCAACCTGGGAATGAAGCACGAAGGTTTTATGTGCTCGGCCTGTCACGGCACGCCCGCGATCGTGGCCGCCGAGGATCTTACGCCCTCGCTGGTGGCGAATCTCTACTCAAAGCAGGTGACAGCCATTATAGCGGAACGGGGGTCGCCCATATCGCATGCGGCTATCCTGGCCAAAGCGATGGGAATTCCCGTGGTGATAAATATTGATAATCTTATAACTTCGCTGGGCTGCGGCGCCAGTGTTATAGTTGACGGGTTCGCCGGGCGGGTTTACTTAAACCCCGGCGCGGAGCTTGTGGCGGAGTACGAGGTAAAACAGAAGAAGTTGCGCGCGGGCGCCGAACGCTTTATGCGCCCTTTTGCGCGTACAAAAGACGGCGTAACAATAAATTTTCTTGCCAATGCCGGCAGCCTTCACGATATAGAACATGCAAAAGCCCACCTTATTAACGACATCGGCCTGTTCCGGACGGAATTTCTTTTCATGGATCGCGAGGAGGAGCCTTCCGTAGAGGAACAGGTAAAAGTATACAGGGATATCATATATGGCGCCGCCGGAACGGTAACGTTCAGGTTGCTTGATATCGGCGGGGACAAAATTGTTTCGTTCCTTCCGCTGCCGCATCAGAGGAATCCCGAGCTTGGCCTGAGGGGCGCGCGCATATACGACGTTTATCCCGGGCTTATCAACCGCCAGATTGAGGCCTTGCTGACAGCCAAAGGAACGCGCCCGCTAAATATATTAATACCAATGGTATCTACGGTAAAGGAATTCACGGAAACCCGTAAAATAATATTTGATACGCTTTCCCGTCTCAAAAAAAGCGGCGGCGCGGATCCCGCGGGGCTTAAAGTCGGTTGCATGATAGAGGTTCCCTCGGCGGTTTACCTTCTGCATTATCTAGCCGGCGAGGCCGATTTCCTTAGCATCGGCACCAACGATCTCATTCAATACGTTATGGGCGTTGACCGCAATAACGAGCGGCTTGCCGAACTCTCAAACCCCTTCCAGCCGGCGATAATAAAGGTTTTAAGCGAGATCGCGCATAATTCCGCGGGCATGGACAAGGAAATAGTGGTGTGCGGCGAGCTTGCCAGCGACCCGGAAATGGCAAAGGTGCTGGCGGGACTTGGTTTTCGCAACTTGAGCATAAACGTCCATAACGTCGAAAAGATAGGCGCGGCGATAAGCGCGCATACCATTAAGGAACTGGAAACGCTTGCCCATTCCATCCTGGAAATGAAATCCCTGGAACACGTCCTGAAAGTTTTCGAGTAAGTCCTTCTCCCCGTCGGGGAGAAGGCACGGATGAGGGGGCTGAGGTCATTGCGAGCGCAGCGAAGCAATCTCGACGTTTCTTCCGATGAAAAGCGAGATTGCCGCGCCCTTTGGGCTCGCAATGACGACCTCAACCCCGTAGGCCGATGGTAAATATGAGGATTTCCGTTTGAAACTTATAGCACTTGTCGCATTATCTGTCGCATTGTGCCTGTCCGCTCCGGCAGTTATTGCCGCTGAAAATGATAACCGTTTTGCGGCTGCGGACGCGGCTTTCATGGAGCGAGGCGACGTTGCGCGCGCAAACCAGGCGCTTGCGCTTTACCGTGTGGCCTACGCCGAAAATCCGGCAGACCCGGAAGCCTGCTGGCGGCTTTCCATGGCCTGTTATTTTGTCGGTTTCGAGCTTGCAGACAATAACGATCAAAAGAAAAAGCTGTTTGCCGAGGGGCGCGATGCCGGCATGGCGTGCCTGAAGATAAGTTCCTCAAGCGCGCCCGGCCATTTCTGGACAGCCGTCAATATGGCGCTTTACGGCCAGGTTGTGGGCCCGTTTAAAATGTTGTTCACGCTTCCGGCGATAGTAAGCCATCTCAACGATTCAACGTCTATTGATCCCGCTTACGCTTACGGCGGAGCATACCGCGTTCTCGGCGCAATAAGCCAGAATCTTCCCTACATTCTAGGCGGCCGTAACGAGGACGCGCGCCGTTACTACGAAAAAGCCATAATGGCATCACCCGACGAACCCATGAATTACCTTTTCCTCGCCCGTCTTCTGGCCGATCGCTTAAAAGACCGCGAGGCCGCGCTTGCCGTAGCCGAAAAAGGCCTGACCCTATGCGATTCTATATCCCCCGACCGCTACGAATCCCTGAAAGCTCTCGCTTATTTAAAAGATTTTTTAACCCTCTCCCCACCGGGGAGAGGGCAGGGTGAGGGGAAGTTTTAGCAGTCACCCAATGTTTAGCAAGTTCAACCGTGTCTCTTTAGCGTTCTGAGGTCATTGCGAGCGAGAGCGAAGCAATCTCGACGTTTCTTCCGATGAAAAGCGAGATTGCCGCGCCCTTTGGGCTCGCAATGACGACTACAACGCAAGTTCAACAAATAAAAGAAAGGATGACAATCATGCACAAATTGGTATTGTTGCGTCATGGCGAAAGCGTATGGAACAAGGAAAACCGGTTTACCGGATGGACGGACGTGGACTTATCGGAGCGCGGCCTGAAAGAGGCGCGTTCGGCGGGGCATTACCTTAAAAAAGAGGGATTTGTTTTCGACGTGGCATTCACCTCGGTATTGAAGCGCGCTATAAGAACCTTGTGGACCGCGCTTGACGAAATGGATTTGATGTGGATACCCATACATAATTCCTGGCGGTTAAACGAGCGCCATTACGGCGCCCTCCAAGGGTTGAACAAAGCGGAAACCGCCGCGAAATTCGGCGAAGACCAGGTTCTTGTATGGCGTCGCAGCTACGACATACCGCCCCCCGTGCTTGAACTTTCCGACACGCGCTACCCGGGCAGCGACCCCCGCTACAGTGCCCTGTCTAAGGATGAACTCCCGCTGACGGAATGCCTCAAGGATACGGTTGCGCGTTTCCTTCCTTATTGGCACGATACGATTGCTCCGGCAATAATGTCCGGCAAAAAAGTTATTATAGCGGCGCACGGCAACAGCCTCAGGGCGCTTGTAAAATACCTCGACAATGTTTCCGACGAGGCCATAGTAAAACTTAATATCCCGACCGGCATACCGCTTGTTTACGAGCTTGACGACAATTTAAAACCCTTGAAAAATTACTACATCGGCGACCCGGAGCAGGTCAAAAAAGCGATGGAGGAAGTCGCAAGCCAGGGGAAAGCGAAGAAATAAATATTGAATAAAAAAACACTGCGCATCGGCCATCGCGGGGCGTGCGGCTACGCGCCCGAGAATACACTTGCGTCTTTTGCCAGGGCGCTTGAGCTTGGTGTTGACATGGTGGAGCTTGACGTCCACGTCTGCCGCAGCGGCGAGCTTGTGGTAATTCACGACGAAACGCTTGAGCGCACTACAAATGGTTCCGGCGTCGTCGCGGAAAAAACGTTCGCAGAACTCGCCCGCCTTGACGCAGGCCGCGGCGAAAGAATACCGTTGCTTTCGGAAGTTTTCGATCTTGTGGCGAGAAGGGCGGGAATAAACATCGAGCTTAAA
>MGVF01000022.1 GCA_001800355.1 Elusimicrobia bacterium RIFOXYA2_FULL_50_26
AATGGTGTTAACGCGCCATGAGTAAGACGATTGAACAAGAGTAAACGAGCCGCTGGTAAGCGCCGTGCGGGAGCTGTAGTTTATGACTGAAAAGTCCGGGGCGGTAGAAAGCTGCAAAACATAATTCATAATACCCGCCGGAGAATCCGAAACGCCCGTCCACGAGAAAGCCGTATCCTGTTGTGCGCTAACGAGATTGTTCGCCGGGGCCGCCAGGGATGAGACCTGTTCAGGCTGGGTCGTGTCAATGACTATAGAATAGTGCACTGTGGAAGTGGTATAGTTTAACGCATTATCAATAGTGTTAACGCGCCATGAGTAAGACGATTGCACAAGAGTAAACGAGCCACTGATAAGCGCCGTGCGGGAGCTGTAGTTTATGACGGAAAAGTCCGGGGCGGTGGAAAGCTGCAACACATAATTCATAATGCCCGCCGGCGAGTCTGAAACGCCCGTCCATGAGAAAGTTTTATCCTGCTGGCCGCTTACAAGGTTGTCCGCCGGAGCTGTAAGCGATGAGACTTGAGCCGGCGGCGTGGTGTCAATAATAACGCAGTAACGCGCAGTTGATGTGGTGTAGTTTAACGCATTATCAATCGCGTTAACGCGCCATGAGTAAGACGATTGCGCGAGAGTAAACGAGCCGCTGGTAAGCGCGGTGCGGGAGCTGTAGTTTATGACGGAAAAGTCCGCGGCGGTGGAAAGCTGCAGCACGTAATTCATAATGCCCGCCGGGGAATCCGAAACGCCTGTCCACGAGAAAGCCGTATCCTGTTGTGCGCTCACAAGGTTGTTCGCCGGGGCCGCCAGAGATGAGACTTGCGCCGGTGGCGTAGTGTCAATAATTACAGTCCATGAGCTTGACCAGTCGCCGCTATTTCCCGCGTTGTCGTTTGCCTTTACGCGCCAACGGTAGTTTCCCTGCGAAAGCGCCGCCGCTGTTACGGACAGGTTGGTTGTTTGCGAACTGTAGAGCAGCGGGTTGAAGTCCGCCGAAGAGGAAATATTGAGCAGGTAATCTTTGGTGGCCGAACCGCCGGTGTCTACCGATGCCGACCATGTAAACGCAGGCGACTGAATGTTTTTACATTCGCCGTCGGCGGGCGACGAAAGCGCCGGTGCCGGCGGGCTTGAGAGGTCTATTCCGAAATGGCGTATACCGGGCGTATCGAAATTTATCCATGATGACCTGCCGGCATTGCCCGTTACCGATGCCCGCCAGTGATATTGTTCGGCGGTTGTGCTGATTACAACTTCGCCCGTAAGCGAAGCGCCGGCGTAAACCTGCGCGTTGCCGGTGGAGAGGTTTGTTCCGTCAAACGAGCGGGTGATTGGTTTAAATTCTATCACGGGATAGAGCGTATCGCCCGTGAATTTCCCGTTCATGGTAAATTTTAATTTCAACGCCCCGTCGTTATGCCAGCCGCCGGAAGCGATCACGCTCAATCCGTCTGATTTATACTGCAAAAGCCCCGACGGGCTCTCCGGTGGCGGCATATAGTCGTAAGTTATAGTAGCCATACCGGCCACGTTGTAGGCGTTGTTGGTCAGCGTGTAATTCATTGTGGCGGTGGAGCTTGATGTCGTTATTCTGTCGGTAAAATTATATAACACCGGCACGTGAAAGTTATCCGTTGTGCCGTAGTGTTTTACGACTTGTTGCCTGCCTGCTACCGAGTTAACGTTCAGAGTTGTTGTAGGGTCCTGCGTGATTGTAGGGCTGTTTCCCTGGATGAAATTTGCCTTGACGTATGCGGAGCGCAGTGTTTTAACGCCTGCCGGTGTTTCGGGGTCGGGAAAGAAAAACCCCGCCGGGTAGCTAAATGCCGTGCCGGAAGTTACATTGTTGGCGGTTTGCCCGGCGAAGACTCTGTAGTTTTCCGTGAAAGGCATTTCAGCCGTGTAGGTATATGTAACGAAGAGTTCCGCCCCCGCCCCGCCCAGCGTTGCGGCGGTGTTAGTCCATCTTATGTTTACCGCGGAACCGTCGGCCCAGTAATTTTTCCCCTGGCTCATATCATGGAAAAACTCGAACCCGGACGATTGCACCGCGCTGACCACCACGGAATAGGTGCTTACCGTTAACGCGTTCCCTCCCACATTACCGTATATGGCGAACGGCAGGGCCGAAACGGAGTCGTAGGAACCGGACATAAGCGCAAACATGCTTTTAATGCTTACGCCCTGTTCCTTCAGGTACAAGGGAATGGTAAAGTTATTCGGCGCGCCCGTAGATCCCGTGGATTGGCCTAAAATGTAAGAAGCCGTTTTAAGCCTTGTGGCCTCGGAATTTGCGAATTCGTAGGTTATCACAATTTCGCCGCCAAGCGTGTTCACGGCCGCGTCGCCCGCGGTTACGGCGTTCAAAGTTTGGGATGTGTTTACCGAAAACCCGGCCGGTGTGCCGGTGGACGAAAGGTAGCGGAAATAGTAGGAGTCGCCGAGGGCGTCGTCCATAGTCATGAGTGGTTGGGGCGTGTTTGCGCCGATGCGGCAGTAAATTGTTCCATCCGAGGCGGTGCCGGAATTCTGGCGATAGCCCTTTATATCAAACCACACTTCCCTGATGTTCCGCGATGTCTCGGGTATGCCGGCGTAATATGTAAACGGTATTATTCCTATCGCTTTTTGTGTGGTATAGGATGCTACGCCGGTAAGTCCGCCGTCGGAAGTTGAAGAGAAAAGCGGAAAACGGACGGTTTTAACCTGGGTTGCGGCGGTGTCATCGTAATAGTAGGTGATGAACAATTTGGCGGAAAACATATTGCAATTGGGGCCTGTTATCGTAACGCGCATCGCATACTGCTGGCTTGCCCAGTAAATCATCTTTGAGGTGACATCAACGCGTATGCACATCTTGTCGGATTCGCCGGAGTTGCGCGGGATACGCGTGCCGGTGATGGTATCAACATTTGCGCCGCCCGCAATTGTGCCGGTGGAAAACTGTATGTCAATGTTCGTGGTGTCCGCGTCGGCGCCTGCCGAAGCCAGGTATTCTATTTCAACGAAAGCGTTTTGAATGGGAGATGCGCCATACGTGTCTGGCAGGTTTATGGTCATATAAGGCGGCGCCCATATTCTAACATCCGTTCCGGAATAATATCCGCCCATGTTCCATTCCACCGTTTTTATGCGCTGGGAGGCTTCAAGGCAGTACATAGTAGATAGTACACAGTACATGGTTAAAAAGAGACGGGGTAGGATGAAATGCTTTAGTTTGCGGGTTATGGAAAATAGGTAGTGGGAGGTTTTTCCGAGGAGCAGGCCGGGGTGGCCGTGGGGGGTGGATAGAACTTTTCCTCTGATTTGTTCGGATTT
Source organism: Elusimicrobia bacterium RIFOXYA2_FULL_50_26 (assembly GCA_001800355.1). Taxonomy (GTDB): domain Bacteria; phylum Elusimicrobiota; class Endomicrobiia; order Endomicrobiales; family XYA2-FULL-47-53; genus XYB2-FULL-50-12. Next base: position 3,319 of record MGVF01000022.1, read on the forward strand.
GATTATGTGGGGCGCGCAGGTGGCGGAGTCGTCGCCTATAAGGTAGCCGTTTGCGGTGCGCGCCCAGATGCGGTGAATGAATTTTTTACCACCTGTTTCATACAGCACCGCATCGCCCGGGCATACTTTCCCGGGTAAAAGTTCAACCGCCGCCGTTCCGCCGCTTCGCAGGAACGGACGCATGGAACCGCCGCTGATTTTTACAACGGTTTTGTCGCCCATAAAAATTCGGGTTAGCGCTCTCCGGAGGGGCCTTATGAAAACTTTTTAAAACTCTTACATGCCGCCTGCGAGATGGGGTTTCCGGCTATGCATTTACCGCAGGCAAGCGCCGCGGTTTCGATTATCTTTTCGGAAGTTATGAAAGGTTTTTTGTATGGTTTTTTAGCTTTTTTAGGCATGTAACAAGCTCCTTGCATGGCAGGTTCAACCGTAAAATGGCCGCTACAATTATAACTGAAAAATAAATGAAATTCAATAATATTTTAGTTGCGCTATTTCGCAGGATGTTTTTGATGGCCCCAGTAAGGAACCGTTTTCAATTAAAGCAAGTCCCGGACAGCGCTGGCAGAAACTGCTTAGTTTACAGGAAGAACATTCAACAAGGTCGCAATCGGTTATTTTTCTAAAGTCTTTCGCCTCATCGGAATTCCATAACTTGGCGAAACTGTTTTTTTTAAGGTTGCCGAATACAAGCGGGAGTTGAAGGCAGGGGTAAAGCGTTCCGTCGCAGATTATGGCCGCAAGGTTATGGCCGGCGCTGCAAAGCATGGAATTGCCGGTTTCCGGCGCGTGGCGCATTTCCCCGGCGCGCCGGCTTTCGCTAAATAGCGTTTTAAGTTTTTGCTTCGGCAGCCTGTGGCGCAGAACTGATCTGCCGCCGTCATTGGCAGGCACTATAACAGGGTCTGTTTTCATGACGGCGCCAAGCCGGACGGCCAGCTTTTGCAGGTAGCGGTAATCCGAAAAATTATCTTTCATCAGCGGGGTTTTCAGCGATACGGCTATGCCGTATTCCCGCGCCAGCCTTATTGCCGCTATGCTTTTATCAAATGACCCCGGCAGGCATGTTATGGAATCATGCGTGGATTTTTTGCCGTAAACGCTTATTTCCAGGGCGGTGATGTTAAGCGCGGCAAGCTCGCGCACAGTTGTTTCGGTTAGAAGCGTTCCGTTGGTAAACAGCCTCAAATCGAACGAAAGCCCGCGCGCCGCGGCGCATAATTCGATGATGTCTTTGCGCAGGAAGATCTCGCCGCCGGTGAATGTAAGGTATAGCGTTCCGGCGCGCGCCAGTTGGGCAAGTATTTGTTTCACCTGTCTGGTGGAAAGCTCGCCAAGCCGCTTGTTTTGACCCATGCACAGGTAGCAATGCACGCAGCGCTGGTTGCAGTTTTGAGTCAGTTCAAACGTGCATAGCAGAGGTATGTTTTTCCGGCGGGTGTTATCAAACAGTTTTTGCGATAAGTCCATAAGTTTGGAGTTGCTGCATAAATTCATCCACGTCACGGCTTGCTTCGCCCAGGGAAACTTCGTACGCATCCGTAATCTGCCGTGCGATCTTATCCGGTTTTTCCCCTTTTTCAAGCAGCTTCCATATAAAACTGCCTGTTTCGGAAAGCTCGTGAAGAGTCGAGTTCCGGCTGTCAACGACGAATGCTACCCCGTCAATCATCCGCCAGGCGCAATGTGCCGCCGGCCTGTAATTTGTGTGCATTTTAATATCTCCTGTCGTGTTGTTTGCAGGGAAAATTCAAGCGAGCAAACCGGAACGCTGCGCGCGGCTTTTTCCGATATAGCCAAAAGCTTATCAACGTGAGCGGGATCCTTTGAAAAAAACAGCGCGCAGCCCAGGATGCGCTTTATGGCGCCCGCCGCCGTCAACTTTTCAGCTGAGAGGCGTTGGCCGTGTGAAATAAAATATATTCCTTTTAACGGGCCGTCGAAACGGCGGCCGCAGTCTTTTTTCAGCTCGCCCCAGAATGGAGCGCTTGCCCCGCGCAAAACCCCGTTTTTTTCATAGATGAGGGTAAGCTCGTCGCTAAGCGCGGTATTTTTTCCGAGAATTTTTGTTATCGTGGATTTGCCGCTGCCGGAAACTCCGCCGAAAAGCAGTGTATTGCCGTTGTGCGAAATTCCCGCCGAATGCAGCAGCATCCCGCCTTCCCGCGCAAGCACAAGCGTCATGAATACGCGAAGCCATGAATTAAACGAGTACCGGTTTAAAGCGGCGCCAAGCAGTGTGTGCCGGAAATCTTTATCCGTAAATGAAACGAAATCGGAACGTGCTATCCGCCAGCCATCGCCGGTTGCGGAAATGCCCGCGTCCGGTATATTGGTGTCCGGGTGGAATATACCGTTGATTGTTACGGGTATTGCATTGCGGCCATTTTTTGCCATGAAGGTGCGGTAATGGGTTTTTATTAAGGTTTCCCATCGGTGTGAGGGGCAGTCGAAACATATTTTTACAACGCCTATGCGGATGGTTAAGCCCCGGTGTTTCACAGCCCCTTTACCCACCAGCGCATGGCTTTAAGCTCTATTCCTATTTTTTTGTCCTGGAATGTTATTTTGGTTTCGTCAACCGGTTCCTTGACGAACAACATGGGCGTTACGGAAAGATTGGTAACAGCGCGCGCCGGCGTCCGTCGGCCGGACGGGTCAACTATCACCCGCACTTCCGGCCGCGTCGGCAGCCCCTTGTTTATGCCGGTTACGCGCGCTATCTCGTCGGTATTAAGCCGGACGTAACTTCCCGGCGGGTAAAGTGAAATATTTTCGACGAACGCTTTAACCATGTTCGTATCGAACAACGAATCGGCATAGCCTATTATCGCCTTTATTCCCTCGTGCGGGATAAGCCTGGTGCGATAGGAGCGCGGATGTGTCAACGCCTCGTATACGTCGGCTATGGCTATAACACGGGCGGCATAATCAATTTCATCGCCTTTCAGGCCTTGCGGGTAACCGGAGCCGTTGTTTCGTTCGTGGGTCTGGGAAATAACGGTTGCTATCGAATTACGCAAGCCCGTGTCGAGCGTTCTTAGCAGTTTGAGAACTTCCTGCGCCGCATGGGTATGCTTCCTTATTTGCGCAAGTTCTGCGCCGGAAAATTTCGCATTTTTCTGTGCCAGTTCCATGAAGCGCGCCATGCCTATGTCGTGGAGAAACGCGCTGTAGCCGATACGCAACAGTTTCTCCCGCTCAAGCTTGAGGCTGCTTGCCAAAAATACAGAAAGGATGCACACGTTAACGCTGTGGCCGTAGATGTAAACATCCGGGGTTGCGCGGTCTGCCAAAAATAAAAGATCGCGATCGCCGGATAGTATCAGGTTCGTGATATTTTCTACCGCCGAAAGCGGGGCATCGAACGGCGCCGCCCGTTGGACTGAGGAAAGTATTTGTTTTATCTCTATAATTGAAGCGGTATATACTTGTTCTGCGGAAAGCGGCGCAGGGATAGTTTTTGCGGAAAATGGAGAGGCGGGATGCGATATTTGAGGCGCTGCAACCGGTGGCTGCGCTTGAGCCGGCGCGCCGGCACTATTATTACGGGACGCGCCCGGCTGAACAACGTTTTCAACCGGCGGAGGCTTGCCGCTTTTCTTAAATATATCCGAAAGACGCATAAATTTAGTAACTAACGATGTTACGCAAAACCCGTATAATCAAGCGTTGTAACGATTTATCGGCTGTTGTGCCGTGAAGGTGTGGCATTGAGTCCACTGCGGCATGATGGAATTATTTTTCCGGTATTTTTGTGAACTAGCCCCTTTGAAATAAGGCTTATTGATGAAGGGGCGTCGGACAGCACAAAAATAATTCCCGAAAAAACAATTCCATCAAAGTCGCGCCGCTTGAGGTGTACTCAAAGCCACACCTTCCCGGCCGTTTATCTTACAGACTTTAGAACTAGTCTGTTGTCGAACTCCGTTTCCGCCCTTTTTCGTCATTGCTCGACTCGATCGGGCAATCCAGTGTCGTCTGTAAAATTTTCTGGATACTCCGGTCAAGCCGAAGTATGACAGGAAAAATGAATTCGGCAACAGACTCGAAACTCGAACAATAAGGTTGTTCGGTTTCAATATACGAGCCGAAACGCAGGAAAACGGGGGCGCGGCGTAGCGGTAGCTACGTAAGCCCACATTTTCCGAAGTTGCAGGCCGCAGATTGAAACCGCTTAATAACTAAACAACTGCTTGATAAACATTAAGTTAAAAGCGGGCGATGGGAATCGAACCCACATCACCAGCTTGGGAAGCTGGGGTTTTACCACTAAACCACGCCCGCGTTAACGTCAATATTCAGTAAAGCTATTCTAGCTCATTTTTCAAGGAGTGTCAACTTTTCTTCGGCCAGGGCAAGCGCTTCCTTTTTTGTGGTTATTTCGCCCATGGCCTGCGCCTCTGCTATGGCGGATAGAAGTTTGCCTATAACCGGGCCGGGTTTAATTTTCAGGTGCTTCATTAACGCATGTCCATCAGCCAGGCGCGGCAGTGGTTTTTCCTTTTTTTGTTCATAGTACCGGGCGATGATTTCCTTTAATATGCGTTCCTGCTTTTTGAACTCGACTGTAACCGGCGTTTTCAACCGGCGGTAGGAGGCGCAGTCGGCCAGGGAAAGCAGCACAAGATCGGGCGATTCGGCGCCGAGATCCCTGAAAAAACGGTAATATGCCCGAGCCGTAAGGGCGGGCGCCTGCCCCAGGCTTATGGGGCGCATGTGGTTTTCTATAAGCCGCCCGGCAATTTTTATCTCGCGTCCGGGCAGGCGAAGCCGGCGCAATATGGCGGATGCGATGCGCGCTCCCTTTGTTTCATGTCCCAGGAAACGCATCCGTTTGCCGACTTTGCGGGCGCAATGTGGTTTTGCGACATCATGCAGGAGCGCGGTGATTTTAAGCAGAGTCCTCCTGGTAATCCCTTGCGAAAGCGGTTCATCAAGGTGGGCGTTTAATAGTGCCGCCTGGCCGGGGAATAGTTTGTCAATGCCGCCGAGCAGGCGTTCAAGCGACACAAGCGTTTCCATGGCGTGCTGCCAAAGCCCCCTGGGGTGAAAATAAAACTTGCGCGCGCTTTTCTTCATCCGCGCCGTTTCCGGCAATATTCTTTCAAGAAGCTTACCTGAGTCAAGCTCCTCAATCCACGCGGCCGCCTGTGGCGTTGCCAGTATTCTGAAAAGTTCTTCGCGAATCCGTTCCGGCGCGGCGCGGGTGATAAGGCGGGCGTGTTTTTTTATAAGCTTGAGGGTGGCCGGTTCAATTTTGAACGAAAGTTCGGCCGCCATGCGGTATGCCCGCAGCAGCCGCAAGGGATCGTCGGTAAATACTCTGTCCGAAGTTGCGCGCACGAGGCGGCGCTTCAGGTCGTTTCTCGCGCCGACGGGGTCTATCACTTTTGAAAAATCGGTTTTTGCAGAAAGTGGAAGAGGCATGGCTATGGATGTTATGGTAAAATCGCGGTTTACAAGATCTTCGCCGATGGTTTTGCCTTTAAGGCGGCAAATGTCAACGTAAGCGATCTCACCCGGTTTTTTTAACCCAACTTTTGCATTAGGGCGCGAGAACCGAGGCGAAAGAGGCCGAGAGTTTTTCGACGAATTCCGCGATCCTGATGCAAAATTTGGGTTTAATACAACGCGGTATATTTCGTTTTGCCGGTCAAGCGTTACAACTGTCCCGCCGGCCGCCGCGGCAAGTTTCCTGGAGAGCGCCGCCGGTGAGGCCGCGGTTGCAATGTCGAGGTCTTTATTGGGCCGGCCAAGCAGGGCATCGCGCAGCCACCCGCCGACGATATAAACCTCATTTTTCCCGGACAACTTTTTAATAATCGAAAACAGTTTCATGATAAAATATCCAAATCACGTTTCCTCTCCCCGCTGGGGAGAGGATTAAGGTGAGGGGGAGCTAAAGGTTCCGTCCCCGGCGACTTCCCCCTCATCCTGCCCTTCTCCCCGCCGGGGAGAAGGAACTTGTCTGTTGACGAACTCATTTTTCCGGTCATTGCGAGGCCTTGGCCGAAGCAATCTCTAACGAGATTGCCGCAGTCGCTTCGCTCCTTCGCAATGACAAAAACGAATTTAAAACGAGTTCGGCAACAGACTCGAAGGGAAGTTGCGAAGAGGTCAATATAATACCGGCACGGATGCGAGCAGGCGTTGAGTGTAGGCTTCCCGCGGGTTACCGAGAACGGCGGCGGTTTCGCCTTCCTCGACGATGCGGCCGTTGTTCATTACAACCACGTAATCGGCCAGGTTGCTGGTTGCAACGATGTCGTGGCTGATGAATACGATTGACAGCTTAAGGTGTTTTTTCAGCTCGACGAATAGCGAGAGCATTTGTGATTGCGTGGTCAGGTCAAGCGCGGACAGCGGCTCGTCGGCAACCAGAAGTTCCGGCTGTCGCAGAAGCACGCGCGCCAATGCTATGCGCTGGCGTTGGCCGCCTGAAAACTGGTGAGGGTAACAGTTTAAAATGGAGCCTGGAAGCCCTACGCGTTCCAGCATTTCCCGTGCCGCGGACGCGCGGGTTTCTTTCAGGGGAGATGCAACCGCTTCCATAAGCATGGTGCCTACGGACAGCCGGGGGTTGAGCGACGCAAATGGATCCTGAAAAACCATTTGCGTTTTGGACGAAAGCTCCCGGCGCGAGTATGCCGCAAGGGTTTTACCGCTGATAAGTATTTCCCCTCCGTCCGGCGTAACAAGGCCGCATATCGCTTTGCCGAGAGTGGTTTTCCCGCTGCCGGACTCGCCGACTACGCCAAGCGTTTTGCCCGCCTCAAGCGAAAGGGTTACATTGTCGAGCGCATGCACGGCGCCTGAGGCGCTTTTAAATATACCGCGCTCTATTGTAAATGATTTCGAGACGCCTCTAACCGATAAAAGTTCCATTATGTATTTAACATTCGCGGCACGGATGCTATAAGCGTTTTTGTATACTCGTGCCGGGGGCGCAGGAAAATTTCTTCCGTCGCCGCTTCTTCGACTATCGTTCCTTCCTTCATTACCGCTATGCGCCCGCTTCTTTGCTTTGCAATGGGCAGGTTATGCGTTATAAGCAGTATTGTAAGCGAAAGTTCTTTTTTAAGCGCATCAAGAAGATCAAGGATTTCCTTTTGTATTGTTACATCCAGCGCGGTGGTAGGCTCGTCGGCGATAAGCAGTTTAGGCCGGTTGGCTATGGCCATCGCGATAACCGCGCGCTGGCGCTGGCCGCCGGAAAGCTGGTGCGGGAAGGCCGAGTATATGCGTTCCGCCGGATTAAGCCGCACCTCTTCCAGCGCTTCAAGCGCCAGCGCCTTTTGGCGGGACGCGGGCAGTTCGGGATGGTGGGCATCAATCGCCTCGCGCAGTTGTTCGCCGACGCTGATAACGGGGTTAAGCGAGGAAAACGGGTCCTGGAAAACGATTGCAATGTCTTTGCCGCGGATCATGCGCCACTGTTGCGGCGTGTAATGGCGCACCTCTTTTCCGTCGAAAATTATCTCGCCTTCCGTTATGCGCCCCTCGTGCGGAAATATCAGCCCCATGGCTGCCGCCGCCACGGTGCTTTTCCCGCAGCCGGATTCCCCGACAAGCGCCAGCGTTTCGCCCGCGCTTAAACTGAGCGTAAAGCCGCGCAACGCATGAATGACGGCCTCATGCCTGTAATACTCAACGGAAAGATTATTGATGCTTAGAATGTTCATAAAAACAACCTGCCGCATGGTGTGCGATCAGGTTGATATTTTTTATGCTGTTACAACGAGCTCTTATGTTTTTTCAAAATGCTGGAAGCTGTAAGGATTCTTGCGCTATGGTAAACGGAGATAATTTGTATTTCATCGCCTTTGATACGATAAATTATTCTATAGTCGCCGAGCAGGATCTCCCTGATTGCGGCACGGTTGATTTCAGGCACCATCCGGCCGGATCGTGGGAAAAGTTTCAACTTTTCAATCGAAGCTATAACTTTTAATGCAAAAAGGCGCGCATAACTTTCAGAATCTTCCGCAATAAATTCGCAAATTTTTTCCAGGTCGCCAAATGCCTGTTGCGTCCAGATTAGATGAGCCATTTATGTAATCGTTTTTTGACTTCTTTATGGGATATAATCTGGCCGGCATCTGCCTGACGGCAACCTTTTTCCACTTTATACAATAAATATAATTTTTCCATGGCATCTTCTATGTGGGCGTTTTCCGGCAGTGTCCGTACAATTTTTTTTATTTTTTCTTTCTCAATAATCTTAGCCATACATCAACTCCTTCGTTATTTTGTAACAGAACTATTATAGCTCATAGGTGCCGGGAAAGCAAGCGCAACTTTGCCGGTTTATTGCCTTGAGTGCAGCGTGTCGCGCAGGCCTTCGCCCAGCAGGTTGAAGGAAAGCGCCGTGAAAAGAATCGCGATGCCCGGGAAAACAGAAAGCCACCAGGCTACATATATATAGTCCTTGCCGGCGGTAAGCATCTGTCCCCAGGACGAACCCGGCGGCTGCACGCCAAGCCCGAGAAACGATAGGCCGGACTCCGTAAGTATGGCATCGGCTATACCCAGCGTGGCCGAAACAATAACCGGCGAGATAACGTTCGGCAGTATATGTACCAGGAATATCCTGCGGCGCGACAACCCAAGCAACTCCGCCGCCTGCACGAATTCTCTGTGGCGCAGCGACAGCGTTTCTGCCCTCACCAGCCGTGTCAACCCGGGCCAGGACGTCAGCCCGATGACGATCATCACATTGTATATGCCCGGTTCTAGAAAAGCGATAACAAGCAGTATAAGGAAAAAGGTCGGGAAGCACAGCATAATGTCTACCGCGCGCATTATAATAACATCAACAATCCCGCCGAAATATCCGCTTACTATTCCAAGCAGCGTTCCGATGATAGTGGCGATGCCTACCGCGACGAATCCCACGGTAAGCGAGATGCGTATGCCGTAAACCAGGCGCGAGAATACATCCCGCCCCAGGTCGTCCGTGCCGAGCAGGTGCGCGGCCGACGGCGGCATCAGCCGGTGCGTCAGGTCCTGCTGCGCCGGTTCGTAAGGCGCTACGAGCGGTGCGGCAAGAGCGCACAGCGTAAGCGCAGCCAGCAGCAGCGCCCCGCCAAATGCAAGCTTATTTTTAGTGAACCGCCCGAAGTATAGTTTTATCATTTATACCGTATCCTGGGGTCTACCAGCGCGTAGGTTATGTCGGCGATAAGATTGCCGGCAAGGGTCAGCAGCGCGGCTATCGTTCCGACGGCCATTACTACAGGGTAGTCGCGCGCCATTATAGCCTCGTATCCCAAGCGTCCCATGCCGGGGTATGCGAAAATAGTTTCAAAAATAAAGCCACCGCCGATAAGCGCCGGCAGCGAAAGCCCCAGTATGGTGACTATCGGAAGAAGCGCGTTGCGAAGCGCATGTTTAACAACTATCTGCCGCCTGGAAAGCCCCTTTGCATAGGCAAGCTTTATATAGTCCTGGTGGAGCGTGTCGAGCATGCTTGAGCGGCTGTAGCGCGACATGCCGGCAAGGCCGGTAAACGCGGAAATAAATACGGGAAGAACAAGGTGTTTCGCGCCGTCGAATACGCGCGCCAGCGGCGGAAGATCGCCGGCGTTAAGGGAGTGAAGCCCCGAGATGGGCAGCCACCCCAGTTTAAGCCCGAAGAGGATCATAAGCATAAGCGCAAGCCAGAAGGCCGGCACCGAGAAACCGATAAAAACGCCGACGGTCATTGCGCGGTCAATAAAACGGTTATGATTGAGCGCGGATATGACGCCTATCGGGATGGCGATAATCAGTATAAAAATAATTGACAGTATATTCAGCAGCAGCGTCGCCGGCAGCCTTTCGGCTATTTTTGATATGGCCGGCTTCCCGTCCCTGAAGGAAGCCCCGAAATCAAGACGCGCCACCCGCATGAGCCAGCGGCCGTACTGGACGTACCAGGGGCTGTCAAGCCCGTATAACTGGGCGAGTCTGTTTTTAGCCTCGGCCGATACCTTTGCGTTCATGTCCGTCATAAGATCGGTCGGCTTGCCGGGCGCAAGGTGCATGGCCCCGAAAGTAATGATCGTTATGCCGAACAGGACAGGTATAATATGTATAATTCGCCGGATTATGTAATTTTGCATATATTTATTACTCCGCAAGGCGGTATTTTTGTTCCGCCGGCGGCACCCACCAGTCGTGGAAATTCCAGCCCACGCCAAGCGGGGCGATCTCAGGCCCTCTGAAACGCTTGTGTATTACGGGCAGCGATTCCGGGTAGTATAGAAAAACGTATGGAACATCGTCGAAGATAATCCGGTGGAGGCGGTGGTATATGGATGTGCGCTTTGCCTGGTCGAATGTTCCCCGCCCTTCTTCCAGCAGCCTGTCAACCGCCGGGTTATTGTAGGATATAAAATTGTATTGCCCCTCGTCCTGCTGGCCCGAGTGCCAGATGGAGTACTGGTCAGGGTCCCTTCCCACCGTCCAGCCGAGTATTATGGCGTCGAAGTTTTTCTTGTTTACGAACTGGTGGATAAACGAACTCCATTCCACGATGCGTATGTTCACTTTTATGCCGGCGCGCCGCAACTGCGACTGTATGATCTCGGCCGAGAGTGAGCGCATCTTGTTGCCCTGGTTTGTGAGAATTGTAAACTCAAGGCGTTTGCCGTCCTTGTAAAAGTAACCGTCCTTCGCATTAAGCTGCCAGCCGCATTCTTCGATCAGCGCCTTTGCGCGCGTCGTATCGTATTCATAATCCTTCACGTCCGGATTGTATGCCCACGATTGCGCGGGGAACGGCCCCGTGGCCGCCTTTCCCATCCCCAGCAGGACGCCGCCGATTATATCCTTCTTGTCAATGGCAAATGCGATGGCCTTGCGCATCCTTTTGTCCGCGAACAGCGGGTTTTTTAGATTGAAGGCAAGGTATGTGTACATGAAGGCCGGATAGCGGAACTTGTTGTAGCTGCGAAAAAATTCAGGGTAGGCTTTCCACTGGTCGGGTGTAAGCGACATGTCGTCGATGCTCTCGTTGCGCAGCTCAAGAAACTGAACCGCCTGGTCCGGTATTATGCGGAACACGCAGCGTTCAATTTTGGGCTTGCCAAGGAAATAATCCGGGTTGGCATCCAGCACAATTTTCTCGTCGGTTTTCCATTCCTTGAAACGGTACGGCCCCGTGCCGACAGGCTTGCGGTTTGCGGGATGCTCGTTAAAATCGCCTTGCGAAAAAACGTGTTTCGGCAGTATGCCCATGCCCCAGGATTCAAGTGCGGGCGCAAATTTCTGGCGGTAAGTAATGCGGACGGTGTAAGGATTTACGACGGCAAAACTTTTAACCAGCTCATAGTCCGAGCCGTAAGGCGTTTTGACTTTCGGGTCAATAAGCCGTTCGTAGGTGAACCTGACGTCCTCTGCGGTAAATGGTTTTCCGTCATGCCAGCGCACGTTTTTTCTTAAATGGAACGTGATGACAAGCCCGCCGTCCGAGACGTCCCAGCTTTCCGCCAGATCTCCGGTAAGCCGGATGTCTTTATCATATTTTACAAGTCCGTTAAATACAAGGTCGTTGACGGTCCCCGAGGCGCTGTCCGAGGCCAGCACGGGATTGAGGTAGGAAGCATCCCCCAACGCCGCCGAAACATACATATCCCCCGCACCCGCAGTTGCGGCCGCAAGGCACGCCATTATAATCGAACACATTAAAGCAACATTCATGGATTATTGCCCAACGGTTACCTGTATATAGTCGCCGGTGAAATATGCGGCGGCGGCTGACTGGATGGATTGCGAAGATACCGACATAAGCTTCTCAAGGTATTGGTCGTCGTAGGAGTAGCCGGCTCCCATAATTTCCCAGAAGCCGGTGTACCAGGCTTTGCGGCCTATAGTCTGGTGGTCGAGAAGATAAATGCCGCGAATATAGTTTTTAGTTTCCTCGAGTTCCTTGTCGCTGACGGGCGTTTGTTTAATGTCCGCGATAATTTCCATTATGCGTTTTTCGGCGACAGGTATATTTTTTTTGTCGAGGCCCATGTATACTACAAACCGGCTGGACAATTTGCGCGACGGATAGAAGGAATTAACCTCGTATGCAAGCCCTAGTTTTTCCCGCAGTTCCGTGAAGAGACGGCCGCTCATGCGCCCGCCGAGAAGCGAGTTAAGAACTTTGAGCGTTGCAAAATCTTTGTTTGCATTATTGGGCGCAGGCCAGCCGATCATGAGGTATGCCTGCTGGAATTTTGAGTTTTTGGAGTTGACTTGTTTATGGCCGGGAAAGGCCGGCGGCCTGGCCTCATCCTGTTTTGCCCCGGGCGGCACGCTTGAGAAGAACATTTCCGCGAGCTTCTTTGCTTTTTCAAGCGTGATGTTGCCCGCGATTGAAAGCACCGTACCGTTGCCTGTGTAATTGTTTTTGTGCCAGCGCTCCAAATCCGCGCGCATGAAGCCGCTTACCGTTTCTTTTTTGCCGATGTCCGGCCATGAATACGGGTGGTTGCCGTAAAATGTTTTAAGGAACAGGTCGTCAGCCACGTTGTGAAGGTGGTCCTGCCTGCTCCTGATGCCGGCAAGCACGTTGGTGCGTTCCTTTTCTATCTCTTCGGCCGGGAAGGCCGGGTTGAAGGCCACGTCGGCGAGAAGTTCCATGGCTTTATCTGTTTTTGCGTCCATCACGGATATGCCGAGCGTGCAGAAATCGTTGTCCACGTCCGTCGAAACCGAGGCGCCTATGTCTTCGATGTCCCGCGAGAGTTTTTCGGAATCGCGATTCTTCGTTCCCTGCATCAACAGCACTTGTACGAAGTTGGCAAGGCCGGCTTCCGTTTCTTTCTCGTTGACGCTGCCGGCGCGCAAAAACAATTGTGCGCTTACCAGCGGGTTATCCGTAATTTCCTTGTGCAGAACTTTGATGCCGTTTGCAAGTGTAAATTCGTTCACGTGTCCTCCCGCATGTGCGTTGGTTAGCGCGGCAAATAGTGATATGGCGATAAAAATAAATTTTTTCAAAGCGAAATCTCCGGTTGCTATTTCCCCGGCGCCAGGATTGCCTGGTTGAAGCCTTTGCCGGTGAAATATTTTTTAAGGAAATTTTTCACGTCTCCGGCGGTAACGCGCTCGGTGCCTTCGATGTAGCGCTCAACCATTGACGGGTTTCCCTGCATGTGCCAGTAGGCGTAAAGCGACGCCTGGTCGTGGAAGGTTTCCTTGCCGAAATACCATTGCGATTCCAGCGCCGTCTTTGCGCGGCGCAACTCTTCTTCCGTCGGCCCTTCATCCGCAAGGCGTTTGATTTCCAAAAGCGTCGCGGTTATTGTCTCGTTTTCCTTTTCCGGCGCGAACACGCCCGAGATCGCAAAAACGCCGCTGCCTCTTTGCGACCAGAACGACGTGCCGATGGAGTATACGATCTGTTTTTCCTCGCGCAGCGTCCGGAACAGCCGCGAGGAACGGCCGCCGCCGAGTATCACGGACGTAATATCGCCGGCAAACTGGTCGTCGGAAGTTATCGTGGGTCCTGTAAAGCCGGCCATCCAGTAAGCCTGTTCGACCGCCTTTTTCGTCTGCAGAGATACGCTCTCGTGCGGAGGCTCCACGAGGCCGGGTTCGGGAGGCGGGTTTTTCCCGGGCTGCTTTGCGAACGTTTCGTTAACTATTTTTCGCATTGCCGCCGCATCCACGTCGCCTGCGATGGAGACGAACATATTTGCCGGCACGTAGTGTTTTTTGTAGTAATCTTCGATTTCTTTGCGGGAGACGGTGCGTATTACTTCTTCCGAGCCGATAACGCTTGAGCGGTACGGCGTTACCGTAAACATCGCCTCGCTGAACAGGTCGTAGAGCATGGCGCCCGGATTGTCCGCGTGGCGGCGTATCTCTTCGATAACCACGGGGCGTTCCTTGTCTATTTCAGCGGCCGGCAGCAGCGCGTTTTCCATGGCATCGGCAAGGATGCGCACGGCGTCTTCAACCGCCTCTTTGCGTATGTCTATGTAGTATTGCGTAAATTCTTTGGATGTGGCGGCATTTATTACGCCGCCCTGCGTCTCGGTGCGGCGGGTGATTTCATCGGCCGGGTAGAGTTTCGTGCCTTTAAATATCAGGTGTTCAAGAAAATGCGACAGGCCCGCGGTTCGGGGCGTTTCATTTACCGAACCGGTTTTAACCCATACCTGCACGGTTACAAGCGGTTGCGAGTGGTCTTCTTTTATAAGCAGGGTAAGTCCGTTATCGAGTTGCACGGGTAGAACTCCTTTCTTTCCGGAAGCGAAAGCGCATGGCGCAATAATAAAAAGCAGGATCAAAAATTTTTTTTGTCTCTTTAGCAGTTTGAGGTCATTGCGAGCGCAGCGAAGCAATCTCGAAGTTGCTTCTGATAAAAAGCGAGATTGCCGCGCCCTTTGGGCTCGCAATGACGACGACAACTTCAAAACGCTGGAGAGACACAATTTTTTTATCAAGCGGGTTTCTCCGGTTCGTTGGCGGCGGGGTTGTTTTTCATGAATACGAGTATGTCAACTATCGCATACGACCATAGCGCGGCCAGCAGGATGTCGTATGACAGTATCAGTCGGGGGTTATTCCTGTAGAATTCCTGGATTATATTGGCCATGCTTTCAGCGCTGATGTCCGCCGGCTTTATTGCGCCGGCGATTTTTATCGCCATGTGAACGGCAATCATCAACCCGGCAGCTATCAGCAGCGCGCCCTTTTTAAACTTGCGAAGGTACAGGTGTCCGGCTCCGGGGCCGAGTAAAATTGTAATAATGGTTGCCACTACTTTCTTAGTCATTAAAGCTCCTGCTGCCAGCCGTTTCCTATGCCAGACTTTCTTGCGGCGTCAAGCGTGTTTTTGTACTCATCCGGCGTCAGGCGGCGCGATAGTTCAGGGTACTCGCCGGCGCGATGTGCCGGGTGGTATTGCGCCATTATGCTTAAGTGCGTATCCCGGGAGAGTTCACGGGCTATGAACTCAAAAACATTTTTGCTGCCGGAGAGGTTGTTCGGCAACGCCATGTGGCGGATGATAAGCCCGCGTTGCGCTATGCCGTTTTCGTCCGTTGTCATGTTTCCCACCTGGCGATACATTTCTTTTAGCGCCGCCTTGTTTGCTTCCCAGTAGCCGGCCGCGCCGGAAAGTTTACGCGCAGTCGTTTCATCGCCATATTTTGCGTCGGGCAGATAAATGTCCACGATGCCATCAAGCAGCGCCAGTGTTTCGAGGGATTCGTAACCGCTGCAATTATAGATAATCGGAAGCTTAAGTCCACCCGCGCGCGCCTCATAAATGGCTTCGACGGCCATGGGCGCCACGTGCGACGGCGTAACAAGATTTATGTTATGAGCGCCGCGTTTCTGCAACGAAAGCATCATCCCGGCCAGGGCGGCGATTGTTACGTTGTTGCCGTTTCCGTGCTGGCTTATGGGATAATTCTGGCAATACACGCAGGAAAGGCTGCAATTTGCGAAAAAAATAGTTCCCGAGCCGGTAACGCCCGAGATAGGCGGTTCCTCGCCATGGTGAATGTTATGGCTTGCAACCAGGGCGTTTGTATCCGTGCGGCATTTCCCCTTTTGCCCGGCCAGGCGGTTGACGCCGCAGTTATGCGGGCAAAGCCGGCACGGGTTAAGCAGCGCGTAAAGCTGTTTGATTCTGGACGGATAGTCAATCATTGGCCTGTGGCGGCAGACGTTGAAATATTGACGCCGGCCGAGCTTGAGCGCATGACGCCGTAATGGATCTCCGGCTCGAACGAGCGCGCCCGCACGTCTACTTTTGTGCGCACAATTTTTGCTTCGCCGAGGAGATCGGCATAGTTAATCGAATATTTTTCGCATAACTGCAAAAGTTTTACGCCTTTGTCGCGCTGTTTGGTTATGTCTTTTAGCGCAACGCCTGAGCGCTTCGATATTAGTATAAGCTTAATCATTTCATTTCTTCCGTAGCCGCGGTTCCAGAGGCCGGTAAGTTCATCCTGGTTTTGTTCTAAATGTTTTGCAAGCGCTTTGACAAATGCGTCAGCAGGGCGGACTAATTGTTTTTCCCTGCGCAGCGAATAGTCGTCTAACGGTGAAATACCGGCGCTTACCCCCACATCCGCGCCCGCTTCCAAAGCCGCGAGCATACATAAAATCAGAATAAAAAATTGTTTGATTATCACAGCTGGCATCCCCCCTTATAAAGTAAAACACGCGCCCGCCCGGACTTGAACCGGGACGCCTGGCTCCGGAGGCCAGTACTCTATCCAATTGAGCTACGGGCGCAATCAACAGATTATATCATATTTTTCAAAGAATTTTCCTTTGTAATAGGGGACGTAGGATAAATAGCTAAATAGCCGCTTCTTTACCTGTCTTTTAACTGTCTGCCGTTTTGCGGCGGAAGATGTCGGTTTTGATGGATGATACGCGATCCAGAAATAGGATGCCGTCCAAGTGGTCTATTTCGTGCTGGAATACTACGGCTTCGAAACCATCGAGTTCAAGATGTAAATCCTTCGCCAGGCGAGGGTCAATGCCTTCCACGAGTATGCGTTCGGCGCGTGTAACGTTTCCGGTGAATTCCGGTACGCTGAGGCAGCCTTCCCTGCCGGTGCGCCTGCCGTCGGACGTAATTATACGGGGGTTGGCCAGGACTATATGCCCGTGATTTGAATGAGGTTTGTGGTAGCGTGAAACGTCAACAACTATCAGACGA
>MGVF01000023.1 GCA_001800355.1 Elusimicrobia bacterium RIFOXYA2_FULL_50_26
AAAAAATTTATCAGAACAATATTTAGTTTACTTTTATCATTCCTTGCAACTACCGACATTATGCTGGCCGTACCGCTCATCAGCGGAATAAGCGATTCTTCGGCTCACGGCAAAACGCTTCTAATCTAATCAGTGGTACCGGTTTTGGAGTTAAAACCATTGCCGCGCCATTCATGTGGGATAATTTTGAGAACGGAACTGCCGGCAACCCATTGTCAACTACCAGATGGGGATTGAAAACCATTTCGCCCACGGTTACATGTTATAACAATTCTAACGTAAGAAATTCATCGTCAAACACATTGTCATTATATTCCGAAATTTTGCATGGAAGCGCTCCTTCTTTCTGGTTGGACAATGTTACTTCAGGCAGAAAAATTTACCTGAATATGTGGATTTATTACGATCATGGCAATGGAGAACCTTTAAGTGGTTCTACGTACCAGGTAAAAACATGGAGATTTCACGTTGGTACAAACTCATATAATATACAAGTGCCGTCCGCACCGCTATTTTGCTGGGACAGCAGTATTGACGGAGATAACAATGCAAACTATTATATCCCCATTACATACAGCGGAGCAGCTATCCCGCCCAATCCGATTTATGGCACCGCCACGCCTACAAGAACCGACATCGAAAATAAAATATTATTCAATAATTACTGGATGAACGTGCAATGGGAATTTGAAGATTCATCTGAAGTTGATGCTTACGATGCCTGCCTTAAAGTATATTATTCATACGAGCCGTCGCAGACACATCCTTATTTCAGGGGTGAAATACCCGACACTTCAACAGGACAAGTGTGGGCAACACATATAAGCGGCAAGCCTAACGACCGGATTAAGAGCGTACTGTTTCAGAATTACATAGATGCGCTCTCCGGCGGGGCAAATATATATTACGATGATATTTATATTGACAATACATGGGCAAGGGTTGAGATAGGCAATGCCTCCGACTATAACAGCTGCACTCACAGGGAAATACAACTGCCGGCGGCATGGGATGATGGATCAATCAGTATTACAGTTAATCAGGGAAGTTTTAGTGACGGAGAAACTGGTTACCTTTATGTAATTGACGAAAACGGCATCAGCAATGCAAATGGTTATGCAATCAATTTCGACTCTGCAACTATACTCCAGGATACTATCCATCCTGCACCACCTAAAAACATTACCATACAATAAGGGATGCATATTGACCTTTTCCATATAGAGGAATAAAACTGATATAATGTAGAGCGTGCAACAAATAAAAATTCGTTTGTACCTGGATTTCAACCCGGATTGCAACAGACGCGAAAACCGAAATGCCTTACTGTTTGGATAGAATTTTAATACCGCCTGGCGCCATTTATTGACGATTATCACGATATAGCTTGTAGTTATGCATAGTGAGAAACAACGTCCCCAAAGGTTATGACAACCATGAGAAAAATATTTAGTCCTGTGGGCGCTGTAATAGTTTTGATGTTTATTGCCGCAAATGCGCGCGCAAAACCCGCGATAACGGAAATTTCAGGAAAAATCAGCAGCGGCAATACTCTAACCGTAAGTGGGGGAGCGTTTTTTTCTCATGCCGATTATAACCCGGATAAAGAATATATAGTCTCGGCATGGGATAACATGGAAAACGGGATTGTTGACACAACTACTTTCAGCTCCGCTTCCGGCCAGGAGATGGTAACCGATCCTGCGCTTCAGAGAAACGGAAGCAGATATTGTGGCAGGGGGTACCGCTGGACTTCCACCCATACCTACACAAACATATTCGGCAGCACCGTAACGACGTACAACATGTACGGCGCAACGCATTTTGAGACGGACCTGCCGAAAATTATTTTTGCTTCAGGGTGGTTCATGTTTGCGGAAGGTTTTTCGGAAGGCATCAATTACCAGGCCGGAGATCTTGACCAGACAAAGTTTTTAGTACTCGATCCACCCTCTATTGATTACGGTGGCGGGGGCGGCCCTAAAACCTATTTTCAAACGCGTGCGGGGGCGATAGTGCCGCTTAGAACGGAAACTGAGGACGGATACTTGAGCGAAAGCCACGGGGCATTAAGCTCATGGAGTCCTGAAGGGGAGTGGCATCGTTTTGATATATACGCAAACCTTGATCAACCTGAAGGCTATAAAATCCACGAGTTTTATGTTGACGGCAAGAAAATAACGCGCGCCCACGAATATTATAATGAAGCCGGTGCGCCGTTAAGGTTTGAGCGAATAGGTTTTCTGCCTTACCAATTTCCAGGTGACGATACGCATACATGGTTTCAATACTGTGACGACATGTATGTTGACCGCACACTGGCGCGCGTGGAACTGTCTGAAACCAACATATGGAATGCGACGGAAGTGAGGCATAAAGAGTTGCAAATTCCCCTGTCCTGGACAGATAACGAAATTAAATTTATATTCAATCAGGGCAGTTTCCAAAACGGCGAAACAGTATACCTGTTCGTAATAGATGAAAACGGCAGCGCCAGTGAACCATACCCGATAACTATTAACAACGACAGCACACCACCCGCGCCTCCCCAAAGTTTATTATTTGAAAACTAGTGTTTCGCCGGAGGTTTTTCGCTCTAGATCAAGGGTGATTCGGGCGCCGTCTTTGACTTCGCCGGCGATTATTTTTGTTGAGAGCGGATTTATTATCAGGTTCTGGATAACGCGCTTCAGGGGGCGGGCGCCGAAGGCCGGGTCGTATCCTGCTTTTGCGAGCTGGTTGCGCGCATTTTTCGTCAATGTCAGAGTGATCTTGCGTTCCGCGAGCCGGCGGCTCAGCGTGGCAAGCTGGATGTCTATTATGCCCTGCAACTGCTCGGCGGAAAGCCGGCGGAATATTATAATGTCGTCAATACGGTTTAAAAATTCCGGCCGGAAATGCGCGTGCAGCGCCTCGTCAATCCTCTTTTTCATTTCGCCGTAATCGGAGCTTTCCTGTATCCAGTTCGAGCCGATGTTCGAGGTCATTATGATGACGGTATTTTTGAAATCCACGGTTCTGCCCTGGCCGTCTGTAAGCCGGCCGTCGTCGAGTATTTGCAACAGCAGGTTAAAAACATCGGGGTGGGCTTTTTCTATCTCGTCGAATAATATTACGGAATAAGGCCTGCGCCGCGCCGCCTCGGTAAGCTGGCCGCCTTCCTCAAAGCCCACGTATCCCGGGGGCGCGCCTATAAGCCGCGCCACGGAATGCTTCTCCATGTATTCCGACATGTCTATGCGCACAAGGTTTTTTTCGTCGTCGAATAAAAACTCCGCCAGCGCCTTGCCCAGCTCGGTTTTGCCGACGCCCGTAGGCCCAAGGAAAATAAACGAGCCTATCGGCCGGTTGGGGTCGGAAAGCCCGGATCGCGAACGGCGCACAGCATCGGCTACCGCAGTTATGGCCTCGTCCTGGCCTATTACGCGCCGGTGAAGCCGCTCTTCCATTGAAAGCAGTTTGGCCGTCTCGCCTTCCAGCATTTTGGTTACGGGAATGCCCGTCCATTTGCTTACCACCCGCGCGATATCTTCCTCGTCAACTTCTTCTTTTATCATCCGTTTTTCCTGCTGAAGGCCGGCAAGTTTATTATTCTCGTTTTCAAGTTTTTTCAAAAGTTCCGGATGTTTCCCGTAGCGGATCTCGGCGGCTTTGTCCAGCAGCCCCTGGCGTTCCGCTTTCTGTTCTTCCATTTTTAAACCTTCCAGTTCTTCCTTCAATTTGCGGATAGAGCTTACCACGTCTTTCTGTTCCTGCCAGCGCGCCTTCATGTCGGCAGACGTTTTTTTAAGCTCTTCAATCTCTTTTTCCATGTTTTTAAGACGCTCTTTCGAGGCCGCGTCCGTTTCTTTTTTTACGGCCTGGCGCTCGATCTCAAGCTGGCGCAGGCGGCGTTCCACCTCGTCGAGTTCCTGCGGCATGGAATCTATTTCTATGCGCAACCGGCTTGCCGATTCGTCAATGAGGTCAATGGCCTTGTCCGGCAAGAAGCGGTCGGTGATGTAACGGTAACTTAACGTTGCCGCGGCCACCAGCGCCGTATCCTTTATCCGCACCCCGTGATGCACCTCGTAACGTTCCTTCAATCCTCGCAGGATCGCTATGGTGTCGTCAACGGACGGCTCGCCGACGTATATTGTCTGGAACCGGCGTTCAAGCGCCGCATCTTTTTCTATATGTTTGCGGTATTCGTCCAGCGTAGTGGCTCCGACCATGCGCAATTCGCCGCGGGCAAGCATTGGTTTTAGCATGTTGGCGGCATCCACCGCGCCCTCGGCCGCGCCCGCGCCGACGATGGTATGCAGCTCATCAATAAAAAGAATTATTTTGCCTTCCGCCGCGTTTATTTCCTTCAATACGGCTTTTAGCCTGTCCTCGAACTCGCCGCGATATTTTGCGCCGGCTATCAATGAACCCATATCCAGCGCGATAACACGCTTGTCCTTCAGAGTTTCAGGGATGTCGCCGGAGATTATGCGTTGCGCCAGCCCCTCGACGATCGCGGTCTTGCCCACGCCCGGCTCGCCTATTAGAACGGGGTTGTTCTTGGTGCGGCGCGAAAGCACCTGCACGGTACGGCGTATCTCTTCGTCGCGCCCGATTACAGGGTCGAGCTTCCCGCGCCGCGCGAGATCCGTAAGGTCGCGGCTGTATTTTTCAAGCGCCTGGTACTTTGCTTCCGGCTCCTGGTCCGTTATGCGCTGGGTGCCGCGTATATCAACGAGTATTTGCAATACCCTGTCCCGCGTTATGCCCGCCTGGCGCAGGAGTCCCGAAGCATATGAAGAGTTTTCCTCGATGATCCCGAGCAGCAGGTGTTCCGTCGAGACAAACTCGTCTTTAAGATGTTTGGCTTCCTTTTCCGAAAGATGGAATACCTTATTTAATGTTTGAGAAAGATAAAGCGATCCCCCGCTGACCTGCGGCTTTTTCTCGAGATCCGCGACAAGATTGCTTTTTATTGTTTGTTGAAGAGGCGCGCCGCCCGCCGGCTGCAATTTTGCAAAAATTGCAGGCACGACGCCGTCGGCCTGCTCAATCAGCGCCAGGAGAAGATGTTCGGCCGCAAGCTCCTGGTGCTGATGTTCCGAAGCAACAGCCTGCATCTGCGCCAGCGCTTCCTGTGCTTTGTTGGTTAATTTATTTGGATTCATGTATAAGCCTCCCGTATATTGGCACTCTAACCACCGGAGTGCTAATTATATCACAGTTAAAATTCCTTGTCAAGGCATGGTACCTCTTTAGCAGTTTGAGGTCATTGCGAGCGAAGCGAAGCAATCTCGACGTTGCTTCTGATAAAAAGCGAGATTGCCGCGCCCTTCGGGCTCGCAATGACGACGACAACTTCTAAACGCTAAAGAGACACACAATCTATTCTTTTTGGAGTAACTTGAGCGCCTGTTCAAGTATTGACCGGTCGGTTTTATCTTTGTCGCGAAAGGTTTTTTTGGTAAGCAGTAAACCGGCGAGATTTAAAGTTTTTATGGGGATTCCGTCAATCTCTACTATTTCCGCATATTTTTTAAGCGTATCGTATGTTTCGGAAGCGGCATTAAACATTATGTCAACGACAATTTCATCTGCCAGGCGTATAGTATCCTTTTCTTCGAACCATGAAGGCTCAATGCCGCCGGCTGCTTTATCCGGCAACACCAGCAGGGCATTTATGATTTTTTGAGCGGCGCCTTTTGTCGGCACGGTGAGTATGTCAATGTCAGTGGTTGTGCGGTATAAGCCATGTGCGTACAGGGCGTAACCGCCTATAAGAAGGTAATCGGCATTTTGTTCGTTCAGTGACCGGATCACCTTTTTAAGGTCTTCAAAAGTTGCCGGGCGTGAAACGCTTTTTTCCATAGTTACTTACCAGTTTTGCAAGTGATTTGTCCCAATGTGAATTTGCTTCCTCGTGAGTTTTGAAATGGTATGCGCCTTTTGTGATGAAGCCGGCCGGCTGCGGCATGATTTTTTGCATCTCGTCGTTAAAAAGCGCTCCCTCTCTCAGTTTTTCCGCCGAGGCATTGTAAACTATTTCCGCTTCTTTTCTTGCGCCGACTCTTCTCATATTTTGCCCCTACTTACGAAGTTCCTTTGACATGTCTTCGAATTCTTGCGCGATTTCCTTCTTTTTTAATTCGAGGTATTTGTCAATCCGGCTGGTAAGCCCTTCTTTGGATTCCAGTTTGGCCAGGCGATCTTCAAGCTTCTCCTGCTCCTCGAGCACGTAGCGGATGGCGTCGGCGATCGGGTCGGGCAGTTTCCCGTGTTCAAGCCGTTCGATGTCGGAAGCTGAAAATCCCAGGCCTATGCGCGCAGGCACTCCAACGGCTGTGGCGTTGGCAGGCACCTCGTGCAAGACGACGGAGCCGGCGCCTATGCGGCTGTTATTGCCAAGCTTTATAGCGCCAAGCACTATCGCGCCTGCGCCCACTACTACGTTATTTCCAAGCGTCGGGTGGCGCTTCTTTTTTTCAAGCGAAGTGCCGCCCAGCACGACCCCCTGGTATAACAGCACGTCGTCGCCTATCTCCGCGGTCTCGCCGATAACCACCCCCATGCCGTGGTCAATAAAGAATCGCCTGCCTACCGTGGCCCCGGGATGAATCTCTATGCCGGTGATAAAACGGTTGACGTGGGAGATGAACCGCGCGCTGAAAAGGAATTTCCGGTTCCACAGGAAATGTGCGACGCGGTGCATCCACACGGCATGCAGTCCGGGGTAGCAGGTAAGCACCTCTAAAAGCGAACGCGCCGCCGGATCGCGCCTGAAAATCGTCTTTACGTCTTCGGTGATGATAGAAAGTTTTTTTCCCATGATATTATAGTGTAACCGTAAAATCCAGCCTGTGCGTTATGCCCAGATCCCCGAAAGGCGTAATCGCGTAGTCAAGCCTGTAATTTTTGTAAGTTAACCCGAAGCCGGCCGCCGCGCCTGAGAGGCCTTCGAGATTTGTGTTATTTAAGCGGTACTTATAGCCCGCGCGCGGGCGAAATACGGACCCTATCCTGTATTCGCCGCCTATAGTTAAGTAAGCGCTGTTGTCAATGAGGCCGTAGCTGCCGTCGCTTGCAAGTAAAAGTTTGTCGCCGAGAAACTGCCTCGCGGCGCCGGCGCGCAAAATCACCGGTGGGAAATCCGCATCGCCGGAAGCCGGCATCTGCACGCCTATATTTTGCAGGCACAGCCCCAAAGTTGTGCCGCCGGAAACACGATAAAGCCCGCCCAGGTCAACGGCTATGCCGTTCTCCTGTTCGGTATCGAGGTTTTCGACGATAAGCTTCAGGCCGCCGCCGAGGGAAAGCCTGTCCGAAAAACTTTTTGCCCACGCGAGCGCGGCGGCCATGTTCCATACCGACGCGGCGGAATACGTGTCGGTGTCTCCGGTGCGCTTTTCTATGCCGCCGACGGAAACGTAGTTTACGCTTGCGCCGAACGCGCCCAGGCGCGACGAGGGCATCGCGTAACCGACGTAATAGCGCGAAATGCCGTCGAACCACAGCGCGTGGCTTGCGGCCAGCGTGTGCGCGGTGTTTTGCGCAATGCCGGCCTGGTTCCAGTAAAGCGCGCTTATGTCGTCGCTTACGCCCGTGTAGCTGTCGCCCATCGCCACCGCGCGCGCGCCCTGGCTGATTTTAAGGAAATCGAACGCCGCGGTCCCGGCCGTGCCGGTAATGGAAGCGGCATAAACGCCGGAGGAAAGAAGGCACAAAAACAACGCTGAAAATATCTTTACCATGTAAACGTCTCCTCCTTATTTACTGATGTTACGCAAGAAATGCCAAAGTTGTCGTCATTGCGAGCGAACAGACTGCGTCAAAAATTCTTCTTGCCGTCACTCCGGCGAAAGCCGGAGTCCAGATCTTCCGTTGAGACTGGATACCGGATTAAGGCATTCCGGTATGACGGACGGAGCAAAAGACAATTGCGACACAGCCTGGAAGCGAAGCAATCTCGGCTGTTTCGTATCAAAACGACGAGATTGCTTCGTCGACAAGGCTCCTCGCAATGACACGCTGAGTAACATCGGTTATTTTGTTAAAACTACTTTTGTCCTCACGGTTTCGAGATTGGACTTGAACACTATGATGTAAACGCCGCGGGCGCACAGCCTGCCGCTGTCGTTTTTGCCGTTCCAGAAATAATAGTATGCGTTTCCGTCGTCGAGGTTGTTGTCCTCCGGCAATTCGTCAACAAGTTCGCCCGACATGGTGTAGACGCTGATTTTTAGCGAATCCACGCTTCTTCCCTGGGGGACGAAGTATTTTAAAATTGTGCTGCCGGTTGCGGCGTTAAACGGATTGGGATAGCAGTAAGCCTTCGGTTGTTCTATCACCGAAGTCAGCGGCGTTGACGGGCTCCAGCTTAGCTTGAACAGCCCCTTGTTTGCGCCGGAATACATGGAGCCGACTATCAGGCAGCGGATCGTCCCAAGGTCGTCTTTGCTGGCCACCTGGAAAAAAGGCCGTTGCGGCGAGCCGCTGGCGTAAATGGTCATCGAGTCGGTAACGTACCATGCCCCGTTAGAGAATTTAAGGTCAACTATGCCGATTAAGTCGGACTCCGCGCTTATCGAAGCCCATGTTAACCCGCCATCCGTGGAATAGTATGCCGGACCGTGCGAGTTGTCCGTACTTGTATTGTTCGGCTCTATGCAGGCGGCCATCATTACGCCGTTGCTGCTAATGACGACCCTGTAGGGTATCTTGTTGTCGAGGCTCAGCTTGCTCCATGAAACCGTCGAGCCGTTATCAATTATTTTCCACAATCCGCCGTAGATGAAACTTGCGCTGTAAATAGGCGCGTCGCCCGTGCCGGCGTAGATAACGGTAGGGTCCGCGGGGTCTATGGCCAGCGATTGGATGGTTTCTCCGCTTAAGGAAACTTGAGTCCATGCGGCGCCGCCGTCCGTGGTTTTAAAAAGCCGCGTCCAGGAAACGGCGGTCGTTCCGTAGTTGCTCTGGCGCAGCGCAAAGTAACCTGTCGCGGGGTTGTTACTGTTAAACACAAGCGCCGAGAAATCCACGTTGTTGGCATAGCCGCTGTAAACGGTGCTGGAAAATACAAGCGTCCAGCTCTGGCCGCCGTCGGTGCTGCGCCACAGGTCGCCGGCCGTTCCCACGAACACGTTGTCCGTAGCCGGGGCGGCCATCACGCTGCCGGATTCGAACTTGTGCTGCTTGTTCGAAGGGTCGTAAGGCTGTCCCAGGTCGGGGCTGAATACCTTGTTCCACGTTGTCCCGTCGGAGCTTCCCTTGTATACGCTCATGGCGCCTACCACGTACATGTTCCCGTCGGGGTCCTTGGCGCCGGTGTAGGCAATCAAGCCCGCCAGCCCTGAGTTTGCCGGCCTCCAGGAAAGCGCCGTGTCAGTGCTTTTAAGGATACCGTCATCATTGCCGCCGCCTACGCTGTTGTTGCCGACGGCGTACATGATGGACGGGTCAAGCCTGTTTATAAGAACGTATCCGCCGCTCATGTATGACCCCGAAGATACCAGCGTCGGGCTATTCCACTGGCCTGTTTCCGGAGATGATGAGCTGATTACGCGCAGCCCGTCCGGCGCAAAGCTGTAAATCTTTGTGCCGTCGGGCGAGATCGCCTGTCTGCCGTAACCGTTGCCTGCCGAGTTTATGCAGGTAAAACTATGTCCCGCGTTCGAGCTTATGTATATCCCGCTGTCGTCGCCGTATGTCATCGTTACAACGGCCAAAGTTGCCGACGATACGGAAAGATACCGCGGGGCCGCCTCAAAACTTTTTAAGGTTGTCCACGTGGCGCCGTCGCTGCTTTTGAAAAGCCAGCCGCTCATTTCGTTGTCCCAGGGCGGCGGCCCGTTTGTAGACGGGGTTGCGTTCGCCGCGGTAACAAAAAGGTTTTCGTCCCTGTCCACGCATACGTCGGCTATAAGCTTGTTGCCGCTGGTAAACGAGGTTTTCGTCCACGTTACGCCGGCGTCGGCGGATTTATACAGAACACCGTCAAGCGTGTTAAGGTCATGCCCCAGCAGATAAAATGTGCCTTCATTTTTCGTGGAAGGAACTATCCGCACCGCGTTGACTTTGGCGTCGTATATTGCGCTTCTGCCGACCTCGGCCCATGTCTGGCCGTAATCTTCGGAGCGCATTATATGGCTCCCGTCAATAGTGCCGAAAGCCGCGCTTATCACCACGTTGGGAAGAGACGGGTGTACCGCTACCGCATTGGCGCCTTCGTTGCTTATCGCCGTCCACGTTGCGGCGGCGTCTTTCGTGACAAAAAGCCCCGCGTACCAGGACGTTGCGTATATTACGTTGGGGTCCGAAACGCACATCTCCGCCGCGGAGATTTCGCCTCCCCATACGGGAACCTTGCTGAATGTCTCCGCCGCACGGGAAAAACTTGCTGCTATTCCCATCAGTAACAGGCAACAGGTAACAAGCCTCACTGGCATTAGCGTCCTCCTTGTAAATGAATGGTGAGTAAAGTATAAACGGTTTTGCGGTTTATGTCAATGAATAACGCGGGCTACGGCCAGGATGACGGCTATGCCGGAAAAGAAAAAGAATGTGTTGGCGCGATGCCTTACCTTGTGGGTTTCCGGCAGGAGGTCGGCGCCGGCCAGGTAAATAAAAAATCCCGCCGTAACGGATAACAGCCATCCCAGCGTGTGGGGGTGAATGCCGCGCAGGAAGAAGAATGCGACCATTGCGCCTACCGGGGTAGCTGCGGCGACGACCGCCGAATATTTGATAACTTTTAAGGTCGTCATTTTCGTGTGAAGCAGCACGGACGTGATTGTAATGCCGTCGGGCATCTTGTGCAGGAGAACGGCAACGGTTGTAAGTATGCCGAGCGCATGGCCAGCCTCAAACCCCACGGCTATAATGGCGCCGTCGAGCAGCGAGTGGACGGACAGCCCGACTATCGAAAACACGCCAAGCTGGTTTTGATGAATCTCGCAGCCTTCCCCGTGGCAGGGATGGAATGTAAACATGTTTTGTATCACGTACAAAGCCAGGAATCCCGTGAAAACCCAGCGCCAGGCATTGGGAACTATTTCATCGGCCTGGGGGATCAGGTTCGCAAATGCGATAGTAAGCATTACGCCCGCCGCGAAGCTGATTAAAAATACGGAATGTTCCCGCACCCATTGCCTGTAAAACAGCACAAGCGCCGTTCCGCCAAACATCGAAAGCCCTGCCAGCATGGAAAAAACGAATACCTCGGTAAATGTCATAATTCTAACCCCTTAAAAGTTCATACTATGAATTCGCAACTGTTTTCTTCGCAGCGTTCGCACTCCACTTCCAGCGTCGTATGCGTAATGGAAAATTGTTCCCGAAGAAGCTCCCGCACGCGGCATATTATCGCCTGGCTTTCGCGCGTTGAAATATTTTCCGTCAGTATATGGCCGCTTAACGCCCTGCGCCCGGACGTTATCGTCCATGCGTGGATCTCGTGAAACTCCTTTATGCCTTCGATTTTTTCCACTGATTCGCGCAGCGCGGCAAGGTCAATATCGCGCGGGGTCGCCTCGAGCAGCACCTCGCTTGATTCCTGTACCAGGCTCGCGGCGCTTCGCAATATTATGCCGGCTATAAGTATGCCGATAAGCGAGTCTATGCCGCTCCACCCGGTAATGAGCATGACGATGCCGCCGGCTATCACCCCGACGGATGAAAGTGTGTCGCCCACAAGGTGCAGGAAGGCGCTGCGCACGTTTAGATTATCATGGCTTTCGCGCCTGAGTATAATCACGCCAAAAAGATTGCCGGCAAGCCCCAGGCTTCCGATGGCAAGCAATACGCCGATATTAACCGGCACGGGATGGAAAAACCGGACAATCGCCTCGTACACGATATAGCCGGCCACGCCCAGCAATACCATGCCGTTGACAAGCGCCGCCAGTATTTCGAAACGATGATAGCCGAATGTTTTACGTATTGTGGCGGGTTTCCTGCTCCATTGAAGCGCAAGGTAGCTTAACAGCAGCGCCAGCGAATCGGTCAGCATATGGCCGGCATCGCTCAAAAGCGCAAGGCTGTGGCTGAAAATGCCGCCGGCGGCTTCAATCACCATAAGCGCCGCGTTAAATAAAAGAATGATAAGCAGCTTCTTTTCCCTGTTCACTATGGTAATTGTACCACAACACGAT
>MGVF01000024.1 GCA_001800355.1 Elusimicrobia bacterium RIFOXYA2_FULL_50_26
AGAACATTCTCTCCGATGAGCCAATGCCGCCCGTAATTTCAAGCGTTCGCCCTGACGGCATATTGCCTGCCGGAACAAGTGCTGTCAACCTTGAAATAAATACTGATGAAAATGCCATGTGCCACTATAGTACGTCCCCTTATATTTCTTATTCTGAGATGAGTGACGAATTCAGTATGCGCGGTACCACTTATTTCTACACGACAGTTTCAGGCCTTGAGAATGGTAATACATATTTTTACTACGTGAAGTGCACCGATTCATTCTCGAATACTAATCAGGCTGATTATGTTATCGAATTTGCTGTTGCAGATGATCCAAGCCCTTCAATAAGTGATGTCCGGGGTTGTTTTAAAAACGGAGATATCATTACCGTAACCGGTGTCAATTTCGGTCAAAAGGCGCACGCCGCCCCCCTTGTTTGGGATGCTTTTGAAAACGGAATAAGCAGTGAATACCTTAAGGATCATTCAAACTGGGTAAAAAATTCTGGCAATGGAGCCATGTATTCCGACGCACAGGCATTTTCAGGCAGATTATCCGCGCATAATGAGGTAACAGTGCTTTCCGGTACACAGTTTAGCACAAACCATGTCGAACTTCTGCCTTCGAACGAGCTTTATGCTTCCTACATGTTCCGTTTTGACGTTTCCGGAAACAAATATGGTGTTCTCAAAATGAGCAGGTTCGCGAGCAACTATGACGGCCCTTTGCCCCATACCGACTGGTACAATGGCCCCGGCAGTACTGCCTGGGGAAAAAGTTCTCCTGATATAACAGTCGGCGGTTCCACGGCTTTATACGATTCCGGTACCCATGTTGTACAACATTCCATCAATGCTATTCCTTCGCTGGAATGGCAGCGCCTGGAGATGTATAAAAAGCTTTCAACGCCGGGCGTTGATGATGGTGAAGTGTTTTTTGCAAGGAATGGCAAGATCGGGTGGAGAGATTTTTCTGTGCCCACCCGCGCAGCGGGATTCTCGTATCAGCTTGCATTTTTTACGCTTGGCCTGATGCTGGCAAATCCAATGGATGACGGGGTTTTTCGTTTGTACATAGATGATGTGTATGTTGATGACACACTCGCAAGAGTTGAACTTTCGGACGAGATGCACTGGGAAGACATTCAGGGTTCCGGGGCGCGCTCTGCGATACAGATCCCGGTTGCCTGGTCGGATAATTCTATAACATTTACCGCAAATACAGGCGATTTCATATCTGGTGATAGTGCGTACCTCTATGTGGTAGACGAAAATGGCAATGTTAACCCAACCGGATACCCGGTAACGATAGTAGATGTTTCTGCCCCCGCATCTCCGGATAATTTGCACGTCCAATAAAAGCGCTTTTGCCTTTTCACATTGAAAAGCATCATACAAACTGCTATGATGTTTTTGTGAAATTAATGAAAACTCTTCAGAGTGATTATGCCATTTTTCAATGGTTGATATGAAAAAACAGAAAATTAAAACACTTTTCAGGTGCCAGCAGTGCGAGTACACCTCGCCCAAGTGGATGGGGCGCTGCCCGGATTGCGGCCAGTGGAACACATTTGTCGAGGAAAAGGAAGCGCCGTCGTTGCGGGGCGTGGCGGCGCGGCCTCAGTTGACTGACTTTTCGTCGGCCGTCATGCCGCTGCACGAGGTGTCCGTTGATGCGTTCAAACGCAGGGCCACCGGCATAGCCGAGTTCGACCGTATGCTGGGCGGCGGCGTAGTTCCGGGTTCGCTTATTCTTCTCGGCGGCCCCCCGGGCATAGGCAAATCAACGCTGATGCTGCAAGTCTCGGCGGCTTTGGCGGCAGCGATGCCGGGCAAAGATAATGAGGCGGGCGTGCTGTATGTTTCCGGCGAGGAGTCGCTTTCGCAGGTTAAATCCCGCGCCGACCGGTTAAACATCAAAGGCCGCGGCCTCTACCTTGTTTCCGAGACTAATCTTGAGAACATACTTGAAAATATAAATAAAGTCGCGCCGGCCGTCGTAGTAATTGATTCCATACAGACCACTTATCGTCAGGATCTCGCCGGCGCGCCGGGTTCCGTTGGGCAGGTGCGCGAATGCACCGCCGAGTTCCTTCGGCTTGCGAAATCAAAAGGGATCACTATTTTTCTTCTCGGCCACGTTACCAAGGAAGGCGATATCGCCGGCCCCCGCGTGCTTGAGCATATAGTGGATACCGTGCTTTATTTTGAAACTGAACGCCAACAGGTCTACAGGGTTTTGCGCGCATACAAAAACCGTTTTGGGCCTACCAGTGAGATAGGTGTTTTTGAGATGAAAGCAACCGGGCTTGCGGAGGTTGCAAACCCTTCGCTTCTTTTTCTCGGTGAGCGTTCGATTAACACTCCCGGCAGCACCGTGGTTGCGACGATAGAGGGGACGCGCCCGCTTTTACTCGAGGTGCAGGCGCTGGTAACGCGCACCAATTTCGGCCTGCCGCGGCGCATGGTGAGCGGCTACGACCTTAACCGCGTCATCCTTCTTATAGCCGTTCTTGAGAAACGCCTGGGCCTCAACCTTGAATCTCAGGACGTGTTCGTCAACGTAGTCGGCGGGGTGAGAATAAAGGAAACAGGCGTGGACCTCGGCATCGCCTGCGCCATCGCTTCCGCCAACAGCGGGTTCGTATGCCCTCCGAAACTTCTAATCCTCGGCGAGGTCGGGCTTGCCGGCGAGGTGCGCTCCATAGCCCAGGTAGCCGAGCGCGCCATCGAGGCCGAAAAACTCGGCTTCGAAAAAATAATAATCCCCAAAACAAATTTAAAAACACTCACCTACAAAGGAAAACTTGGCGTGACCGGAGTCGAAAGCGTCCAGCAGGCAATCGAAGAAATAAGAAACGGATGAAAAGGAAAAAACCATGCTTCGTTTTATGACGGCGGGAGAGACTCACGGCAAGCAGTTGACTGTTATTGTTGACGGTGTTCCCGCGGGGTTGAAAATATCTGCTCCGGAAATCAATGCGGATCTTGCGCGCCGCCAGCAGGGTTACGGCCGCGGCGAGCGGATGAAGATCGAAAAAGACAGGGTTGAGATCGTCTCAGGCGTGCGGCTGGGCGAGACTATCGGTTCCCCGATTGCGCTTGTAATAAAGAACCTCGACTGGGAAAACTGGGGAACGCTGATGGGCGCCGACCATGCGAAACTTTCCGATAAGTATTTGCAGCTCAGGCCGCGCCCCGGCCATGCGGACCTTGCCGGCGTGTTAAAGTATAACCGCAAAGACATACGCGATATTCTTGAACGTTCTTCGGCGCGCGAGACTGCGGCGCGCGTTGCCGCCGGCGCAATCTGCAAAAAGCTGCTGGGCGAATTTGATATACATATATATTCCTATGTAACGTCCATCGGCGGCGTTATGGCGGACATTCCTGCGCTTCCGGCTCAAAAGCTGGCCGCGCTTGCGGAAAAATCCGCGTTGCGCACACCGGACTATCACGCCGAAAAGAAGATGATAGAAACTATAAATAATGCGCAACGGGATGGAGATACCCTGGGCGGCACGTTTACAGTTACGGCAGATGGCGTTCCCGTCGGGCTGGGAAGCCATGCCCAGTGGGACAGAAAAATTGACGCTTCGATAGCCAGGCAGCTTATGTCCATCCAGGCGATTAAGGGCGTGGAGTTCGGGTTGGGATTCGGTTTTGCATCACGTGCCGGTTCTGCGGCCCATGACGAGATATTTTATTCCTCAAAAGACGGTTATTCACGGGCAACAAACAACGCCGGCGGCATAGAGGGTGGTATGACCAACGGCCAGCCGGTTGTAGTAAGCTGTGTTATGAAACCCATCCCGTCGCTTCGCCGTCCTTTGCGTTCGGTCAACATCCGCACCAGGAAGCCCGCCATAGCCGAAGCGGTGCGGAGCGATGTGTGCGCCGTGCCGGCCGCCGCGATTGTAGGCGAGGCCGCGGTCGCCTTTGAGGTTGCGGACGCCTGCACGCAGAAATTCGGCGGGGATTCAATGCATGAAATGATGAATAACTTCAAAGCCTACGGTGCGCAGGTGAGGAACTATCGTCCATGAACATAGTCCTTACCGGATTCATGGGCACGGGCAAATCGGCGGTTGGCAAGGCTCTTGCGCAAAAACTCGGCTGGCTTTTCATAGATACCGACGAAACCATTGAAAAGGAAGTAGGCCTTTCCGTAGCTGAAATTTTTAAACGCAAAGGGGAACCATATTTTCGGCAGGCTGAATCAAAGGCTGTAGCGCTTGTGAGTTTGCTGGATAAGGCGGTTATTTCCTGTGGTGGCGGTGTTGTGCTAAAAGCTGAGAATATGGATGAGCTTGAGAAAAACGGCGTAGTTGTTTGCCTGACGGCCGACCCCTCTGCTATATATAACCGTACCCGATATGATACCGGTCGCCCACTTCTTAAAGTAGCCGATCCGCAGGCCAAAATCGGGGAACTAATGCAGGCGCGCAGCCAGTTTTACCAGCGTTGCAGCCTTACGGTGGACACAAGCGCCATGGCCGTTGACGAAATAGTAGAATACATATTAAGATCCCCCCAGCTTGCCGGCCGTTAGTACTTTTCGATTACCTTAATAGTTTCTTCCAGATCAAGATCGGTGTGTACGCAGCCATCTTTCGTTAGCGGGGAAAACTGTACTATTACTCCGTGTTTTTGGCCTTCCTTGAATCCTTGAAACCCTTCAAAATAGCAGGCTATGCCAAGTATGGCCTTTGGTTTTAATTCCTTCAGCAGTTTTTCTACGGTGCGCCCGCCCTTTAATATGTAGAACCCCTTATACCCAAGCGCCCTGGCTTTCGCAGCCAGCGGCCCCACCTTGCAGGCGCCGCATTCCATGCATATATAGTAGCTGCCGCACTCCGTTGCCTTGCACTTGCCGATGTTGCGTAAGCACTGCGGCACAAAAATCAACCGCTCGTTAAACGGGACAGCCGCAAAGCGCGATTCCATCGCCCGGTTCATTTTTTCTACCGCCGCATTGTATTCTTTTTCGGAGTATTTTTCTTTTTTAAGGCACGGGAACATTTTATTTTTTTAGCAAATATATAACTAAAATGCAATATCCCGACGGAAAAGCGCAGGCGTAAAAATTTTTTAGCATATCTTGACAAGTTAAATAAAGTTCGATATAATGTCCTTGTCATAGGGTGGGTATGGCTAAGGCGGGGTATGGGGTTAGCAAATCTTCCATCCCGATAAGTAAATATTTGCAAGCATTTACATTTTTTTTCACAAATTTTTCACAACCCTGCACTATTAACAGTATAAGGTATTAGTTACGGTTATTGCGATAGTTCGTCTGGCCTAAAAGCCGAAGAGATACTATAATTATGACTCTTACGAAACCGGCAGTGAGTTGTTTTTCAGTTAAATATTTAATTTCCGGTAACATTGCCCGGACAGGCTCCCTTATTTTAATTAATATGGGGGTTTTTTATTTTTACAAAAAAGGAAAGGGGGTGTAGGACCATAGAAAGCGATATGATTGGAAGTATGCACAGCAGTGCAAAAAAACCCAAGGAGGAAAAGGAAATGAAGCGAAGCATTAAATTAGCTGTAGCAGTATTGGCAGTAGCAACATTAGCAAGCAGGATCGTATGCGCAGAAACGTCGGTAGCGACAAACAATATTTCTGCCTCGGCCAGCATTACAGCCGTGAACACCCTTACGACGGAGTTGTTGAAGATTGCTGATAACACGTTATCTGCCGCGCTTGCGTTCGGCAATGTTTCAAGCGGCGGAACCGCGTGGAACACCCTGCCTGAGTCATATGTAAAAGTTACCGTCCAGGACAACTCGGTTGCATGGAGACTGAGAATATACAGCGACAACTATGATACAGCTCCTTCGACAGCAGTCTATGGTTATTCATACGGCGGCCTTCGTGGAGATGTAACCGGTTCCAAAGTTCCGATGGCATGGCTTAACAATACCACGCTTATCGCCGGTGGCCCTGCGGTAGGAAATCCGGTAGTTGGAACGACCAACGGCTGGATATTCTTAAAGGATGAGAAGGATGTAGACGATCCGCTGCTTGCCGACGATCAGTCGTTCATAGGTTCCGATGCGGTTGGTTATACGAACATTGCCTTCGG
Organism: Elusimicrobia bacterium RIFOXYA2_FULL_50_26; assembly: GCA_001800355.1. Taxonomy (GTDB): domain Bacteria; phylum Elusimicrobiota; class Endomicrobiia; order Endomicrobiales; family XYA2-FULL-47-53; genus XYB2-FULL-50-12. The sequence goes on from MGVF01000024.1 coordinate 6,077, forward strand.
TGCAGCAAGCTATACCCGTATAGTAAGGCCGAATGTTACGGGTCTCAGCGAAGAGTTGACCACCCCCACCGCGCCATTCTATCTTTATACGGAAGGCGATTTCAGCAGCGCTCCGGCAGCAACCTATACCGGAACGATTAAACTGGAATTGTTGAATCAATAATAAATGAAATCTGAAATTATCTTACATTACGAAGATAACAAAGATAAAGCATTCCGTTCCTTTTCCTCTCCCTTAAAGGGAGGGGAAAAGGGCGGTAGTATTATAAAATTTATTGTGTCCGTAGTTGTGGCAGGAATGTTTTTAAGCGGGGCGAATGCGTTCGTAAGCGTCAGTCCGACAGTAGTAGAGTTAACCATGAAGTCCGGCGATAAAGCAAGCGGAACATTTGTAGTTGTAAATACAAAAAGTGAAAAGGCCGAAGTTACGATTGAAATAAAAGAATGGTGGAACAATCAGACGAGGTTGCCCGGCCTTTCTCCCGAAGAGTGGCTTACCATTCGTTCAAAAAATAAATTCAAACTTGGCGCCGGCAAAAGCCGCCGTATACGTTACGACGTAAAAACACCGGCGGGCTTTGAGGGAGAGGCCGCCGCCATGATTTTTTTCAGCATAGAGGGTGCGCAAAATGCGGGCGGGATGAATCTGCAATTGCGTCACGGGATACCAATTTATGTAATAGCCAGGGGAAATGACGGAATGAAAGCTTCGGTAAAGGATTGCAACGTATACTTTGTTCAATCTTCCACGTCATCAATGCTGGAGTTCTCGGTTGACCTTGAAAATAACGGCAATGTTCATATAAGGCCGGGTGGAAGCATTAGCATATATTCCGGACAGAAACATATTGATACGGCTGCGCTGGAGTGGGGGTGGCCGGTGTATCCGACAAGAAGCCACATATATAATGCCCGTGTGCCTGCCGAAAGCTGGGCAGCAGGTGTCTATACGGCAAATTTGGAAGTTGAAAACGTTACCATGAACGGTGAAAAAACGGCGCTGGGAAGCAAAACAATTCAGTTCAGGATAGTTGAAGATGGAAAAATTGAAAAAATTAACTAGTTTGATCATTATGCTGGCTGCGACGCTTGTTGCATTTAACTGCGACACGCTCAGGGCGGAGAGTTCTGTGGATGTAAACAGCATTTCCGCGACCTCGCTTGTTTTTAACGGTCCCATGGTTGCTAATTTTGATAACGGTGGCGGGTTAAATTTGTGGGGCGGCACAACGGGAATATTTAATTCAGTTGGCGCTACAGCATCCATTTCATACAGTTCATCAGTTGCTTATGGCGGAAGCGGCTATTCTTTGGCCATAACATATGGCGTTCCTCTGGCAGGGGTTTATTCCGGCGCTTATACCAACTTATCATCCATTGGTATAGCCGATATACGCGCTTATAAGTATTTGTCTTTTTACGTGCGCGCGGCAGCGCCAGAGAAGACATTTAAACTTGAACTCCAGGACAGTAATGGTGTTAATGCCTCTTTGTATGTCAGCGATTATCTTGACGGCGGCATAACCACGACGTGGCAGGAGGTAAGGATCCCCCTTGATGCTTTTGTAAATCTTGATAGCCTTGAAAATGTCAGTAAAATTGTTTTTGTTTTTGAACATGATTATTATGAAAGAAACGCCATGCCATTTTCCGGCACTGTGTACCTTGATAACATCAGCTTCGGGACGGATGCCTTGTCCGCGGTGCGTATAGAACATTTTGCCGATAAGTGGGATATGAATGCACTTGGTGGTAACCTGGGTGATATGTTCGGCGGACGAAACGCATATCATTCTCATGATTTCAGCTCCACGGTATACCGAGACCATGCTTACGCATTATTATCATCATATAATGCAACATCCGGCTGGTGCGGTATGTACATGCTTTTTGGAAATGCTTATGGTAAGGCGCACGATTTTTCGTATTACAAGAAGTTTACCCTGTGGATGAGGTCAATGTCGGACGTTACTACACCGGCGAACGTAAAGATAGAGCTTGTGGATGCCACGGGAATTCATGTTGCAATGATACCTGGCAACACTACCACGCCTACCGAGCCGATATCAACCACATGGCGTAAATATACAATTTATTTCACCGCTTTCGCAGGTTTGTCTCCGGCTTCCATAAAGCAGATGAATATTGTGTACGAAGATTCAAAGGTTGGTGTAAATACGGTTGGGGCGGTATATTACGATGTCATACAATTTGAGGAATAAATTCTACGGTGTTGTTGTGCTTTGTGCGGCCATGTTGTTGCCGGTTTGTGGCGGCGCAATGTTGTCAATCAAACCCGAGATGCAGACGATAGAGATAACCCGCGGCAAGGCTTATAAAGGTTTTATTCTTGTTACCAATACGGCAAAAGAAAAGATTGAGGTAAAAGTGCAGCCCGAGGATTGGACTGACCGGAATAACAGGACAACTGATGGTTTGTCATGGCTCAAAATAAAGCCGGTTTCTTTCAGTCTTAAGCCAGGGAAAACAAAGAAAGTCAAATTTTCAGCCAGGATTCCGGTTGCAACAGCGTCTTCAAAGGTTACACAGTTTTTCTTTTCGTACAAGTCGGGTTATGTAAAGGGTTTGCCAACTGGAATGCGTATAGGTTCGCTGGTTTATTGGAAGCATAAAATAAAAATATGATAAGGAAATCAATAGTAATCATTTTCCACATAGTACTACTGGTTGCTTCTAACCTGGGAGCTGCTTCGCTTGAAGTTACCGCGCGCAATATAGCAGATAACCAGCAGGCTTATTCCATTTCCTTCGGAACTATAACTGGTGCGGCCTCTTTCATAAACGCGGAGCAATACATTGAACTTAATATGGTTGCCTACACGGATGTGCCGCTTTGGCAAATGGATATATACACCGATAATGGCAGTGGCCAGCCCGGACACCAAAAAGGCGGTCTGATAAATGTTGCCAATAATAACGGTCGGTTGCCGCTAAGCTGGAAGGTTTCGACGACAAATGCGCCTTCCCTCAGTGGAAATCCGAATAATGCCGGTATGGGTTGGTACTGGCTTAAAGACAAAAATGATATTGATATTCCGGGAACCTCGGCAAATGAGAGCTGGAGTGCGGCTCAGGCCGGCAGATATACTACAGTCTGTTACGGCGGGGTAAACAAGGCATATCTGAATGATGGGGCAGTTGCACCCTCTTCTTTGAACGTATTTGTGCAAGGCGATTTTACCGATGTTCCTGCCGGCGAATATCGCGGCACTATATGGTTTGAAATGTACCCGGTACTGGCAGTTTCATCAATAACAATACAACATGCCCCAATAAATAGTATTGTCGGTGATAAGAACCGTTTTTTTGTGCGTGCGGAGATGAGCAGCAGTTGGGATATTCTTTGGGCAAATCTGCATTACAGGATTGATTCAGGCTCATGGCAGGTTAAAAGAATGTCAATGGCGGCATCCGTTAAATCAACAAGAGCTACCGGTATAATTGAACCGGCTGAACTCAAAGGCGCTTCTTCTCTGGAGTACGCAATTGAAACTTATGACGGCTGGAATGATCCCTGCTGGTGGGCCAGCAAAACAACGCCGCAAACAGTAACTATAGTAAAGGCCATGTTGTATAACGGCATGGTTGCGGGTGAGTTGACAATTCCTGACGGCAATCCTGAGGATGGCGCCACATTGTTAAATATTCCGCCGGGAGCGCTCAATGGACCGGTGGATATTTCCATACGACAGTTGGATGTAAATTCTGTTCCTGTCAATTCTTACGGCATAGCGGGATATTCCGATAAGCCTTTCAATGCGTATGATTTCCTGCCGGACGGCTTGGTTTTCAATATACCTGTAACCATGACATTGCTTTATTACGACCTTGATAATGACGGCCTGGTGGAGTTGCCGGATGGGACGGAAACTCAGGTTAATGAAACCGACCTGCTTATTGCCTGGTGGGACAGTTTCCAGTGGCGTATGCTGGGCGGTGTTGTAGATACAGCTCTCAATACGGTTACGATACAGACTAACCATTTCTGCATATACGCTGTTTTTGCCGGCGCGCCTGCAAGCGCCGATTTCTACAGGCCTAAGGAAAAGATTATTACGCCCGCGACTCCGGGTGATAATGATTTCGCAACCTTTGACGGCCTTGCCGGAAGCGATTTCTCGATAACCATTTTCGATATGAGCGGCAGGAAAGTGCGTACCATCGCTTATCCTTCCCTCCCGCAGTGGGACGGTAAAGACGATGGGGCTGCGGTAGTGGAAAGCGGCGTATACATATACCAGTTCGAAGCAGATGTTAACGGAAGCATTAAACGAATCAGCGGTACCATAACCGTAGCGAAATAGAGTTATAACATGAAAAATAAAATATTGTTCTCATTATTATGCTGTTCGTTGTTGAGCGTAAACGCGGCCCACGCGGCGTTCACGGCGACATGTCAGGGTAGCAGGCCTGCGGCCATGGGCAGCGCATTTACTGCTGTTGCCGACGGGGCGGATACTGTGCTTTATAATCCTGCCGGCCTTGCCAGTTTATCCAAACCCGAAGCGATATTTACATATGCAAAACCATACAGCGGGCTTGAGGGCGTCAATCTCGGTTCCCACTTTACGGCGTTTGCCGTACCGCTGAAAAATAACGGCGCCGTTGCGCTGGGCTGGGTCAACTTTTCTTCCCAGGATCAATACCAGGAAGATATGTTATGCTTATCGTATGGCAGAAATATGGACGAACGCATTTCGCTGGGCGCTGCGTTAAAATATCTCGGCCACAGGTATACGCTTGATGAAAGAACGACCGGCGACTCCGTATTCGGCGGCGGGAATTCCAAGTATGCCGTTGCACTTGACGTTGGTGCGCTTATGAAACTTCCGGTAAGCGATGGGAAAACCGTCAGCCTGGCATTTTCGGCAAAAAACCTTAATCAGCCCGACATCGGTTTAAAAACCGAAGATAAAGTTCCTTTTGAAATGGGGATTGGCGCCGCTTATAGTTTTAACGAAACAATAGTGCCATCACTTGATATAACTTACCGTGCGCAGGAATGGGGAAGCGCCTCTGATAAAATACGCATTCGCCTGGGCGCCGAGACATGGTTGCATAAACGTTTGATTGCCTTGCGCGGCGGTGTAAACTCATCCGAAATTACCCTGGGTTTCGGGTTAAATCCCCGGTTATGGAACTGGGATATTGAGTTTGATTACGCTTTCCTCTACCCTCTTCTTATTAAAGAAACGACAGGCACCCACCATCTATCCATATCGCTTAAATTCCTCAAGTAATTGATGTTGCAGCGCAATTTATGTATAATTTTAAACATATTGCGTTGCCTATTCATACCGATAAAGGCAAACGCCGGATTTTATCTTGAAAAAAATAACTGTTAACCTTAAAGAACGGTCATATCCGATTTATACGGGAGCAAGGCTCGCCGGGCTTGGGAGTGAGCTTGCAAAATTTAAATTCAGCCGGCGTGTGCTGGTTGTTACAAATACTACGGTTAAAAAGCTCTATTTCCCTGTTTTACGTGCCGGGCTGGAGAAGGCCGGTTTTTCCGTATCTGTCAGTGCTATCGCCGACGGTGAACGGTATAAAACGCTTCAAACTGTAAATGCTCTTTACAATGAGTGTCTCCGTGCCGGGCTTGACCGGCGATCTCCTGTTATAGCTCTTGGTGGCGGCGTGGTGGGTGATATTGCGGGGTTTGTCGCGGCTACATATATGCGCGGGCTGCCTTTCGTGCAGGTGCCGACCACGCTTTTAGCGATGGTTGACTCCTCGGTCGGCGGAAAGACGGGCGTTGATTTGCCAGGCGG
>MGVF01000025.1 GCA_001800355.1 Elusimicrobia bacterium RIFOXYA2_FULL_50_26
TGAGAGAAAAGGACTTATGAATATTGAGAATATTTTGCCGTTGGTGCAAAGGCCGGGGCGCTATATTGATGGTGAGTGGAATGCGGTAAAAAAGGATTTGGCCGGCGGGGTTTCGCTTTGCCTTTGTTTTCCGGATCTCTACGAGATAGGGGCGTCAAATCTTGGCCTTGAGATACTTTATCACATTGTTAACGCCCGCGCGGATGCGGTGGCCGAGCGGTGTTATACGCCCGCGCAGGACATGGAAAATGAGTTGCGCGCCAGCGGCCTGCCGCTGTTCTCGCTTGAGACGAACAGGCCGTTGAATTCATTCGACATCGTGGGTTTCACTTTGCAGTACGAGTTATGCGCTACGAATGTAATAAACATGCTTGACATGGCCGGGCTTGCGCCCGAGTCCGCCGCGCGCAGGGAAACGTTTCCGCTTGTTATCGGCGGCGGGCCTGCTACCGCCAACCCGGAGCCATATGCCGCGTTTTTTGATTGCTTCGTACTGGGCGACGGCGAGGATGTGACAGGCGAAATAATAGAGACGGTTAAAAAGTTCAAGGCGCAACGTTCCGATAAAAAGGAGCTGCTGCTTGCGCTTGCTAAAATTCCCGGCGTGTACGTGCCGTCGCTCTATGACGTTACCTATAATGCCGACGGCACGGTAGCCGCGGTAAAACCCGTTTCGCCGGACGTCCCTGAAAAAATCTCAAAGCGCACGGTAAAACTTGAAGAGGCGCCCTTCCCTGCCGCCCAGATAGTTCCGCTTGTTCAGACGGTGCACAACCGGCTTAACGTCGAGATTGCGCGCGGTTGCGCCCGGCGTTGCCGCTTCTGCCAGGCCACCAGGTACTACGGCCCCTGGCGGTTGCGCTCCGGGGAGAACGTTCTTGACATAGTCGAGAAAGGGCTTGCTTCCACGGGTTATGAGGAGGTGGCGTTCTCCTCGCTTTCCTGCACCGATTACGGCGGGCTTGACGAACTGCTTGCGACGGTTTCTTCGCGCTACAGCGCGCAGCGGATAAGTTTGTCGGTGCCGTCGCTTCGTTGCGACCTGTTCTCGCTTAAAATCGCCGACAGTCTAAGCCACAACAAGCGCTCAAGCCTTACCTTCGCGCCGGAGGCGGCCACGGAGCGGCTAAGAAACGTTATCGGCAAGGAGCTGACCGGCCAACAGATACATGATACGCTTGCGCTTGCCTGGCGCATGGGCTGGCGGCTGATAAAGCTGTATTTCATGGTTGGCTTGCCGACGGAAACGGATGCGGACATCGGCGGTATCGGCGGGCTGCTGCGCGCGGTGCGCCGCAATGCGCCCCGGTTAAATTTCAATGTTACCGTGTCGCCGTTTGTGCCCAAGGCGCATACCCCGTTCCAGTGGGTTGCGATGGCGCAGGCGGAAACGCTTAAGGCGCGCATGGCGCATCTTGCAAAAACATTGCCTGCTTCCGTGAAATGCCATCCGTTGGAAGGAAGCCTTTTGGAAGGCGTGTTCGCCCGCGGCGACCGGCGGCTTTCCGCGGCAATACTTGCGGCCTGGCGAATGGGTTGCCGCTTTGACCAGTGGCGCGAGAAGTTGCGCTTTGACCTGTGGCAGAATGCGTTTAAGGAAACAGGCATTGATCCCGCTTTTTATCTTTACCGCGAGAGAGGCAGGGAAGAAACGTTGCCATGGGATCACCTGCAGTTTGCAGCCTCGCGCCAGGAGCTGCTTGCGGATTATGATAAGGGGCTGGAGTTCGCGGCTTCCGAAGAGCCGGCTGCCGTCTATGCGCCGGTTGGCGAGCCGCCTGCGGCAGTTGCCGCGGCGCCTTCGCCGTCGCCCGGCACGGCGGTGCTTAAGCTAAGGCTCCGTTTTGCGCGCCACGGCATGGCAAGATTCACATCGCATCTCGAGCAGATAGAAATGTTCCGGCGCGCGCTCCGCCGGGCGGGACTGCCGCTTGTGTACACATCGGGCTTTCACCCGCAGCCGAAGATTTCGTTCGGGCCCGCGATTTCCGTGGGTTACGAGAGCAACTCGGAATACGTGGAGGCGGAACTGTCCCGGCGCATCGAGCAGAAAACGCTCGAGGCCGCCATCGCCGCCTCGCTGCCCGCGGGCTTTGCGCTTGTCGGCGCAAAACGGATACCGGTGTTTTTCCCGTCGCTGGATTCGCTTGTCAATGTCGCCGTTTACTCGGTGGCATGCAATGCCACGCGCGAACGGGTGGAGTCATTCATGTCGGCCGGCGAGATTATCGTCGAAAAAGTAAAAAACGGCCGGGTAGAACGCATTGACGCAAAACCGCTTATAAGGCGGCTTGAAATCGTGAACGGAGGGGTGGAACTGGAGCTTCGCTTCGGGCCGAAGAAAAACATAAAGCCCGAACGGATTATCGCGCTTCTGTGCGATACCGGCGAGCAAGAGGCAAAAATTTTACGCATTAACCGCACGGGACTGTTCATAGAAAAGAAAGACGGCTCCATATCGGAACCGTAACCGCGCGGCAAAAAAGGAATTTATCATGAAGAAAGAGATTATTGTAAATCGCGCACCGGAAGAAACAAGGGTGGCGATTTTTGAAGGCGGCCAGATGACGGATTTGTTCATCGAGCGCCGCGAGTCGGAAAAGATTGTCGGAAACATTTACAAGGGCCGGGTTGAAAACATACTTCCCGGCATATCGAGCGCCTTTGTCGAGGCGGGGCTGGAAAAAAACGCCTACCTTTTCGTGGACGACGTTATCTCCGAGGACACAAAGGAAAGAAAGATAGAGAAAATGCTTTCGCGCGGCCACGAGATAATGCTACAGGTTGACAAGGAGCCTATCAGCACCAAGGGCGCCAAGGCGACCATGGACATCTCGCTTCCCGGGCGGCTGCTTGTGTACATGCCTTTTTCCGAGCATGGCGGGGTATCCAAGAACATCGAATCGCAGGAAGAGCGCAACAGGCTAAAGCGCATAATCTCCGAGATAAAACCGGAAAAAGGCGGGGTCATAGTGCGCACCGAGGCCGAAGAAGCCACGGACAAGGAACTCCGGCGCGAGATGCGCTACCTCCAGCGGCTCTGGGATTCGATAAACGAGCGCTTCCAGAAACTGAAAGCCCCCGCCCTGGTGCATAGGGACGTCGGCATAGTTTTCCAGACGGTGCGCGATTATTTAAACGAGGACGTGGAGCTGATGTTCATAGATTCCTTCCAGGAATACCGCGAGGTGCTTGAGTTCGTGCGCATCGTGTCGCCGGAGCTTGTTGACCGCGTAAAACATTACCACGGGAAAACCCCGATATTCAAGGCTTACAATATTGACGAGGAAATAAAGCGCCTGCGCTCAAACCGCGTTAATCTCCCGTCGGGCGGCTCCATAATAATACAGGAAGCCGAATCGCTTTGCGCCATTGACGTAAACACAGGCCGTTTCACGGGCAAAAAATCGCAGGAAGAGACGGTAACGATTACCAATCTTGAGGCCGCAAAAGAAGTTGCGCGCCAGATAAGGCTGCGCAACATCGGCGGAATCATAGTAATAGATTTCATAGACATGAAGCGGGCGCGCAACCGCCAGCGGGTGCTGGAGGCGCTTAACGCAGCCGTCAAGGGCGACAAGGCTAAAACCAAGATGTGGCCGATAACGAAACTGGGACTTGTCGAAATGACGCGCGAGCGCAGGCGGGAATCATTGTTTGCGCTCCTGGGCGAGGCGTGCCCCCACTGCCACGGATCCGGAGCGGTGTTATCGCGCGAGACGCTGTTTATAAACATATCCAACGAGCTTCAGCAGCTTAAGCTCAAACACCACGCCGGTAAGGTGCGCCTGCGGGTAAACCCGAAGGTGGCCGGCTACTTCAAGGAACGCCTCGCGCGCCTGGCACACATCGCCGGCGAAAAAATAGAAATCCAACCCGCCCCCGACGTAGAATGGGAAGACTACCATATTATTGTGGAGTAGCGTGCGAAACGATCTGAAAAAAATATCAGCCCCAGATTTTATGTCCCCTGGTTTTAATTTCTTGTTCGATGAAGGTATTCCCTGTGGCAACTAAATCGCGAGTATTAAATAGTAGCGGCTGTATATCAAGATGATATTTGAATATTGATTTAATGCACATTTTCGTGTAGTCGTGCCGATTCTTGATGTTTATGGTGTTCGAAAAAATAGCAATATCAATATCACTGGCAAGCGGGTCGTAATGTTTGTTCATATATGATCCGAACACATAGGCATACTTTATTGGTAGCAAAGAATTGATCTCCTTAAGATATTGCTTTATTTTTCTATTAATTTTTTTAGACATTTAAATAAACCCTTTGTTTCTGCCAATAGGTTATGAGTTTTTTTCTTGTTTACCATTTTCGATACCATTTGTTTATAATCGGGGTATCTGCTTTCGATATAATATGAAGTCAATTCCGCGCACAATTCTCCATATTTCTCGCCAGGGTCGAATGAAATTAACGATATAAGATAGGTCAGGTTGTGAGTGCGAGGCGCTTCGTTATTGAATTGTGCGATATAGCAGGCCTTTATGGCCTTCTCTATAGCTTGCTGACACATGAATACAGAATAAACGTATCGTGATGTTCGAAACATTGCTTCCGCTGTCTTTAAGTCATACATAGCTCGATCAATCCAATATGCTACCTTTTCCGATTTTTCCATGGTTTAATTATACCTTTTTTTAAATAGCATTTGCCAGGCGGTCAAGGCCTTTGGCGATGTTGGTGAGCGATGTGGCGTATGAGAGGCGCAGAAATCCCTGTGCGCCGAAGGGCTCGCCCGGGACGACCGCGATTTTGGCTTTTTCAAGCAGGTAGGCGGCGAACTCCATCGAAGTGTTAATTTTTACGCCGTCGTAAACTTTGCCGAGCAGGCCTTTTATGTTCGGGAAAACGTAGAATGCGCCTTCCGGCAGGAAGCAACTAATCCCGGGAATTTCATTTAGCCGTTTAACGATAAAATCGCGGCGGGATTCAAATTCGGCGCGCATCCGCTCAACAGCGCCCTGCGGGCCGTTCAATGCTTCGACGGCGGCCTTCATTGCGATTGACGTGGGGTTTGATGTGGACTGGCTCTGTATTTTCCCCATCGCGGCGATGATTTCGCTGTTTCCGGCGGCGTAGCCTATGCGCCAGCCGGTCATGGCATAGGCCTTGGATACGCCGTTAACGACGATACACAGTTCCTTCGCCTCTTTTGACGTTGCGGCGATGGAGCCGAAAGTAAAATCATCGTACACCAGTTTTTCATAAATCTCGTCTGAAATAATAAGTATTTTATGGCGCACGCACACTGCGGCTATTGCGGAAAGCTCTTCCACCGTATAGGTGCAGCCGGTGGGGTTTGAAGGGGAGTTGATTACCAGCGCCCTTGTTTTGGGGGTTATCGCTTTTTCAAGCATGTCCGCCGTCATCTTGAAACCGGCGGCTTCGGTCGTCTGCACTATGACGGGTTTCGCGCCCGCAAGCATGGCCATGTCCGGGTACGACACCCAGTAAGGCGCGGGGATGATAAGCTCATCGCCCTCGTTGAATACCGCCTGGAACAGGTTGTAAAGCGAATGTTTCGCCCCGCAGGAAACTATTATTTCCTCCGGTTTGTATTCCAGGTTGTTTTCTATCCTGAATTTATGTATAATAGCTGACTTCAAATCCGGGGTTCCGGTAACGGGGCAGTACTTGGTAAAGCCGGAGTCTATCGCACTTTTTGCGGCCTCTTTAATGTTTGCAGGAGTGTCAAAATCCGGTTCACCCGCGCCGAAGCTGATAATATCAATGCCTTGCGCCTTCAGGCTCTGGGCTTTCGCCTCGATGGCAAGCGTGGCGGATGGTTGTACATTCTGGACCCGTTTTGAAAGATACATGGATAACCTCATAGAAAAATCTCCTTTTCACCGGCAGGTGTGAGGAGATCGAAATAATGTAGAATTGACACGGCTTGTTTTTTGTGCTATTATTATACTCAATTAGAAAGGAGTAAGTCAATGTACGCAGTAGTCCAGACCGGCGGTAAACAATACCGCGTTGAAGAAGGAAGCAGCATAGTAATCGAAAAATTAGAGGACAAAATCGGCGCGGAAGTCGTGCTCGATAAAGTCCTTCTTGTCGGTAATGACGATAAAGTTACGATCGGCCGTCCCGTGGTGGATGGCGCGAAAGTCATAGCCGAGGTTGTGCGCCAGGCGCGCGGCCCTAAAATTATCGTATTCAAGAAGCGCTCCAAAAAAGGATACAAAAAGACCCAGGGGCACAGGCAGTTTCTGACCGAAGTAAAAATAAAAGAAATAAAAGTTGCGTAACAGCCGGTTTTTACCGGCTTTCCGGCAGCTCATTGGCCGTACGGCGATGAGCTTGAATTTTTTCGGAGGACTCACATGGCACATACAAAAGCTCAAGGTTCATCCAGTAATGGGCGCGATTCAGCGGGCCAACGGCTTGGCGTAAAGGCTTACGGCGACCAGCTGATTCATGCAGGCTCGATCATCGTTCGTCAGCGCGGCACGAAGATAATGCCGGGCAAGAACGTAGGCATGGGATCGGACAACACGCTGTTCGCAAAAGTTACCGGCAAGGTCAAGTTTGCAAGAAAGTCCGGCAACAAGTCCTACGTAAGCGTTTTTCCCGTCGAAGCGAAAGCCTGAATAAAAGCGTCGGCAGGGGTTGGTTATGTTTATAGATAAAGCCCGTATTTTTGTTACAGCCGGATCAGGTGGAGCCGGCTGTGTTTCATTTAGGAGGGAGAAGTTTATTCCCATGGGCGGGCCGGACGGCGGGGCCGGCGGCCGGGGCGGGGACGTTTTTCTCCTGGCAGACCCTCATTACACTACACTTCTCGATTTAACCTACAGGCCGCACCACCGCGCGTTTAGCGGTTCTGCCGGCGGCAGCGCAAACAAATACGGTAAAAGCGCCGATGATCTTACAATAAAAGTGCCGGTCGGCACCGTTGTTTATAAAGACGGCGAAGTCCTGGTGGATTTAACACAGGCCGGCCAGATAATCCTGGTGGCAAAAGGCGGCCGGGGCGGCCGGGGAAACTCTGCATTTAAAACAAGCCGCAATACGGCTCCAAGGCTTGCGGAAAAGGGTGAGCCGGGGCAAACCGTAACGCTGGACCTCGAACTTAAACTCATCGCCGATATAGGCCTGGCCGGTTTTCCAAATGCCGGCAAATCCACCTTTCTTTCACGCATCAGCGCAGCGCGGCCAAAAATTGCGGATTACCCGTTTACTACGCTTTCGCCAAACCTGGGCGTTATAAAATTCGGCGATAAAAGCTATGTCGTAGCGGACATACCCGGCCTCATAGAGGGCGCGCACGAGGGGAAAGGGCTTGGCGACGAATTCCTGCGACACGTTCAGCGGACAAAAATTTTGATTCATATCGTGGATGTTTCCGGTTTCGAAAACCGCACCGCCTGCCAGAATTATAAAATCGTCAACGGCGAGCTTTCCAAATACTCCAAAACACTTGCAAAAAAACCCATGATCGTGGCCGTCAATAAAATGGACGTTACCGGCGCCGATTCACTTCTTGCCGCGTTTAAAAAGCGCGTAAAAGGCAGGAAAATTTATCCCATTTCGGCGGTTACGGGAGAGGGAATAAAAGGGCTTATAGCTGGAACTGTAAAACTGCTTTCATCCGTCAAGGAAGAGAATGGCATAGAGACGGATAAGGGCGTTAAAAAATACGTTTATGCGCCGGAATTTACCGTTACCGTCGAGGACGGCGTGTTCGTTGTCCGCGGCGAAAAGGCGGAGACGCTTGCCGCCATGACGGACACTTCGCGCGAAGAGGCGCTTTTACGTTTTCACAACATTTTAAAGAAGATCGGCGTTGACGCCGCGCTGCGCGAGAAGGGCATACTGCCTGGCGATACCGTGCGTATCGGCTTGCTGGAACTGGTTTATGAAAGGTAAATTTTTGTCTTACTGGCTGCCGGTGGCCGCGTGGTGCTTTATAATATTTTATCTCTCCGGCGTTCCGCACCTTAAAACTGAGCTGGGCGCCATGGACATGGTTTTGCGCAAACTGGCGCACCTGACGGAATATGCCGTGCTGTTTTTGCTCAGCCGGCGGGCAATGGCGGGGACATACCCGCAGGCGCAGCCGCAACCCGTGTTTTCAGCCGCCATAATTTTTTCGATATTTTATGCGGCTACCGATGAGTTTCACCAGTCGTTCGTGCCGGGGCGCGGGCCGTCGGTAATTGACGTCGGAATAGATACCGCAGGCGTTTTTGCCGGTTTCTTTATTTACCGTTTTTTGCAGTTACGGAAGCAGAATTATGAATCGTTGGCGTAATGCTTTGGTCGTTATTTTATTGCCGGCGCTTGCGCTTATTTCGGCGTGCGGGCCTTCATACAAGTTTGGCCGGGCGCAGGAGCTTGAGAAAAAAGGTTTTTTTGTGGAAGCGGCTGTTGAGTATGAAAAAATCTATAAGAAACACACGGGATCCGAACGCGCCGCCGAATCGCTCTACCGCCTCGGCCGCATCTACCAGAAGAAACTTAAAATTTATTCGCACGCGAACCGCTTTTTCCGGGAACTGGCCGATAAGTATCCTTCCGTCGAGCCGTGGTACAGCCGTGCGCGCGAGGGAATTCTTAATTCGCCGGATTATTATCCGCTTACGCCGGGCAGCTTCTGGATTGAAGGGGATTCCGCCACGGGCGGCCGCAACATGCGCGCGGAGTGGAATTGTTCAAGCGTTTCGTCGGGCACATTCAAGATAGAACGCAAAGTATATGCCGGCGCGTCGCTGGTTACGAAGATAGTCCGCTATTTTCGCAAAAAAGACATGCAACTGCAGGAGGGCGCCTCGGCTTCGTTTGCGAATTCTTCCGTAGTTCTGCAATACCCGTTTGCCACGGGCAAATCCTGGAAAAGCATTCGTGACGGCAGGCCAACCATCCACACGGTAGTTGAAGAAAATGTCGCGCTTAAAGTGGGTGCCGGCGAATTCGAGCATTGCATAAAAATAAGCGAAGAATATCCCGATCTTCCCGGCACGCGCAAGTATAACTATTATGCCGCGGAAGTAGGCTGGGTGCTGACCACCATTTCCGGCGCCGGCCGGGAACACCGCAACACGGAACTCCTCTCATATAAAATAAACCCCGAAGAATAAATGCAGTTAACCTCAATGCCGTTTAGTTAAAGTTTTTGCTCTGGGAATAAGATTCATTTTTTTAGCTCACGTTCCTTCTCCCCGTCGGGGAGAAGGGCAGGATGAGGGGGAAATCGTCCAAATATTGAACCACCCCTCACCTTAACGTTGTAGGGTTAATCCTCTCCCCTGAGGGGAGAGGAAACTGGTTTGACGAAGATAAAAACCTTAACAAAAGGTCAATAACTGTAAAAACCGGAGGCGCGATATGGATTGGAAAACTTTTATAAGCACGTTCGGCCTTATTTTTCTTGCGGAACTGGGCGATAAAACACAGCTTGCCTCGATAAGCATGGTTGTTTCGACGAAAAAACCCTGGCAGGTGTTCCTGGGTGCAACGCTTGCGCTTGCCGCGGTTACCGGTATCGGTGTGCTGTTCGGTCAGGCGATAATGAACGTTATTCCTAAAAATGTCATGCACACGGTTTCCGGCGCATTATTCATAATTATCGGCATATTGATGATACTTGGAAAATTTTAATCTTTCGTCGGTAAACTTGACAAGTTGATTCTTTGTTCGTAAACTATGTCATGTAAGTTGCGTGGGGGCGGGGGCGAATTTTAGTTCATCCGGCTATCCGTCTTAAAAATTAAATTTAAAAATTGATTTTACGCAAGAAATGCCAAAGTTGCCGTCATTGCGAGAGAAGCGAAGCAATCTTGCTGTTTCGTATCAAAACGACGAGATTGCTTCGTCGCGAAGGCTCCTCGCAATGACATGTAAACATACAGTCGCAGTGATAAATGTAAAGGTGTTCAACCTTAACTGATCACTGTTTACTGATTACTGTTCACTGAAAAAAACGGGGGGGGAAATGTCAGAAAATGATTTAGAATTTGTGGAGCGCAGGGAAGCGTCGCGGTTGAATCTCGCATGTCAGGTAATCATACGTGATCCGATGGAGGAATACCGCGAAAAGATCCGTAACATAAGCGCCGACGGGTTAAAGTTGCAGACAAACACCCGCCTGGCCGTTAACGGGAAATATGGTTTCGAGTTTATCCTGCCCAGGGGCCCGCAAATACAGCTTGAAGGCGAGGTGCGCTGGAAAAAGCCGAAGGGAGATTCGGCGCTTTACGGTATTTACTTTAGCAATATAGGCGTGCTTGCGCGCCTCAGGCTTACGTTTTTCCTTCATAGAACGATCGTCAACATTAAAAAGAACATGAGAGGGAAAGGACATGAAGACGCTTGACCAGTTGATTGCCGGGCGGCGCAGCGTGCGCAACTACAGGCCGCAGGAAGTTGAAAAAGATAAGATGACCCGGGTTTTAGAGGCGGCCAGGCTCGCGCCTTCCGCGTGCAACGCGCAGCCCTGGCGGTTTGCGGCCGTCACAAAGCCCGAAGCGCGAAAGAAGCTTATTGAAGAAGGGCTTGGCGGCGTTATGGTTCCCAACAACTGGGCTAAGACGGCGCCCGCGTTTATCGTGGTGTGCAGCGACACGAAGTTTATCACGCATACGCTGGCCGAGAAAGTGCAGGGCGTGCAGTACCATCTTATAGATATAGGCATAGCCTGCGAACACCTGGTGCTGAAAGCCGCGGAGCTTGGCCTTGGAACGTGCTACATAGGTTGGTTCAACGCGAAAAATGTCAGCCGCTGCCTGAATCTGCCCGGCTCATGGAAGCCGGAGTGCCTGATAACCCTGGGTTATCCCGCCGAACCAGAATCTCCGTCAACACCCCGCAAGCCTTTAGATGAGATAACAAAATTTATTGACTGATGTTACGCAAGAAATGCCAAAGCTGCTGTCATTGCGAGCGAAGCGAAGCAATCTCGCTGTTTCGTAGATTGCTGAGTCGCCAAGCTCCTCGCAATGACACGCTGCATAACATAAGTTATTCAGAGAGCCTTAAGATCATGCCGGTTTTGCGGGCGCGTTTAAAGGCGTGCGCCAGTAGGCGGAACAGCAATACGGCGTAAACCGCGCTTAGTCCGAAGCCCCACCACAGCGATGAGTGGAATACCGGAGCAAAACCGTAAAACGAGCGGTAGTATTCCAGAAAATGCGTCAACGGTATGGCGAACGCTATGCCTGTAAACGGCCGCGGCAGGAAATTAACGGGGTAATAAATTCCGCATGCCAGCATAATAAGCGTCGAAAGCGACCATGCGGTTACCTCCACGCGCTGGCCATAGAGCAATATAAGAAGACAGACCATCATTCCTATTACGAGCGCAGTGATGAAAATCCCCGCGAGTAATATCACCGTCGGTACGACACCTGCCATTGAAAAATTGAAAACCTTTTGAGAGAAAACGGCAAGCATAATAAATACCACGGCCCCGCGCAATATGCCTATTATCCACGAGCCGATTATATAATCGTATTGTGATACAGGCGCCATAAAAGTATGCTTGATGCTTTTAGACCAGA
>MGVF01000026.1 GCA_001800355.1 Elusimicrobia bacterium RIFOXYA2_FULL_50_26
TGCCGAGGGCGAGAGTTGAACTCGCACCCCCTTGCGGGGACAGACTCCTGAGGCCTGCGTGTCTGCCAATTCCACCACCTCGGCAATAGTTATTTCGAACGAACCCTGACGCGCGGTAATACGGTATTGGCAATGTAGTCAACGTTGAACGGCTTCAGCAGGCAATCCATGGCTCCAAGCCTGAATGCTTCAATAACGCGTTCCGCGTCTTTATACGCCGTTATCATCGCAACAGAAACTTCTTTATCTATGTCTTTTATCTCTTTAAGAAGCACAAGGCCGTCTTTATCCGGCATCATTATGTCCAAAAGAATCAGGTCGGGCGGGTTTATCACGAGTTGACGTAATCCTTCCTTGTGATTGCTTGTAAGCGCCACTTCGTGTCCACGATGTTCAAAGAATATCTTCAAGAATTCAAGTATTTCCTGATCATCGTCTATGACAAGAATCCTCATATTTCCTCCGGCAAAATAAAATTGAATTTAATCCCGAAATAATATATCATTTATATATAAAAATGTCAAAAAAATGCGCTTATCCCATGTTTGACGAACTTATATCGGTAATGGCTACGCTGAGAGGCAAGGACGGCTGCCCCTGGGATAAACACCAGGATCATAGTTCGCTATTGCCATATCTTTTTTCCGAAGCGGACGAAGTAAAACAGGCTGTAAAGAAAAAAGATTGGGACAATCTTAAGGAAGAACTCGGCGACATATTGCTCCAGGTTGTGTTCCACAGTCAGATAGCGAAGGAAAATGGCCTGTTCGACATTAACGGCGTAATTGACACGCTTGTAAGAAAATTGAAGCGCCGGCACCCTCACGTTTTCGGCGGAAAAAAACTTACTCATCCGCACGAGGTAGTAGCACAATGGGAAAAAATCAAGAAACGCGAAAAAAGAAATAAAAACAGGAAGCGATAGGCCTCTTGCCAGAGGCTAAGAATTCCACGGTAATATTTTCTTCCACCATGGGGCCGTCACGGTCTCGACAACCTTAACCCTGAAATCATTGCTTACGCGCGCAATACCGACGATGCCCGGCGCATAATGCACCTGGATCTCACACTCGTGCTTGTCAACATCTATCTTTCTTATTACGGCGGGCAGCGGAACCATGCTCTCGCCCCTGCGTGAACCTATAAGATGCGCAAGGTAATGCGCTATATCCCTGGTGTCTACTATCTCGGAGAGTATAACCTCGCCTTCCTCCAGCCGGCGCGCATCCTTGCCGCTTTTGTCTTCTATCAGCGCCACCTGAAGCCATACTGTGCCGGACTCAGCCGTTTCGTCGGCCGCCGCCGCGGCGGGGACGGTTTGTTTCGCCGGCAGGTGGCGAAACTGCGCCAGGTTTAATTCCTCTACGGCAAACCGCGACACTATCTTATCGGGCGCGAAAAAACGGTTCATAATGTCCGCAAATAAAGCGGCATCGGCTTTAAACAACGGTTCCCTGCATTGCCCGAGATAATCACTGATGCGCTGTTCTACGTCCTGCGTGTACTCGGGTATGCTTCCCTCGTCCAGCCGGCAGGAGAATATCAGTTTTTCAAGCGCATACCAGTCCATCTCGGGGGCATTCTCGTATAACGAAGGATTATATGAAACTACTGTGCGCAGGCGCAATATATTTTCCGTCTTTGTATTTATTACTACAAGCAAAAGGCCGTAGAGATTCTTTTCCGGGAAATAGAATTTACCCTTAAGCGCGTATATGTGCCGCAAAAGGCTTTCGATAGTTCTTATCGCTTTTTCCAGGTCATGGCCGGTCAGTTCAAGGGCAAGCTCCGCCTCTCCCTGTTCACAACCTGTCTCTTCCATCAGTAATCGGACTTTTTCCTGCATAAGATTAAGGGCGCGGATGCGCTTTCTCGTAAACTTTCTTCAACCTTTCGGCGGTAACATGAGTGTAGATCTGCGTGGTTGCCAGGCTGCTGTGGCCAAGCATCTCCTGGACGCTTCTAAGATCACAACCCCTGTCGAGCAGGTGGGTGGCAAACGTGTGCCGCATGGTATGCGGGCTTACCTTTTTGTTTAAGCCGGCCAGGACGAACCAGCGGTGCAACACTTTTCTGGCGCCACGGGTTGTTATGCGCGCGCCCGAGCGGTTAAGAAAAAGCGCGGCGGTGCGATCGGCCTTCTGCCGGCGGATAAGTTGTTCCCGCTCTTTCAAGTAATCGCGCACATAGGAGAGACACCGCGTGCCGAGAGGAACTATTCGTTCCTTGTTTCCCTTGCCCAATACGCGCGCGGAACCTCCCCAAAAATCAACATCCCCCTCATTAAGCCCCACGAGCTCTTCGATGCGCAAACCGCCAGTGTAAAGCACTTCAAGCATAAGCCTGTCGCGCAACGGCAGCCCGTGCAATGAAAACAACGCGCCTATCTCGGTTTCCGAGAGAAAAACCGGTATTCTTTTTTCACGCTTGGGCATGGACATGTAAAGAAACGGGTTTTTAGTTATCACTTCCTCGCGCACGATATGCCTGAAATAGGAGCGCAGCGCCGCTATCTTTCGTATAACGGACGAGCGCAACAACCTGCGGCCGTTAAGATACGAAAAATAATCGCGTAATATCAGGCGATCGCATGTCCTGATATCGTGTTGCGGGTATTTTTTTTTAATAAAATCATAGAACTCGCAAATATCTATAGTGTACGCTTTCAGAGTATTGGCAGAAAACTGGCGTTCCGCGCGCAGGCGCTGCAAAAAGCCGCGCGCATGTTCGTCCAGTTCCAAAACCATATCCACGGATTTCATTATTGCTCTTTATCCTCTATCTTTTTTGTGTTGCGGCACTGCGGAAAACCGGAACAGGCGATAAAAGGCCCCCTGCGCCCCACACGCTTTACCATGGGTTTACCACATTTTTCACAAACTTCCGACGTCATTTCCGGCTGCGGTTTTATCAACTTCTTGTTATCCTTGTCAACCGAAAAAGTCGTGCGACACTCCGGAAAACCGCTACAGGCCATGAAACGGCCGCGCCGGCTTTCACGGATAACCATCGGTTTACCGCACTTGGGGCACAACTCGTCGGTTTTTTGCGGCTCCACCTTCTGACGGGTTAACACCTTCTCCGCCTCGTCAAGATTTTTCTGGAACGGGCCGTAGAAGCGTGCAATGACTTGCGTCCAATCCGTTATTCCCTCGGCAACCTTGTCAAGCTCTTCCTCGACGCTGGCTGTAAACTCCACGCTTACTATTTCATGGAAATGTTTTTTTAAAACTTCGTTGACAAGTTTTCCAAGGTCGGTTGGAAAAAACCGGCGCGTATCAAGCCGCACGTAACCGCGGGAAACAATTGTATGAATGATAGGAGCGTAAGTTGACGGGCGGCCTATGCCGTGTTCTTCCAAAGCCTTGATAAGGCTTGCCTCATTAAATCTTGGCGGCGGCTCAGTAAAATGCTGCTCGCTTAACAAGCTGAGCAACAACAACTTCTCGCCCATGCTCAATGCCGGGAGGCGGCGTTCATTTTCGCCGGCCTCTTCCTCGTTTTCGCTTACCATGTATACTTCCAGAAAACCGGCGAACTTCAGCGTTCTGCCGTTGGCGCGGAAGGTGCAGTCATTGGCCGAAATGTCCACGCTTACCGTGTCAAATACCGCGTTGGACATCTGGCTTGCCATGAACCTGCGCCATATCAGGTCGTAAAGCTTAAATTCCTCGGGGGAAAGATATGGTTTCATTTCCTCCGGCGTGCGGCGGCAGGATGTGGGGCGTATGGCCTCGTGAGCCTCCTGCGCGCCCTTGGTTTTAGTCTTATAAATACGGGGTTTGCCTGGCAGGAAACGCGCGCCGTATTTCTCGGCGATAAACGCGGCCGCTTCTTTGCGCGAGGCCTCTGCCACCGACACCGAATCAGTGCGCATATAAGTTATAAGGCCCGTAGCGCCATCACCGCCCAGGTCAACACCTTCGTAAAGCCGCTGTGCGAACATCATGGTTTTTGCCGCTGAAAACTTGAGCCTGCGCGATGCGTCCTGCTGCAGCGTTGACGTAGTATACGGCGGGAACGGGGAGCGCTGCCGTTCTTTTGCCTCTATTGATGCAACTTTATACGAAGCTCCTTCCAGTTTCCGCACTATATCGTCGGCAGCAGCTTTATCTTTTATGTCCAGCTTGTCAATCTTGACACCGCCTTTTGCCACAAGCAGCGCCATGAAAGTTTCGCTGGCACCCTCTTTTTGAAGTTCCACCTGCACAGACCAGTATTCCTGCGCCTTAAAACCGGCTATTTCATCCTCACGGTCGCAAATTAAGCGAACAGCAACCGATTGCACCCTGCCGGCGGAAAGCCCGTACTTTATCTTGCGCCAGAGCAAGGGGGAAAGCTTATAACCCACAAGGCGGTCAAGAACGCGGCGCGCCTGCTGGCTGTCAACAAGGTAAGGGTCAATTTTTCGGGGGTGCGCCAGAGAATCCTTTATGGCCTCAGGTGTTATTTCATGGAATGTAATGCGCTTTATTTTTTCGTCGGGAAGCTTCAACACTTCCTTAAGGTGCCAGGCGATCGCTTCGCCTTCCCGGTCATAGTCGGTGGCAAGATACACTTCTTTGGATTTCTTGCCAAGCCTCTGAAGCTCCGGGATAATTTTTTTTGCCTTCGGCATTATCGCATACTGCGGCGCAAAATTGTGATCTACATCAACGCCTATCTTGCTTTTCGGCAGGTCCCTGATATGGCCGTAGGAACTGCGCACGTCGAAATCAGAACCGAGAAACCGCGAGATGGTTTTCTCTTTGGTGGGCGATTCTACAATAACCAGATATTTAGACATGATTACCCTCAAGTTACAACAACCCGCAATCAGACTTTTCCCGGTCATTGCGAGGCTTTGGCCGAAGCGATCTCGTTGTTTGCTGCCATCGTAACGGCGAGATTGCCGCAGTCGCTTCGCTCCTTCGCAATGACAAAAGGCGCAATTATTACGCAGCCTGAATGCGGATGGTGCAGTTTTTCAATAATTGCGAACATACCGGTTGCCGGCAAGGGAGCGGATAACTCCCTTGATTTCAAGATCAAGAAGGCAGCCCGCCAGCTCTCCGGGCAGGAAACCGGTTTCCTGCGCAAGCACATCAATGGTAACTCCATCGTGCGAACGGTCAAGCGCCGCAACAATTTTACGAGAATTTGCGTCGAGTATTTGAATTTCATTCGCCGGCGCAAGCGTTGCCCGCTTTTTCTTTTTAAGCCATTCGGCAAGCGGGGCGATCGCATCTATTATATCCTGCGCCGATTCCGCCAACTGCGCGCCGGACTTTATAAGTTTGTGCGGCCCCCTGGAATAGCGTGAAAAAAGCGGGCCCGGAACCGCAAAAACATCCTTACCCTGTTCAAGCGCAAGTTCAGCTGTTATAAGCGCGCCACTTTTAATATCGGATTCTATAACCACTGTTGCAAGAGCCATCCCGGCTATAATCCTGTTGCGCCTGGGAAAATGCGACTTATCGGGGTCGGCATTCATTGCGAATTCGCTCACCAGAGCGCCTGAATCAACTATTTTTTCTTCGAGTTTTTTGTTCTCCGGCGGATAGTGCTTAAGCAATCCGTTCCCAAGCACTGCGACGGTTCTTCCCCCGACTGAGAGAGCGCCCTGGTGCGAATACGTATCTATGCCGCGGGCAAGCCCCGAAATCACGGTAATGCCATGGCCGGCGATCTCTTTAGAGAATTTTTCCGCCACGTTGCCGCCGTAAGCGGTTGCATGGCGCGTTCCCACCACCGCAATGCTTATCTCGTCGTCCGGTTCAAGCCGCCCCCGGACGTAAAGCACGGGAGGGTAATCGCCGATGAGTTTCAAGCAGGCGGGATAATCCGAATCTATGCAGGTGATAATGCGCACACCCGCATCCGCGGCGGAACGGCATTCTTTTTCCGGATCAACCGTTGCCAGTTGCCGCGCTATTCGCGACGCCGTTTCCCGCGGCAATCCTTCAACCGCGGCTATATCTTTTTCACCTGCCGCGCACGCGTTTTGCGCTGAGCCGAAAAATGCTGTAAGCGCCTGGAAACGCCGTGGGCCGATATCCGGCACAAGAGACAAAGCCAATATTGAACGCTGTTCACCGGTTAAGTTTAAGTTCACAAAAACCCTGATTAATTTTACTGCGGCAGGACTAAGTACTAAGTTTTTAAAACGCGGCGGGCGCCCGCAAAACGCTTTACGAAATATGCTTCGTCCAGACGCGAAATTGTAACACGCATAACGTTGCGGGTGGCATGGATGAATTCCCCGTTACCAATATATATTCCCACATGATTGATTCTCGTTACACCTTTTTTCCTGCGCTTGTTATAATAAGTTTTTTTAAAGAATACCAGATCGCCTACCTGCAGCGCCGGCGCTTTTACTTCCTGGCCGACTTTGAACTGTTCGCCGGACGTGCGAGGCAGGAAGATGCCGAGTTTTTTGAATATTGATTGCACAAAATAAGAACAGTCTATCCCCTTGCCGATTTTAGTTCCGCCGTATTTGTACGGATGGCCGAAAAGCTCTATCCCCAGCGAAACAATTTTCTGCGCCCGCGTATCACCATATTCCGTAATGGCCGATTCGTCAACACCGTGGCCGGGATCTTCATCATCCCATGAAAACTGTGCCTGATCAGCATCTTCTTCTTCCACAATCTTTGCAACTATTTTCTCATCGTTTTTAAGCTTTTCCGCGGATTCCCCGGCGGCCGGAAGTGTGTCAAAGCAGCCCAGGCGCACCTCGCAGTTATCACCGTAAAGAACGTATACAGGATAGCCGCGCTCTATAAGCTGCCTGTGAAGCACTTCCGCCTCTTTTTCAGCGAACGTTCCCAGCGACAACGAGTAAGAGCCAAAAACCGTGCCGCAGTAACCGGCGCAAACAAAAAAACCAAGCAGTAATAGTAACTTTCCAAAGCGCTTTCTGGTCATAAAAATATTATTATAAAGGTGAGCTAGTACCAGGATTAATTAGTAGAACGGATATACTGTAATCGCTGCCTTACAACTTCAGATTTATTGTGCTCGGGATATGCCTCTAAAAATCTGTTGCTTTCTTCCTCGACAAGAGAACGCCTTCCATCGTTAAAATATATGTTAATGATTGATGCCCACGCAATTGGCGCATAAGACGTCTTAGGGTATCTGTTCATGACGCGCCGATACCTGTATAAACACGACTCCGTACGCGCGGCAAGCTCAAGCCCTGAACCCCAAACGTATTCTATGGGGGCGTTAACATCCGGGCGGTAATGCTTGTCAAGAAACTTTTCAAACCCGCCGCTTCTTACAAAATCCCTGGCCCACCAAAACGCAAAACCCATGATTAAAACAAAAAATATGAATTTGCGCATCAGAGCACTCCAATTTTATTACTGTGCATCACTTACAATCGCTATTATATCCCCGATCTGTATCGGATCATATGAAATCGTAACTTTGGCCGTTGCCGCGGAAGCGCCAACCGCGTCCATTACCCTGAGACGGCCTATGCGGCGAACCTCGTTACCGAGGATATCTCTCGTATTCTGATCCTGCACTTTGCCTAAAACTCTGTAAATTACACATTTGCTGCCTGGCGCCACCTTAGCAGCGCCGACATTTATATAAACAGTATCCCCCGTGGAGATAAGAAGCTTCTTATCTTTTTCAGAGGCTATATGGCCGTCGCCCTGCCATGTTTCCGGCGCAACAAAACTTTCCACATCAGGCACTACGAACGATTCCGCTGTTTGTGTCTGAACCTGTTCTGTTGCTTCTTCGTCTTCATCGGAGGGTTCTTCTACCGGAGCCTCTGCCTTGGGTTCTTCAATTTTTTCTTCCACGGGCGCCGGTTGTTCCGCCTGCTCTTCTACAGGCTGTTCAATCGTTTCTGCCTGGGCTGCCTCCGGCGCGGGAATTTCAGCTTCTTCACTTTCCGCCTCAGGCTCTTCAACCTGCTCCGCAACCTGCTCTTCCGGAGCAGGAACAGGCGTTACTGCTTCGGGAGATTCGATTGGAGGCTGCTGCTGTTGAGGCTGCTCCGGCGCGGGCTGCCGCACACTGCTATCTTTGGCGGCGGAAAGCGCCGGTATCGTCAGAACCTGTCCGACGGCAATGGCATTGGGATTGGCCAAAATATTCTTGTTCGCTTCCATTATTTTGGGCCACTGATTGGGATCGTTATACATCTTCCCTGCAATTTTTGAAAGCGTATCGCCTTTGATAACCTTATATGTTGACTCTCCGTCAGCATAGACCGCGCCGCAAATAATACCTGCCAGAGAAAACGCCAATAAAGCTTTACGCATTGTGCCTCCTGTAGCGCCGCCTTGATGCAGCAGCGAACGCGGCTAAATTATCATAAATTAGAAAAATTTACAGCACCATAATTCTAATTTATTATTCTTTTCTTGTCAACCTTTTTGTTTCAATTTCAGCATGATTTGTATTTTTATCCGGCACCACGCTTCAGCATCCTACCTGTCCATGCATCTATACTGTATGGCTTCGGCGATGTGGGGCGTTTCTATATGTTCCCTGTTGTCCAGGTCCGCTATGGTGCGGCTTACTTTCAATATGCGGTCGTAAGCCCTTGCGGAAAGGCCGAGGCGTTCGATTGCGGTGCTTAACAAGCTCCTGCCATCCTCGCCCGCAACGCAGTATTTTTTTATTTGCCGAGAACCCATCTGCCCGTTGCAATGTATCTTGCTGCCGGAAAATCTTTCTTTTTGTTTCGATCTTGCCTTTATCACGCGTTCCCTTATTGACGAAGAAGATTCCCCTGCGGGAGAATCGCCTGTCAGTTCAGTTACCTTAAGCGCTGAAACTTCAAGATGAATGTCTATGCGGTCAAGCAACGGGGCCGATATTCTTGCGCGATACTTCCTGACCTGGTAAGGCGTGCACATACATTCCTTTTTGGGATCGGAATGCCCAAGATTGCCGCAGGCGCACGGATTCATGGCCGCCACGAGCGTATAATATGCGGGGAATGTCAGCGAATGCCTGGCCCTTGCTATTGTAACCACGTGGTCTTCCAGCGGCTGGCGCAAAACTTCCAGCACGTCGCGATGAAACTCGGTCAACTCATCGAGAAATAAAATCCCGTTATGCGACAAGCTGACTTCTCCCGGCCTGGGATAACTGCCTCCGCCAATCAGCGCGATAGCCGAACTTGTATGGTGGGGCGAACGAAACGGGCGCCGTGTTACAAGGCCTTTGCTTGAGGCAAGAAGCCCGGCAACGGAGTGGATCTTCGTGGTTTCCAGGGCTTCGTCGAAGGTAAGCGGCGGCAGGATTGTCGGAAGCCGTTTTGCGAGCATCGTTTTTCCCGAACCCGGCGGGCCAACCATGACAACATTGTGCCCGCCCGCGGCGGCTATTTCAAGGGCGCGCTTTGCAAACATCTGCCCTTTTACTTCGGAAAAATCAAGTTCGTAATGAACAAAATCGTCGAACAGGTTGTCGAGACAAACCCTGGAAGGGGCAATGGTTTCCTCTTTATTGAGAAAGCGGGCTACCTGCAGAAGATTTACGGCGGGAAAAACCTGCACGTCCTGCGCCACGGCCGCCTCCTGCGCATTGGCCTGGGGCACTATTATTTTCCGGATCCCTTTTTTAGCCAGGCTCAATACTATCGGCAGAATGCCTTTGACCGGCCTTAACGCGCCGTCAAGCGCAAGCTCGCCTATCAGGCAAAAATGCTTAAGCTCGTCCGGCCTGACTTGTTCCTGCGCGGAAAGTATTCCGATGGCTATGGGCAGGTCGAAACACGCGCCCTCTTTTTTTATGTCCGCGGGCGCGAGATTAACGGTTATGCGTTTGGCGGGAAAGTCAAAACCTGAATTGCGTATGGCGGATATTACCCTGTCCTTGGATTCCTTTACGGCGGCATCCGGCAATCCCACGGTAGAAAACGTTGGAAGCCCGGACGCAATATCTATTTCAACATCAATCAAATACCCGTCAATACCATGAACGGCGGCCGAGATGGCTTTGGAGAGCATTTATAATGTCCTTTGGGGGAAGAGAGAATTTACATCTTTATAATTTAGCAGCAAATACCCTTTATACTATTTAATAGGCAGAAAAAAACTTTGGCCCGTTAAAATGAATCATGTGGTCTGGATTTTCGGCAAGCCAGACTTCCGTTTCCCATGCAATATTATCAAAATGCCGCTTGAGTTCTTTGGAATTCAGAAACGCGCTTATGTATATCTTTACTCCTTTATAATTCTTCATTATTTCTTCCAGTTCAACTTGTCTTTTAGGAGATATGGGGCCGTGCGAGGTTACGGCCTCGATCATGAATAAACGTTTCTTACCACTGTCATATAGAACAACATCCGGAAGTTTATCATGTTTTGTTATTGGAATACTCAAATATTCAAGCAATCT
This sequence comes from Elusimicrobia bacterium RIFOXYA2_FULL_50_26, assembly GCA_001800355.1. GTDB lineage: Bacteria > Elusimicrobiota > Endomicrobiia > Endomicrobiales > XYA2-FULL-47-53 > XYB2-FULL-50-12. Next base: position 10,360 of record MGVF01000026.1, read on the forward strand.
CTCTTCAATAAACAGCAACTTTCTTGCTGTATCACCCACATAAACCAACCTGGCATTCGCACAGAATCGCGGCAATAATTGCTTGATAATTTTTACCTGAAGCTCATTATGTTCCCCTGGAGAAAAACTGATGGTATTTCCGTCCGGGACAACCAATTTTATTTGGTTCTTTGCTTTCCGCTTATCGTATTTGTCAATAAGCCGCCCTTTCTTAGAGATGAATTCGTGAAGAGCTTTCTCAAATAATGATGAACTGTACTTCTGCATTACGCCCAACGCTTCATCGGTGATATTATAAACCGTATTAGGGCTGTTAGTGGGTCTTGTCGGATCGTCGGAATTTCTCTCAACAATTCCCGCCTGTTCAAGCTGGTGAAGAGTTTGTCTTCTTATAGTCTCGCGGGTATTTTCGGCGTACTTTTTCTTGTAATTCTTTTCAATAAACATCAAAATATCATGGATTCTGATTAACCGTTCCTTCGCGCTTGACCAGGGACTTCTTTCTTTTATATCCAGTACCGCTAACAACGTCAAAGACGACCGCTCATTCTGCTGCGCTCTGGGAATTCCCATTTTTATAAGGATGTCCAAACCCTGGTTTATTTTACCCATTCGAGTTATCACCTCCGTTTAATTCACGAAGAATCCCTGTGTCTATCCCTAAAACATCAACAATTATTTTGTCCAATTCCAAACCGATGGAAGGCTTCTTAGTTATAATAGATTTTCCTATTTCTTTGATTTTCTCAAGAGAAGGTAGCGGCAGGTTATCTATATCAACGGCGTTGACCTGAGTACTGCCGTTAAGCATCCTAAAAAATATGTCCATCAAAGATGAATTGAGCAGTCCCGCGATTCCATAAGCCTCATCCGTTGATAGGACATCGTGATATTTATAGATGTAATTAAGGTGATTTTCGATCCCCACTTTATCATACTTGAATTTTGATTTCAGTAGTACCCCGGCGTATAATCTCCTTTTTTGTTCTTTGGAACTGAATCTTTTGACGAGAATGTAGTTTTTTACAGGAACCAGAAGAGATGCCGTACCTTCCTCCAATTTTATAGCAAGTTCTCTTTTCTTCTTTTCAATAGGCCAGACAATATCCATGTTTTGAATATTGTGCATCCATAAAAGCGGAGCGGTTATATTTTCATCAACGAATTCAGTTGATAAATATTTTTCAGCCCTAAAGGATACTACTGGCCCTGTCGAAACTTTCATTCCGAAATCTTTTAACGTACATTCCCATGAATTAATTATGTGTTGGACTTTGACATCTGTTTTGGTTACGGGAATCTTTATCATCAACTGTCCGTCCATTTGGTGAAGCATATCTTGATAGTCAATGTCGGCTTTATTCAAATTCTGAAATGAACCATTCTGGCTTGTAGTTATCGCCACCTTTTCGTTTTCTGCCTTATTCTTTTGGGGCATTATCCCGGTTATGATACTTTCCTGCAAAACCGCGTCATTACCAAAAACATCGCTCCGCGATTCGAACATGTGAATATTTGTTATTCGTCCGTGCTGCAACAACCATTTTCTGAAAGCTTTGAAATATAAACCCGAACAGAAACTTCTCGGTGTGATAAACATCATTTTCCCATCCGGCTTAAGCATTTCAAGGGCCAATGTCATAAAAAAAGTATAAATATTGGGCTGACCAGATGCAATTTCACCTAAAAGAAGAGTTTGTGGCGAGTTTTTATTGAGTTTAAAATACGGTGGGTTGGAGATTACATAATCATAGGACAAGGGAGTTTCTTTTTCTTCAAAATCAAGCTGTGCTTTTATCCGGTGAGAGTTATCCAAAATAAAATCTTCTGGAATAATTCTATATTTGAATTTATGACCATTTTCCTGAAGAACAGACTGACATTTGCGAAGGACATCATCAAGCAAAGGAATTACTTCTAAATCGGTTTCATATGCGTCCAATGAAAAATCAATCTTTTTCCTTGAAAACAAAACGCTTTCACAGACAGCAGCACTAAGCATACCGGTTCCGGCACCTGGATCCAGCACGTTAAAATTCTGTTTATTGATGTCTAACAAACCTGCCATAAACAAGCTGACTTGCTGGGGTGTAAAAAACTGTCCTTTTGATTTTCTCTCATTTACGGAAGATGTGCTTAAATAATCTTCCGCTATGCGCTCGGCGTAAGCAGTTAAATTCATTGCATTTTCGCGGTGTATACTTTCCACCGAAATGTGCGATTGTTGCGAGGGTTTATTAATGGCAATTGCTGATTTCATATTCGCTCATCGTTTAACTTTTAGATTCAACATCGTAATTATATGAAATTTAATTTGTATCTACAGTTCTTTGGGATAATAACAGAAAAAACACGAAAACTCATAAACTTATGAAGGATGATCCTGTTTCTTAATCATTTCAGAGTGAACTTTAAAAAAGAAATCAATAGCTTCCTTTTGGCTTTCTGTTGCCCGTCAAAATGGTCATTGAGTATTTGCAGCCCATCCCTTAACCTGCCAGGATTGCGAACTGTCGTTGAACCGATTGTCCATTGAAAATATTTCATGTTTTTTACCTTGTAACTTTACAGTAGAAGACTCTCTCGGCATGCCCATCCATGTCGCTTTTACCGGTGGTAAACCCCTTATATTTTCTCTCAAAAATCTCAACGTCGCCTTTTTCTTTCAGAATTTCCATGATTCTACGATCCGGGATTTTTGCATTTGATCTTTCGTTCTTCTTCTCGCCCGTATTGTTATAAGAAATAAGGATATGATTTGCCCGTGCGTTATGGATTAAATCCCACAACGATTTATCAGCGCCCTTAAGACAATATTTACTCTTTAAGTGCCCGCGGTCAACCATTTTCTTCGCCACTCCTTCGACTTGCGGTTTTTTCCACGTAACAATATTTTCAAGCAGATGATATGAGTCACCGTATTGTCTGGAATTGTACGGCGGGTCTATATAAAGAACATCGCATTTTATTTCCCTTATCAATTGGTTGGCATCTTTTTGATATACTTCGTTGTTGATACTGTTTTTTGAATCAATGTCTGGGACAAGCAATTTTAAGCTCTGCAAAGTATCCAGTTTCTTCCTGTACGCTTCATAATGGCCGACTGTATTTGCAACTTTATCAATAGCATACATCAGCGATGTCAGCAGAATATTCTTTTCTTCCAGATTAATTTCGGCTTCTCTATTAAGTTTTTCTATATCTTCCCTCACTGCGCCGATTTTTCTGGCATTTTCCTTAGTAAAATATGTCCCGCCAAAAACTTCTGAAACATAATTATCTTTTTCCAGATTAAGATTGTTTAAATGATCAATTATATTGCCTATCTTGCCTTTGTCATAATTTTTCGAATTAAGCCAGCAGTTAAGCGAGACGTAATTACTATTCAAAATATCATTGGAGATAATTTTTGTATCCGGCCTGTTAAAATAATGCCCCACCACGCCGGTTCCGGAAAAAATATCGCAAAAAGTATAATAACCCCGGCATTTATCAGCCACTATATCTCCGATAAATCCCAGAAGCTTGGTTTTGTTTCCCAGAAATCGCCTGCTATGAATTTGAAGAAGTTGTTCGGATTTTTGACTTTGAGGAAAGATAAATAACGGAAGCTGTACCGGTTTTGACAAATAATCGACACGGTTCCGCAACACACCGGTGACTTTGCCTCTTACTTCGAGTTTTTTTACGCGAATTGGCTTATATGTATTATTGGCCGGTTGTAACCTGAAACTATTTTTTTCCTTATAAATTCTTTTGAGCGTAGCTTCGTTGTCATTTACAATGGCTACACCGATCTCACCGTTTTCAACTACCGGCTGATTCTTTACAATCACAATGTCGCTATCAAAAATTCCGGCATCTTGCATGCTGTCGCCGCGAACTTTTAAGGCATAGTGCTTACCCTGGCCATTCGTCAAATCTTCCGGCACCGATACTGTTTCCGGAATCTCAATAGGTTCTATCGGCTTACCTGCGGCAATCGTCCCAAGCAAAGATATTTCAATAAAGTTAAGACTTTTCTTCGATTCATCGTTTACCTCTATAGCCCGTGCCAGATTATCGAATTTTTTTATATATCCTTTTTGAATTAATGCATTGATATGCTGATAGACGGTAGAAACCGAGGAGAGCTTGAGTCGTCGTTTTGTTTCTTCAAGCGTCGGAGAATAGCCGTTTTCAAAAATAAAACTTTTGATATAATCAAAAACTTCTTTTTGTCTTTTTGTGATCGGCATAGGCATATGAATACTCTCCTAATTTTTTTAAGTATACCAAAAATATTACGAAAATAAAAGCAAGTATTTCGAAACGTTATGCAGGATGCGCCGGGGTGGGTTTATATTGTGGTTTGGGGGTCTACGTCTATGGCGGGGAGGACGCCGCCGCGGAAGGGGTAGTTTTTGATTGTTGCGATGGCTGCAAGAAGGGTTGCGATTTCGCCTTTAAGCAGAATCTGCCAGCGGAAGAGGTTTTTTATTTTTGAGTGCGCGGCCGGAGAAGGGCCGAGGATTTCAAGCGATGCGGCGGCGGACTGTTTCCAGCGGGTAAGCTCGGCCACGATGGCCGCGGCCGTTTCGGTAACTTTCTGCTCGTTTCTGCCGCGCAGCGTTATGTTTACAAGCCTGACGAAGGGCGGGTAATTCATCTGGCGGCGGAATGCGATTTCTTTTGAGAAAAATTCCGGATAGTCATGCTTTTGCGCCGCCACAAGCGCATAATGATCGCGGTGATGCGTTTGAACTATAACTTCCCCCCCAAGGTTGCTTCTGCCGGAGCGTCCCGCAACCTGGGTGATAAGCTGGAATGTGCGCTCCGCGGAACGAAAATCCGGCAGATAAAGCGCGGTGTCGGCGTCAATAACGCCGACAAGCGTTACGCGCGGAAAATCGAAACCCTTGGCTATCATCTGCGTGCCGACTAGTATATCCACGTTTTCATTTTTGAATTCGTCGTAGGCTTTTTCGTATACGCCCTTTCTGGATGTGGTGTCGCGGTCAAGCCGCAGTATGCGGCCTTGCGGAAACATGCGTTTTATTTCCTGTTCGACTTTCTGGGTTCCCACGCCGAAAATGGCGACATTTCCGCTGTTGCACTGGGGGCATATCCCCGGCCACTCCTGGTTCCAGCCGCAATAGTGGCACCTCAGGCCTTCAGGCTCGCGGTGGTAAACCAGCGAAACGGCACAGCGCGGACACTGCCATACCTTGCCGCAGTTATGACAGATAATGCTGGGCGCAAATCCGCGGCGGTTGAGAAAAATTATCGCCTGTTCGCGGCGCGCCAGCACGCGGGTAAGCGCCTCTATCATCTCGGATGAAAGTATTTTTGATTGCCTTGTAAGATGGCGCAATTCTATCAGCCGCACCGGCGGCATCAGGCGGGAATCAACGCGCTCGCGCATTTCAAGCAGCTGAAACCTGCCGTCGAGCGCCCACTGGTAGCTTTCCAGAGACGGCGTGGCCGATCCCAATATTACGGTTGCGCCGCAGGAAGCCGCGCGCGCTATGGCCACCTCGCGCGTCTGGTATGACGGTTTATGCTCCTGCTTGTAAGTCGGCTCATGCTCTTCGTCTATGATTATCAGGCCGGGGCGAACGAAAGGCGCGAATACCGCCGAACGCGCTCCAAGCATTATTTTTATCCGTCCCTGCCGCGCCTCTTCCCACGTGCGATAACGCTGCGTTGCGGTAAGCTGGCTGTGCCATACGCCGACAACGCCCGGAAACCGTTTCTGCACGATACCGATAAACTGCGGCGTAAGCGAGATCTCGGGCAAAAGGAATATGGCGCTGCGCCCCATTTTAAGGTTTGCCTCTATACACCTTAAGTAAACCTCGGTTTTGCCGGAGCTTGTAACCCCGTGGAGCAGGAACACTTTGTGATTGTGCGCGGCAATGGATTCCAAAACAGGCGCGGTAACGGCCTCTTGCGCGGGCGTTAACGTGTGCGGGCGCGGAACGATATGCGGCATGTGAGCCGTCGGCGCAACATCTTTCAACTCGCGCTTGGGCTTACGCAGGTTAGAAGGAACTATGGCGGAAAGCGCCTCACCCAGGGAGCAGGCATATTGCGCGCTTATCCAGCGGGCAAGGTAAAAAAGCTCATCTGAAATAATCGGCTGAGTATCCAGTATCTCAATGATATTTTTAAGATTTGCCACGGGCGATTCGTCCGAGAGGCGGACGACATAGCCCACCGCTATCTTGGAGCCGAAAGGCGCCTTTACGCGCATCCCGGGCAGCAGGGATGAAACCATATGTTCCGGTATGGCGTAATGGAATGAGCGTTCCATTGGAAGCGCCAAAACCACTTCCGCAAAAATCAGTTTCTTTGTTGTTTCAATCATGTTATGAATCTAGTGTAGTGCGTCCAACATATCTTTACATTTGAAAGCGCAGTTTGAGCCGAGTTCAAGGAACGATGACGACTGCGTATCCTCTGCGATACGCCGAGGAGGAGAGACGCAGAAATCGGCCAAAATGCGCTTTCCCGAAGGGCGGAAGGCAGGGCGCCCATCGTTTTCGTTGCTCGTCGCTTACGTACCGCAGAGGGTACGCCGCACTCCTCGCGCCTTGACGCTGGACACCCTGCCTTCCGCAAATGTAAAGATATGTTGGACGCACTACACTAAGGCGGCTTTGAGCATTTTCATGTCCTGCCAGACGTCTTTTTTCAACGCGGGGTTTCGGAGCAGCGCGGCGGGATGATAGGTGGGTAACAGGGGGATACCATGGTAATCATAAAAACGTCCACGAAGTTTTCCTATCGGAGTTTCCGTGGCAAGAAGCGTTCGGCTTGCCCAGGTTCCCAGGCAGCATATACATTTAGGCCTTATAATGGCAATCTGTTTTTCAAGGTACGGCAGGCACTGCGCTATCTCCTCGGGCGCGGGCGGGCGGTCGTTGCCGCGTTTATCAGAATTTAGAGGATCTATCATTGGATGGCACTTTACGGTATTTGCTATATAAACATCGCTGCGCTTCATGCCGATGGATTCTATGATTTTCGTCAGCAACTGGCCGGCCCTGCCTACAAATGGCTCGCCCTGCCGGTCCTCGTCATAACCCGGTCCCTCGCCGACAAACATCAGCCGCGCCGAAGGACTGCCGCTGCCGAATACCATATTAATGCGCGTCTTGCCAAGCGCGCATTTTTTGCAGGATGATATGCTTTCGCGAAATTGTTCAAGAGTCAATTTATCCGCCGTGGGGGCAGCGGCATCCGTTCTTGCCACCGGCTCGCACAAAATTTCATCGTCAAGCCAGGCCTCTTCTTCGCAATAACGTTTTGTCAGCCGCACCATTGTTCCGTAAACTGATCGCTTCATCCAGTATCCTTTGTGCAAGCAGAGTTTTTGAAGCAGGCGGCAACCTTTTTATACGGAGATCCCGGCTTATAAGCGTTATACGGGCTTTATCGCTACCTATATTTTCCGGGCCGTTTGCCACTATCAAGTCCATATTTTTTTGAGACAATTTGGCTTTTGCCCGCTCCAGGATGCGGTGCGATTCCAAAGCAAAACCAACAAGCACCCTTCCGCCTTTTATTGATCCCATATATCGCACAATGTCAGGATTGAGACGCATTGCAACGGTAACCGGAGCGTTCGTTTTCTTAATCTTACCGCGCCGGAAAACCTCAGGCCGCCAGTCGGAAACCGCAGCAGCCCCGATAAAAATATCAGCCTTTCGCTGCTCCGTTTTTACCGCCTGAAGCATTTCGCGCGCCGAAGTTACATTTATAACGCGCACCCCCGCCGGAGCCTTAAGGTTCACGGGCCCCGAAACCAGTATAACACGATGCCCCTTCCTTCTAGCCGCCGCCGCCAACGCATACCCCATCTTCCCTGAAGATGCGTTAGAAAAAAACCTCACCGGATCCAAATACTCCCGCGTAGCCCCCGCCGTAATAAGCACCGTAAAAAATGTCCTAACCATGTACCATGTACTCTGTACTGTGTACTATGTACTATGTACTGTCGTATTAATATCCGCAACTATTGATTCCAGCTCCGCCAGACGGCCGGCGCCATTAACTCCGCATGCCAGCTCGCCTTCCTGCGGCTGCGTAAACCGGTAACCATACGAAACACACCTGCGAACGTTTTCTTTAGTTGCGGGATGCAACCACATATTCTCATTCATTGCGGGACATATAAGAACAGGTTTCCGGGCGGCAAGAATAACACAGGAAAGCAGATCATCGGCGCGGCCGGCGGCAAGCCTGGCTATCATGTCCGCCGAGGCAGGCGCAACCACGATTATGTCCGCCTTCTGCGCCAGCGAAATGTGTTCTATATCCCAGTCCCACGAATCAAACATGCCTTCGTATACTTTCGCGCGGGAAAGCGTTTGCAATGTCAATGGAGTTACGAAACGCGCGCCGTTGGCAGTAAGAATGCAGCTAACCTCAGCCCCGCGCCCGACAAGCAACCGCACAAGCTCAGGACTTTTATAGGCGGCTATGCTGCCGCATATGCCGAGAACGACACGCACATTCCTTAGATCGGAGACGGAATCGGGATTACTTTTTTTCCTTTTCATTCTTTTTGCTTTTCAGGCTCTTCAGGTCTTCGTCGGCCGTCTTTTCTTCTTCGACATGGACGGGCTTGCTTTTCGCTTTTGCCTTGCGCACATCCTCTTCCGTGATGCGCCCGGACATGACATCTTCCATGGCTCTCTTGATAAGCTCAGACTGGTTCCACTCTTTTGCCTCGTCTGAATACTGAAGAATATCCGTCCATTCCCTCACCAGGTGAACCAGGGTATAGCGGCCTTCTTCACGGTCCAGCAGCAGCTTTTCGGAAGGTTTTCTTGTTTCGGTCACAGCACTCTCCTCTTTGCCTGCCGCAGCGCGGCATGGCATATAAAAATACGGGACTATATAAATACCGGTTTGCGGATATTTTTCAACTTATGATGTTCGGCATGTATTATGGATTCTATCTCACGGGTTGCCGTTTGAAGCCTGTCGTTAATGACAAGGTAATCGTATGAGGGAAGATACCGCAGTTCTTTTCGTGCATTGGCAAGGCGCCGGCGTATAGTTTCACCGGAATCCTGCCTGCGGCGTACCAGCCGGCGTTTAAGTTCCGCGAACGTCGGAGTCATGACGAAAATCATAACCGCGCGGGGATAAAGCTTCCGGATTGACAAAGCGCCCTGCACATCAATATTAAGCGCCACATCGTTTCCCGCACGGACAGTTTTGTCGAGAAAAGAGCGGGGTGTGCCGTAATAGTGATCATGAACGCGCGCCCATTCAACAAACTCTTTTTTACGGATCATCGCCTTGAACTTTTCAGGCGCAATAAAAAAGTAGTCGCGTCCGTTTTTTTCGCCAGGCCGGCGTGGGCGCGTGGTAAAAGATACCGAGCAGCGCAGTCGCGGCAACTTTTTCTCCAACAGAGCGCAAATCGTGCTTTTCCCCGCCCCGGAAGGAGCGGAAACAACAATCACAAGCCCCTGTTCAAGCATCTTTCGCCAGCCTTTCAATACAAGATTCTATTAAAAAATGAAGCTTAATGCAATAGGTTAAAATATCAGCGCAAGAAGGGCTATGGCCAGCGAGACTGCGGGCAGGTATGGCCACTGGTGCCATTGGCCTGACCGCGGCTTCGTTGTTTCGGCGGCCTGAGTTTTTACGCGGCCAATGTCTTCGCAGACGTTGGCAAGCCCGGTTCGCAAAAGATCCTGCTGAAGCTCAAGTTTCTTTATGCGGTCGGGATCACTGCGATTGAAACCCTGTTGCAGGATTATCTTTTTCTGTTCATTATCGGCGGTACGCAGTTCCTCTATTTCACGGGTAAGGCGCGTGTAGTTGCCCTGTATGTATTCTATCTTGTAATTCAGGTCGCTTATGGCCGCAGTTAATTCGCCGCAGGAACCGGCTGCGGGCGCGGTGGAAACAGCCATATGCGCCGGCAGGGATGGCCCGCCTGGCTCCTGATTTTCAACCGCCGCCAGGGTGGCGACTCCAGGCATTGTAAATATCACCGACATTATCATTATTTGAATTTTTCTTTTTTCCATAAACGTTCCATGTCCTCCGGCAGCGGAGCTGAAAACTCCATGCGCTTGCTTTTCGCGGGATGAATAAACGAAACCTTATATGCATGAAGCATCTGACGCTTGAATACGGATGATCCCACGCTCTCCGGGCCGCCATAGGTAACATCGCCCAGCACGGGGTGGCCGATGTATGCCAGGTGGCTGCGTATCTGGTGCGTGCGCCCGGTTACCGGATGAACCTCAAGCAACGAGTAGCCGCGGCTCCTGTAAACAACCGAGAATTCCGTAATAGCCATCTTGCTGGCAAGGGGCCCGACAACTATTTTCCTGCGGTCAACTGGGGACCTTCCAAGCGGAGCCTCTATGCGCCCTTTTTCCTCGCTTATCGCGCCTGCCGCCGCGGCAAAGTATGTCTTGCGGACGCTGTGGCGCTGAAATTGTTTTACGAGGCTGTTTTTTGCGCGCTCGTTTTTTGCAACTATCATTATTCCGGAAGTATCCTTGTCAAGCCGGTGCACAAGCATGGGTTCGAACTTATCTTTTGCATAACCTGCCAGGGCGTTAAGAAGCGTGCCGTCGTGGTGACCGCAGGCCGGGTGGACAACAAGCCCTGCGGGTTTGTTGATAAGCATCACATCGTCATCCTCGTAAATGATCGCAAGCGGCATATCCTGCGCCACAAGCTCCGTCGGCGCGGCGGCAAAACTGACGTTTATGTCGTCCCCCTCTTTTATGCCGTAATGCGAACTCACCTTTTTGCCGTTGACCGTTGCCTGCCCGGTTTTTATCAGCTTCTGGAAATAACCGCGGGAATATCCGGGGTAAAGATTTGTGAGATAGACGTCAAGCCGTTTAATAATTTCAGACATGTCTGCGCCGCCATATAATTACAACAGATAGGATGAATGCTGCTATCGCGATAAGTTGCCCGGGCGACAACCGGTAAATAAAACTGCCGCGTTCATCGCCCCTGAAAAACTCGGATACGAAACGCACAACTGAATAAAACAACAGGTACCAGCCGAAGACCTCTCCCTGCTTATGCGGCCGCCTGACCATGCGGTCAAGCGCGATAAACACCGCGAAATTGCCGGCAGCTTCGTACAACTGGGCGGGGTGCAATGACACGCCCGTGGGCGCAAGGCACGAAGCGTTGCGGAATGTTACAGCCCAGGGCGCGTCTGAGAGCGACCCATAGCAGCAGCCGGCGGCAAAACAACCCAGGCGCCCGAATACATGAGCAAGCGCGATAGCGGGCGCCATCAGGTCTGCAAGCGTCCAGGGCGGCATGGTTTTTTTGTAGTACACAAAGGCGGCAGCAGTTACAGCTCCGCTTAAGAATCCGCCGTAAAACACAAGCCCGCCCTGCCATATCTTCAAGACATCCAGAGGGTGTCCCAGGTAATCGCGTAAATTAAAAAGCACGTAAGTGAGCCGCGCTCCGGCAAAGCCGGAAAGCAGCGCGACAAGAACGACATCCATTATTTTGCCGTCGTCAATACCGTGTTTACGCGTAAGGGCAAGCAAGTATTGCAGGGCGACAAACAATCCCAGGGCAATTAAAACACCGTAAGTGTATACGGTAAATGGGCCGATTTTAAAAAGTATTGGAATCATATATGTTTCTCTGGCCTGCGGAAACGAATTAACTCCCCCTCACCTTAATCCTCTCCCCGACGGGGAGAGGAAATAGCTGCGTTTACGCCTTAATCCCTGGAGGAGAGAAAGCTGGCAACCTTTTTATCCTCTACCCTTCGGGGAGAGGGTAGGGTGAGGGGAACGCCGTTACTCCAGCGGCGAGTCTGACTGGGTGCATTGGCCTGTGGCTATCAGTTCTTCTATGCGGTAGGTTCCCATCTTACGCGCTTTCAAAAAGCCGTCCCACGCAGCCTCGGCCAGGCGGCCGTTTTCGCGCAGGTCGAAAAGCCACTCATTTGTGTATTCAAGCGGCCCCGCGGGCTTGACGCCCGCGTGTATTTCCTGGAGCCAGGTGGCGTTATATTCCTCATGCGTACCGACGGCGGGCGCAAGCAGTATAGGTATGCCTAAACCGCAGTAAAACGACAACTCGCTTGGCTTTGTCCAGAGAACGTCTGTAGTGCGCAGCATCTGATCGAACTTATCCATGTAAGCGTATACGTTCTCGTCATAAATTATATTAATTCCGTTGCCGACAAATTCGTTCAGCCCCAGGGCTTTTATGTACTCGTGGAAACGCGTCAGCACCGGTTTCTGGACGCCGGCGGAAAGATTGATTTTAATTTTACCCTGTTTTATTTTATCGCGCAAACTCTTCAATATTTTTTCCGCCATCTCCACCTGCGCGCCGGCTCCGCCGACGGTAAATGACAGCACAAAGAAATCATCCCGTTGCCGCGGTATCGCGTCTTTTTCCAGGAAGCCCAGCACATCCTTGCCGTGAATCCTGAAAAATTTGTTTGCGGGATCAAGCCTTACGAGGCGGCCGAATAAATCATTCTTTATCACGTTAAGCGTTTTGCCGTCGCCGATATTTTCCTTCGGCAAGGGAAAACCTACAAGGTAAATGTTCTTTTCCGGCACACCGTATGAGAGCAGGCGGCGTTTTACCTGCGTGCAGGGCGCCAGGTACTTTATTGTGCTTTCCCGCGGATTTAACGGAACCCATACGCGGTTAATATCGGCATCACATATAAGCAGGTAATTGTCGTTCGGTTTTATGCCGGCTATCTCGATTGCCATTGCAGTCGCGTAAAACGTGCTTATAACAGGCATGCTGTCGGCTTTAACCTTTTCGACCAGCGTTGAACCGAGTTTGTGCTTGCGAATGAGAAAATTCAGGTACTTTACCGCAAGCGTCGGCTCCGAGAGGTCCCGTAAAGGGTAATAAGGAGGTATTTTCTGCAATGCGACGAGCGCGTATGTGCCGATAATCGAGATTCCGGTTGCGCGAGACAGCAGGTAATACATGTTCGCAAGCCTGTGCCATATCCTGTACTTATCCGGCTGGCAGAACTCACGGGAACCCTCGACGATGATGTTCTCGAAAGCTATATCGCGCAAGGGATAGGCCGCTCTCGTATGGCCAAGCCCCATTATAGCCGATACCACCCACGCCTTTTTGGCGCCGTTTTCAATCATGAGAATCTCTCCGCCGGGCTTATATGCGTGATTTTTCCCTTGTTATCCAGCCTTATGTTCTTGCCTCTCCAGAAAACGTCCTTATTTATCAGCGGCGTAAAGAATATAAGGAAAAGAAGAAAATCTTTTATCAGAACGGACAAGGGGTAAACGGCTATTATCCACGCTTTTTTGCGATCCTGCGAGTTAACTGCGAAAAAGGCGGCATACTCAAGCGCTATTTTTCCGATAACCGCGGCCGCCACAAGCGGCACACCCTTTGCGCCCAGGAAAGGGAGCGCGCAGGCCGAGACCATGATGGGATTTAACAATGACTCGAAAAAATAGTAAAAGCGCTCGGTGTTATACCGTATTTTAGACCATCGCACAACGCGGCTCCAGAACCTGGAAAACGTGGCCGTACTTATAAAATTAGTTACCCACGTAAAATTCGTCGAAACCGTCAGCCCCGTTTCGCGGTATGTCCGCCCCATTATGAAATCCTCGGCAAGGTATTCCTGGAAATGGCTGAAGCCGCCGAATTTCTCAAGCGTGTAGCGCTCTATCAACATTGATTTTCCTACGATTATAGGTTGGCGCGCGCTGCTCCATGCAAGCAATATGTTGCCGGATACGAAAAAATTCAGGTAAGCGTTTTCCATGATGCTGCCCATCGTCCGGGAACCCGTTCCCTGTATGGGAGAAAAAACAATTTTTGAGTCATTGGCCGCGTAATCCCGCACCAGCATACGGAGGGTAAAAGGTTCAACCCGGACGTTTGAATCCGTCATCCATAACAGGCTTCCCGTGCAGGACGGCTCCATGCGGGAAAGCGTTGCAACCTTGGGATTGAGCCGCTTCTCCGCCATTGTAGAAACAATCGTAGTCTTTGTCTGTGGGAATTTCCTGCTTACGCGCTCCACCAGCTCATGGCATTCCCTCTGTTGCGTATCCATGCCGAACACTATGTCATAATTCGGGTAATCCTGCGCGTAAAACGTCTCGAGGTTTTTTTCCATCTCATCATCTATGTTGCTGATGGGCTTTAAAATTGTGACGGCAGGGAATGAAACGGGGTCATGTCCGGCCGCTGGCCGTTTTGCCGGCCTGTAGAAGACTATCAAAACCGTGCCGGCGAACAACAACAGGAATGACAAACCGAGAAATGCCACGACAAAATAATAGAGCATGTTAAAATAATTCCAAAAATTATATTTTATTCTGTGCCATGGCGCGGACAATATCCTTGCGGGTTACAACACCGGCAAGCTTTCCGCTTTCTTTAACCGGGAAATAGTAAATCCCTTTTTCCACCATCAGCGTGGCAAGCTCTTCCAGGGACGTCTCGGGAGATAAAGTAACAGGATTCGGATTCATTATGCCGGCGACGGTGGAAGATGCCATCTTTTTCAGCTCCTGCTCAAACCGGGATTCGCCTATCGTCACAAAGCCTGTAAGTATATACAGAAAGGTAGGCAAATGCACTTTTTTATCGCGCACTATCAAACCTTCTTCAAGCACAACGCCCTGCAGGGATCCGGACGCATCAACCACCGGCGCGCCGCTGATGCCTTTTTCCACGAACAGCGCCGCCAGGCTGTGCACGTCCATATCCGGCGATACGGTTATTACGTCGGTTGTCATGATATCGCGAACATTCATATGATTTCCTTTGGGTTTAGTGGACAACTGACAACGAAGCGAAGAATTCCGCAAAAGCGGAATCCTTCGCTTCGCCATAAAATTATTACTTCTTGCCGGTAATCTTGAACACTTTAGTCGAACAGGCGGGGCATACGCCGGAAAGCGCCTTCATCCCGTTTTTCATTACTACCTCTTTTGCATCCTTCATCTCAACCTGCTTCTTACATTTCATACAGCGTCCTTCAGCCATGTGAGAGCCTCCTTGTGTATTTATTGTGCAGCCTTTTCTATTACTTTGACGGCAAGTTCTACGGCAGAGTTCAAATCGTCTATCGAGAAGACGCCGGAGGGCGAATGTATGTAGCGGCAGGGTATGCTCAATACGCCCGTAGGCACCCCTGAACGGTTCATCTGTATTATGGCGCCGTCCGTCATTCCGCCCTCGATTACGTCGAGTTGAAAAGCTATGTTATTATCGCGTGCCACCGCTATAAAAAGTTCCTTGACCTTTTGGCTTACTATAATGCCCCTGCCCGACGCCTCTATAACCGTAATGGCCACGCCTGCGCCAAGCTTAAGATTGGACTCGCGCTCGGTAACCTGCGGCGTATCGCCGGAGACAGTCGTATCCAGCGCGATGGCAAAGTCGGGATCAATTCCGAAAGCCGATACCCGCGCTCCTTTAAGGCCTACTTCCTCCTGAACCGTGGCAACCGCGTAAACCTCTGCCGCGGCCTGCACTTTTTGCATAACTTTTATTAACGCATAGCAGCCGGCGCGGTTATCCGGCGCTTTACCGTAATATAGCGAGCCGTTCAAAACACCGGCCGAAGGCTCGAATATTACGGGA
>MGVF01000027.1 GCA_001800355.1 Elusimicrobia bacterium RIFOXYA2_FULL_50_26
GCGAGCCGAAACGCAGGAAAAGGTGGGCGCGGCGTAGCGGTAGCTACGTAAGCCCGCGTTTTCCGAAGTTGCAGGCCGCAGATTGAAACCGCTTAATGGCGGAACAACTGTTTGATAAACATAAGCAAATGATAACTGCAAAGAATTTGTTTATTGCTGGTAAGCACGGCGTGGGGAAGACCACGTTGATACGCGAAGTGGTAATGCCGTTTCGCGAACGGGCGGGCGGGTTTTACACGGAGGAGATACGCGACTCGAACGGCTTGCGCGGTTTCCGGATCAAAACTTTTGACGGAAGGGAAGGGATACTGGCGCATAAAGGCATGAAGAGCGCGGTTAAACTCAATAAGTATGGGATTGATCCGGTTGTGCTTGACACCGTAGGCGTTGCGGCGGTGTGCGCGGCACTGCGGGAAAAAGATGTTGTAGTAATTGACGAGATAGGTTCGATTGACATTGTCTCGGATTCGTTTCGCGCTGTATTGATGGAAGTTATCAGGTCTCCCAAAAAAGTGCTTGCTACAGTCCGTTTAAATGCTCAGCCGTTTACCGATGAAATTAAACGTATGCCGGACACCGCAATGCTTATGCTTTCCCGTGATAAATTTACAGATGTAAAACAGCAGGTAACAGGGTGGATAAAACTATGACGACCAAATTGATTTTGCGTAAAAATGAGGAACACCGCCTTCTTTCGGGGCACCTGTGGATTTTCTCAAACGAAATCGCAGGTATCGAGGGGGAACAGATTAAAGGCGATATTGTCGAGCTTTACAGCGCGGGACGGCAGTTCCTGGGGCAGGGTTTTTTTAACCCGTCTTCGCTTATTATATTCCGCCTTTTGACGCGCGCCCGGGACGCGATAACGCCTGAGTTCTGGACGGAGCGTATACGTTCCGCGGCCGATTATCGCAGTAAAATCATGGGCGGGCAGAAGTCGCTTCGCGTTGTCTTCGGCGAATCCGATAACCTGCCCGGGCTTATCGTGGATAAATACGCGGATGTTTTAAGCGTTCAGTTTTTATCGGCGGGCATGGAGCTTAACTCCGATGCGGTGGTGGCCGCATTGCGCCGGGTGTTTAACCCGGCGGGAATAATTGCGCGTAACGATTCCTCATTGCGCGTGCTTGAGGGCCTGGAGCAAACGTCCGGCGTGCTGTGGGGTGATGTTCCGACGGAGCTTGAAATAGAACAGGACGGCATACGTTTTAATGTGCATCCGTCCGCGGGGCAGAAGACGGGTTTTTTCTTCGATCAGAGAGAGAACCGCCGGGCGCTGGCGCAATATTGCGCTGGCAAAACGCTTCTCGATGTTTTCAGCTACACAGGTTCATTTTCCATGTATGCGTTGAAAAACGGCGCCGCAAAAGCCGTTGCCGTGGACTCTTCAGAGCAGGCGCTTGAAGCGGCCTCTTGTAATGCGCGCTTAAACGGCGTGGCAGACAGGTTTTCGGCCGTCAAGGCCGATTGCTTCGATTTTTTTTCAGATGAAAACGAGAAAGCGTCCGGTGAAAAATATGATATAATTGTCCTCGATCCGCCGGCGCTGGTAAAAAACAAGAAGCATTTACAGGCCGGTTTTCGCGCTTATGTAAAACTTAACGCCGCGGCGCTTTCACGGCTTTCCCCGGGCGGATTGCTTGCGACAAGTTCATGCTCGCATCACCTGAGCCCTGCCGATTTCAGGGTAATGCTTATGCAGGCCGCGGGTAAGGCGCGTAAAATGGTTCGGCTTGTTGAACAGCGTTCGCAGGGGCGCGACCATCCCGTGCTTGTGTCCATGCCGGAAACGGAATATTTGAAGTTTGCCATACTTAGTACTCTGTTAAGCTGATTATTGATGTTTTGAATGGCCAAATATGGCCATTCCCGAAGGGCAGCGCCCCTTTTGCCCGGCTTCTGCGTTGCTGCGGCGCTATCGTACCGCAGAGGGTACGCGGCGCGCCTCGCGCCTTGAATCCGGACAAAATTGGCGCTGCAAAACATCAATAATCAACTTAACAGAGTACTCGAGGTCATGTGAAATTATTTCTTTTGGCGTTCGTCCCGTTGTTTATAGCCGTTGATGCCATAGGCGTGCTGCCTATGTTCATGAATCTTACCGCCGGGCTGGATCGCGCGGTGGTGCGGCGAATAATACTGCAATCAACCCTGACTGCGATGGTAGTGGCGCTGGTGTTCCTGGCGATAGGCAGATTTTTTCTCGGGCTTCTCGGGATCACAGTCGCCGATTTCATGATCGCCGGTGGCGTTTTACTGTTTGTAATATCGCTAAACGACATGCTCTCCTTCGAGAAAACAAAAATTATTATTGACCCTGAAAGTTTGGGGGCGGTGCCGCTGGGCGTGCCGCTGATAGTGGGGCCTGCGGTTCTTACCACGGCGATTCTATTGAGTAACCAGTACGGTTATGGCGCGACGGCAGCCGCTATAGCCATAAACGTGTTGCTTGCCGGCGGGGTATTTTCCATGGCGGAAACGATAAACCGCATACTGGGCAAGGCCGGCTCAAAAACAATATCAAAACTGGCCAGCCTGCTGCTTGCGGCCATAGCGGTGATGATGGTGCGAAAAGGCTTAATGATTTACCTTTCAGGTAATTGACGGAAAAATTATTATCAGTAGAAAGGAAACGATGGTATGCTTAATGTAATTAAACTGGCCGGTGGCCTGATGATGGCGCTTATGCTGGGTGGTTGTGTGTGCTGCCCATTGAAAGAGGCCGCTATTGCCCCGGAAGCCGACGGTTTGCGCGGCGCATTGAACGAGTACCTGGCGCATTACGCGGGCGCCGCCGGGTTCGGAGGCGTTGTGTTCGCCGGATATGACGTTGTAAAAAAAGAAGAGGATGGCGCGCTTTCGAAGAATTACATCTGGGTTGTCTGCCAGGAGTATTACATGGATGATGGCAATGTCAGGCGCGGCACGGAAATAAGCGTGCCGGCGGTCGTAACGCTTGCGCGCAGCGTAAACGATTACCGCGTCATGGATTTTAAAATGCCTGCGCGGGTTGAGAATATCCAAAAACTGTCGGTGGAATACGCGGGTTACGACATAAACGGGCGCACGGGCGTGATAGAAGGCGTCCTGCTTAACCACGCGGTAAAATACTTCGAGGTCTGTGCCAGGTGAAAAACAAATCTAAAAGTTCCATGCCGGTTTTTGATCGTATCAGCCCTGAGCTGCTTGTTACAATGCCGTACGAGTTCACGGGTAAAAAAATAGAAGTAACGGTTCAAACGCCGGAGTTCAGTTGCCTTTGCCCGTGGTCCGGGCTGCCTGATTTCGCAGGGCTTAGCATTCGTTACGTCCCGGGCAGGACGGTAATAGAGCTTAAATCGCTGAAATATTATTTACAGTCATACCGCATGGTCGGCATAGTTCACGAGAGCGCAGTCAACCGGTTATTAGACGATCTCGTGAAGGCCTGCCGGCCAAAAAGCATGATTGTTGAGCTTGTCTTTAACGTGCGCGGCGGCATTACTACGACGGTGAAGGCGCAATACAATGTTTAAGAAAATACAGAACATACATTTTGTGGGTATCGGCGGCGTCGGCATGTCCGGCATAGCCGAGGTTTTGCTGAGCCTTGGTTACAAGGTTTCGGGTTCGGACATAAAGGCAAGCGATTTTACGGAACATTTAAAGGCGCTGGGCGCCAGGGTGTTCATCGGCCACGCCGCAAAAAATCTGGGAACGGCAAACGTAGTGGTTACTTCTACGGCCGTGGACTCCGCCAATCCCGAGGTAGTGTCCGCCCGCAGGCGCAAGATACCGGTTATACCGCGTGTCGAGATGCTGGCGGAACTTGCGCGGCTTAAATACAGCATAACTATCGCCGGCACGCACGGCAAAACCACGACGACTTCAATGGCTTCCCTGGTTTTGAGTTACGGCAGGCTCGACCCGACCGTTGTCATAGGCGGCCGCCTGAAAAATATCAGCAGTGGCGCAAAGCTGGGCAATGGCGATTACCTTGTCGCCGAGGCCGACGAATCCGACGGCTCATTCTTGAAACTCTCTCCAACCATAACCGTGGTTACGAATATTGATAACGACCACCTGGATTATTACGGCACCATTGAAAACATAAAGGAAGCGTTTAAAGAGCATATTAACAGCGTTCCGTTTTACGGCTGCGCCATACTTTGCGCCGACGATGCAAACGTTGTTTCGCTGTTGCCTTCGATAAAACGGCGCTACGTTACATACGGGATTATGCCCGGGGCCGATTTTACCGCCACAGGTATAAAGGTGCTTGATTCGGCTACCAGGTTTACCGTGCGTTTTCGCGGCCGTCCCCTTGGAACAATAATGCTTAAAACTCCCGGGATGCACGCGGTTTCCAACGCGCTTGCGGCCGTTGTCGTCGGAGTTGAGCTGGGGATAGCTTTCAGGGATATAGCTCGCGCGCTTGATGCCTTTGCCGGCGTAGGCCGGCGCATGGAAATAAAAGGCGAAAAAAAAGGCGTGCTGGTGATAGACGATTACGGCCATCATCCCACGGAAGTAAAGGCAACACTTGCGGCCGTGAAAATGAAATGGCCACGCCGGAAGCTTGTGGTGCTGTTCCAGCCGCATCGTTATTCGCGCACTTCCCATCTCCATCATGAATTCGGGGGCGCCTTCGGCGATGCCGATGAATTGTATATTCTCCCGATTTATGCGGCGGGCGAAAAACCAGTTGCCGGTGTAAGCGCGCAGCTTATCGTCGAAGCCGTGCGCGAAAGCGGGGAAAACGCGGGGCATTTCCCGGGAACTGAAATTCTTTCACGCAGCCTTAAGTCGGGTGATATTGTGCTTACGCTGGGCGCGGGCGACGTCTGGAAGACAGGAGAAGAAATATTAAAGCTGCTATAGCCGCACACCTTTCCTCAGCCGTGGCCCGCCTTAAAACCGATGAACCTTTAAATGAACATACCACTTTTCATATCGGCGGGCCGGCGCGTTACTATGCCGAAGTGGACACTGCCGTCCAGCTTGAGTCGGCGATTAAATTGTGTTACCGCTATAAGCTGCCTCTGCTTGTGCTTGGCAGCGGCTCGAACGTCCTTATAGGCGATCATGGCTTCGACGGGGTTGTATTGCGCCTTGCCGGCTCTTTTACGGATTTCAGGTTCGACGGCCAATATCTTCACTCCGGCGCGGGCGCGAGCCTGGGAATGCTTGTGAACCGTTCGGCGCAGGAAGGGCTTTACGGTATGGAACATCTTTGCGGTATTCCAGGTACGCTGGGCGGGGCTATCAGGGGAAATGCGGGTTCCCGCGAAAAGTGGATAGGCGAACTTGTTGAAGAACTTGAAGTTATGACTCTTGCAGCAAAAAGTGAGATATTGCCGCGTTCCGCGCTGGAATTTTCATACCGCCGTTTTAACGGCGAAAACATGATATTGACCGGCGCAAAATTACTATTGAAAAAAGGGCTAAAAAATGATATTCTTATGAACGTCGGCGCATTGATGAACCGCCGCACTGATACCCAGCCGGCGGGAAAGTGGTGCGCCGGTTCGATTTTCAAAAATCCTCCCGGCGACAGCGCCGGCCGTCTTATCGAATCCTGCGGCTTAAAAGGGCTTACCCTTGGTGGCGCGAAGATTTCCGACATACACGCCAATTTTATCATAAACACCGGTTCTGCCTGTTCACGCGACGTGCGCGCATTGATCGCAATCGTACACGGGAAAGTAAAGGAAAAATACGGCATCCAATTGGAGCTTGAAATAGAGCTTATAGGTGAATAATAAATGAATATCGGCAAATGGATTAAAGATAAAACAGTCGGCGTTCTTTACGGCGGCCTTTCCGCCGAGCGCGAAATCTCGCTTTTAAGCGGGAAAGCGGTGCTGGCTGCGCTGAAAAATATAGGCGTAAATGCCGTGGGCATTGACGCAAGCCCGCGGCTTCCGTTTGAGTTAAGCCGCAAAAAGATTGATTTTGCCTATATAGCATTGCACGGCCCGGGCGGCGAGGATGGTACCGTCCAGGGATTGCTTGAGTCCATGCAGATACCGTATTCGGGTTGCGGCGTGTTTTCCAGCGCATTGTGCATGGATAAGGCCTATACCAAAAAAATATTGGAGTCTGCTGATTTGCCTACGCCGGCCTGGCAGCGCCTCGTAAAACCCGTAGACGAAATAAGAGTCGGGCGTTTGCCGGTTGTTATAAAGCCGGCCACGCAGGGGTCTGCTATCGGCGTATCAATTGTAAGGACTGAAAAAGAAGTTGCCCCCGCGTTGAAGAAAGCATTTGCCCTCGATACCGTTGTATTGGCGGAAGAATACGTTATCGGCACGGAAATAACCGTCGGGATTCTCGGAAAAAAAGCGCTACCTGTAATTGAAATAGACGCCGAAGGCGAATTCTACGATTTCAAGTCGAAATATACGCCCGGATGTTCCAGGCATATCATACCGCCCCGCCTGCCGGAAAGAGTTGTGGCGAACGCTCAGATGCTTGCGCTTGAGGCCTTCAATGCGCTGGGGTGCAGGGGTGTGGCGCGTGTTGATATGATAGTGGACAAAAAGCTGCACCCATGGATTCTTGAATTAAATACGCTGCCCGGCATGACGGAGACCTCGCTTCTTCCCGATGCGGCGCGCGCGGCCAGGATTTCGTTTAGCGATCTTATACTTCAGATAATAAAACATTCGTTATAATATTAACCACATGAAATACCGACGTGCCCGTCGCCCTTTGCGCCGCTTTAAGGTTGTAAAACTGCGTTCGAAAATCAAAAGCGAGCGCCGTCGTAAAATGGGCAGGCTGTTCCTGGGCCTTGCGGTTATATGCGCATGTATTGGCGGCGGCTGGTGGGTATGGAATGCGGCGGGAAATTTTTTGAGCCGGTCTGATCTTTTTAAAATTTCGGCCATTGACGTGCGCGGCTGCAAAAATGTTACGCGCAGCGAACTTGTTGCCATGCTGCCTGTCCGCGAAGGCGACTCCATTTTCAGTTTCCGGCGGGCGCATATGGAAAATGCCCTCAGACGCTGCAAACCGGAACTTAAACGCTTAAACGTGCGCCGCGGCTGGAAAAAAATTGTTATAAGCATTGATGAACGCATTCCGGTCGCCTGTACGTTTACGGGCGGAAAGCGCATGGGAATTGATAACGATAACGTCCCGTTCCCGCTTCGCGGCCAGTGGGTTAAAGCTGTGTTGCCGGAAGTTTCCGCAACGGATGCATCGGAACGCAGC
>MGVF01000028.1 GCA_001800355.1 Elusimicrobia bacterium RIFOXYA2_FULL_50_26
GCGAGCGCTTTGGCGACGTCAGCCTTGAAAAGCACAAGAAGCAGTTTTTGTACCATGACGGCGACAACTATCATTTTATGGACACGGAGAATTTTGAACAGATACATTTTCCAAAAGAGAAACTCGGCAAGAGCGCCGATTTCCTGACGGAGAACCTTGAGGTTGACGCGATTTACCTTGAAGGCGAGTTTATAGCCATAGAATTGCCGATAATCGTCGAATTGAAAGTAGCCCAGACCGTCCCGGGCATAAAAGGCGATTCGGTTTCCAATATGGTCAAGCCGGCGACCCTTGAAAACGGCATCGAAATACAGGTGCCGCTTTTCATCAAGGAAGGCGATAAAATAAGGGTGGATACCCGTACCGGCGAGTATATTGAAAGGGCATGAAAATGGATAGCGCGGATTTTAAAAAGTTTTTGGCTTCGCTGAAAGACACAGACATCGAAGAGCTTCGCGTTGAGACGGATATTTCGAAAATATCTTTCAAGCGCAGCAATGTGCCGATTGTGCTTACCGTCGCCGACACCTCGCCCAAAGCCGCGATACCGGTGCAGGAAGAGAAGAAGCCGGTTTCCGTAAAATCACCCATAGTGGGAACATTCTATCATTCGGATTCACCCGATCGCCCGCCATTTATTATGGAGGGCAATCATGTAACGCCCGGGCGCAAGATCGGCATAATCGAGACCATGAAAATAATGAAGGACGTAACTTCCACCGTGAAGGGTAAAATAGTTAAAGTCATGGTTAAGAACGGCCAGCCGGTTGAGTATGGCCAGGAACTGTTTCTTGTTGATACCGAGGATGTGAAATAAGAGGAGCGCCAGTTTATGTTCAAAAAAATACTGATTGCCAATCGCGGCGAAATTGCATTGCGCGTGATACGCGCCTGTAAAGAAATGGGTATAAAGACGGTTGCCATCCACTCGGATGTTGACCGCGAATGCATTCACGTGCGTAACGCGGACGAATCCATTTGTGTCGGTCCCGCGGCGTCGGCGGAAAGTTATCGTAACATTCCAAGCATTATTTCCGCGGCCGAGATTTCAGGCGCCGACGCCATTCACCCGGGTTACGGGTTCCTTGCCGAAAATACTTATTTCGCCGAGGTTTGCGAATCCTGTGGAATAAAATTCATCGGCCCCAGCAAGGAAGCTATTGAGCGGATGGGCGACAAGATAGCTGCAAGAGAGTTGATGATGAAGGCGGGCGTGCCGGTGGTGCCGGGCTCCGACGGCCCCATATCGCTCGATGATCCGGACATAACAAAAATAGCAAAAAAAATAGGTTACCCTTTAATAGTAAAAGCGTCCGCAGGCGGCGGCGGCAAAGGCATGCGCATCGTTGCCACCGAAGAGGCGTTGCACAACGCGATTGCCATGGCGCAGGCCGAGGCAAAGGCCGCCTTCGGAAATGAAGCGGTATACATGGAAAAATATATCGAGGAACCGCGCCACATCGAGTTCCAGATTTTAGGCGACAGGAAGGGGAAAGTCGTTTACCTGCCGGAGCGCGACTGCTCCATCCAGCGCCGCCACCAGAAGTTGGTGGAGGAAAGCCCTTCGCCGTTCGTTGATGCTTCGTTGCGCCGCAAAATGGGGCGCGCCGCGCGCCACGCGGCCGAAGCCGTCAACTATGTTACTGTCGGTACGGTTGAATTCCTGGTAGACAAGAGCGGACACTTTTATTTCATGGAAATGAATACCCGCATACAGGTTGAGCATCCTGTTACCGAAGTTATCACAGGGCTTGATCTTGTAAAGGAACAGATAAGGCTTGCGGCCGGTGAAAGGCTTACATTCGATTCCAGCGACATCGTCATACGCGGCCATGCCATAGAGTGCAGGGTCAATGCCGAAGATCCGGCGAAGGATTTTATGCCCTGCCCGGGAAAAATAGGAACATTTCTCCCGCCTGGAGGCCCCGGTATCCGCGTGGAATCGCATCTCTATTCCGGATATACGATCCCATCCTTTTATGACAGCCTTATAGCCAAGGTTATCGCCCTGGGTTCCAATCGCAGCGAGGCCATAGCCCGCATGGCGCGCGCGCTTGACGAGATGGTTATCGAAGGCGTACAAACAACAATACCGCTGCACAAGAAGATTATGGCGCACGATTATTTCCACAAGGGCGATGTTTACACCGATTTTCTGCCGAAACACATTTTCGGCGGTGAATAAATATGAAAGATGTCATACGGCGTATAATTAACGATAGTATCGAGGCAAAGCAGGCGTTGGTTACGCCCGAACAGGTGGGGATGATTGAAAAAATTGCCTCACGCATGGTGGATACCTATCGGGCAGGCGGAAAGGTGGTTGCATTCGGAAACGGCGGTTCCGCGTCCGATGCACAGCATCTCGTGGCTGAGCTGGTATGCCGCTTTGAAGTAAACCGCAGGGCGCTGCCGGCCATTGCGTTTACCGCAAATTCATCCGTCGTTACATCAATAGGAAACGATTTTTCTTACAACGATATTTTTAAGCGGCAGGTGGAAGCCCTTGTTTTACCGGGCGACATGGTTATAGGTATTACCACCAGCGGAAAATCTCCAAACGTTATCTCGGCCTTCAAACAGGCGCGCCTGCAAAAAGCGTCAACCGTTGCGTTTACCGGCGCAAACGGCGCAGGGTTGCAGCAGGAGACGGATATATGCTGGTGCGTTCCGTCTAAAGTTACGGGGCGTATTCAGGAATGTCATATACTTGCAGTTCACATTATATGTAAACTGGTGGAGGATACGCTTTTTGGCCAGAAACAATAAAATAGTAGCCCGTGCCGCGCTCACGGGGATAATCGCTTCTTTGCGCGCCGGGCATAAAAAGATAGTATTTACTAACGGGTGTTTTGATCTTCTCCATCTGGGACATGTGCAGCTTTTTGAAAAAGCCAAATCGCTTGGCGATGTGCTTGTGGTGGCCGTAAATTCCGATTCATCGTTACGCCGGCTTAAAGGGCCAAAGCGGCCGCTGGTGCGCCAGGCCGACCGCTGCAATGTGCTTGCGGCTCTCGAATCCGTTGATTTCGTTACTGTTTTCGGCGAAGATACTCCGGAAAATATAATCAGGGAGCTTAAACCCGACGTTCTTGTAAAAGGCGGCGATTACAATATTAACCAGATAGTGGGCCGCCAGTATGTTCGAAAGGTTGTGCGGTTTCCCATCGTAAAAGGGCGTTCCACCAGCGCGTTGATAAAAAAAATAGTAGAAAGTTATGCATAAACAGGATGAGAACGAAGCCGCCGATGTTCGATACATGCGGCTTATTGACGCCAATGTCAACCGTTGCCGCGAGGGTTTGCGTGTAATTGAGGACACCGCGCGTTTTGTGTTGGGAAACGGTACGCTTTACAGGCGTTTGCGCGCGCTCAGGCACAGCGTGGATAAGGCGACCAGGCGCATATATCCGCAGATGATCGCCCATCGTAATTCCGTATCGGATACGGGACGTGCGCTTAAAGAATGCAAGAGGGATAATATCAGGGCTGTGGCAAGCGCCAATTTCAGGCGGGTCGAAGAGTCGTTGCGCGTTTTGGAAGAGTACGGCCGCCTGCTTATCCCGGGTTCGCGTGCGGTTTTTAAAGAGATACGTTACAAGGTATACAATTACGAAAAGCAGTTGATTGATATGTTTTAGTGGCAGCCGGAAAAGAGGGGGAAAAAATGAATATAAGGTTGTATTGCATAACGTGCAGGCGCACGGATTTAACTTACGAAGAGCAGGTTGAACAGTTTTGTGCCGGAGGCGCAGATGCGGTGCAGTTCCGGGACAAGCAATATTCGCCGCGTGAAGTTTTGCAGACAGGCCAGAGGCTCAAGGAAATCTGCACTGAAAAAAAAGTTCTTTTTATTATAAACGACCGCCCCGATCTCGCGCTTGCTCTGGATGCCGACGGCGTTCACCTGGGACCGGATGATATACCTTTGCCGTGGGCGCGGCAGATACTGGGCGGGCGCAAGGTAATAGGATGCTCCGTATCGTCGCTGGGGCAGGCGCTTTCGGCCGCCAGGGACGGGGCGAATTATCTTGCCGTTGGCCCTATATTTTCGGTTTCCAACCGCACGGACAGGGAAGTGCGCGGCGTAGACATTATACGTATGGTAAAGGAAAGGGTCAAAATTCCTGTTATCGCCATGGGCGGTATCGGCCCCGATAATATCGTGGAAGCTATAAAATCCGGAGCCGACGGGGTTGCCGCGGCCCGTTCCCTTTGTGTTTCACCGTCGGTAGCTACAACCGTATCTGAGATGAAAAAACTGGTTATTCAAAACGCGAACGTATAAATTTATGACACTTATTGAACAGGCCGTTAAAAAACAAAGCAGCGGCATTATTGAAGAGGCGGCGCGCCAGGAAGGCGTCGGCGTTGACGCGATTTTGTCGGGTATTGCCGACGGATCTATCGTTATCCCGCGCAATAAAAACAGGGCGCTTAAGAAAATTGTCGCCATAGGCCGCGGCCTGCGCACAAAGGTTAACGCGAATATAGGCACTTCGCCCGAGCATGTTTCACTTGAGGAAGAGTTAAGTAAACTTGATGCCGCCATTCGCGCGGGCGCCGACGCGGTGATGGATCTTTCCACCGGCGGCAACCTGGCTGCGATAAGGCGCGCCATACTTGAGAAATGCCCGGTCTGTGTCGGCACGGTGCCGATTTACCAGGCGGCCTGCGAAACCGTTAAAAAAGGCATGGACATAAGGCAGATGGATGCCGAACATCTTTTTGCCGTAATAGAGGAGCAGGCGCAGGAAGGCGTAGATTTTATGACGGTGCATTGCGGCGTTACCCGCGACGTAACGGCCATTCTTGCCCGGCAGAAACGGCTTGTCGGCATCGTCAGCCGCGGCGGCGCGCTGCTTGCCCGCTGGATAGCCGCTAACGGCAAAGAGAACCCGTTGTATGAACAGTATGACCGCCTTCTTGAAATTGCATACCGCTACGACGTAACGCTAAGCCTCGGCGATGGTTTGAGGCCCGGCTGTCTCGCCGATGCAAACGACGGCGCACAGGTTGCCGAGCTTTCGCTTTTGGGCGAGCTTGCCTTAAGGGCGCGCCGGGCAAACGTACAGATTATTATCGAAGGTCCGGGGCATATGCCTCTTGACGAAATAGCCCCGCATGTTCAGCTTGCAAAACGTCTGGGCAACAATGCTCCTTTATACCTTCTGGGGCCGCTTGTTACGGACGTTGCGGCCGGTTATGACCATATTACCGGCGCGATAGGCGGCGCCATAGCCGCAAGCGCGGGCGCCGACTTTTTGTGCTACGTTACGCCCGCCGAACACTTGCGCCTTCCCGATCCGCAGGATGTTTACGACGGAGTTATCGCATCCAGGATAGCCGGGCACGCGGCTGATATTGTAAAGCGCGTCCCCGGGGCAAAACAGTGGGATAACGATTTTTCGAAACTGCGCAAGGAACTGCGCTGGGACGAACAGGAAAAACAGGCGCTTGATCCTGAAAAATTTCACAGCGGGCGCAACGGCCTTCCGATTCCAAAAGAAGCCGGCGTATGCACCATGTGCGGCGAGTTTTGCGCGATGAAAGAATAAACCGTACCGGAAATTTTGCAAAGGCTACATTATGATAAGAATCCGGATTCCTGCTACCAGCGCTAACCTCGGCCCCGGTTTTGACGTACTGGGTATGGCTCTTGATTTGTTTAATGAGGTTGAAATTACGCCGCGACGGAAAGCTGATGCGGCCAATCCTGCTATAGAGATAGAAGGCGAAGGCGCAAAAACGTTGCCGCGCAACGAGAAAAATATCGTCTGGCAGGCGATGAAAAAAGTTTTTGCGTGCGCCGGAGCGCGGCGAAAAGGCCCATATTCATTTGGTGATTTTCAGATACGGCTTGTAAACCGCATCCCGCTTGCCTCGGGGCTTGGCTCAAGCGCGGCGGCATACCTGGGCGGCATCATGGCGGCAAATGAGATAACCGGCAGGATTCTTTCCCGTGAAGATATGCTTCTGATGGGTGTGAAGCTTGAAGGCCATCCCGACAACGTAGTGCCGGCGCTCCTGGGTGGTTTGTGTATTTCAATGGTCATAGATAACGAAGTCAAATACGTAAAATTGCCCGTGCCTGCGATAAAGGCCGTTGTATGCACCCCGGATTTTGAGCTGGTTACGGAAAAGACAAGAAAAATATTGCCGCGCCATGTGCCGTTTGCGGCGGCTACTTTCAACACGTCGCGCGTGGCGCTTTTTTTGTCGGCGTTGATGACTAAAAATTTCAAGCTGCTTTCCGCCGGCATGGAAGACAGGCTCCATCAGCCGTACCGCGAGCATCTTATCCCGGGCATGAAGAAGATTATTGACGTTGCAATGGCCGCGGGCGCGTACGGCGTTGCGTTGTCCGGCGCGGGGCCTTCGATCGTTGCATTGTGCGCGCCGGCAAAGGCAAAGCCGGTGGGCATTGCCATGCAGAATAAATGGAAGCAATTTAATATCGCCAGCGCCTGCTTTGTGTTGGATGCCGATACGCAGGGAGCCAGGGTTATATCGAGGAGATAATTTTATGTCGCTCGTGGTGATGAAGTTCGGCGGTTCTTCCGTAGCTGATGCGGAAAAAATTAAAAGGGTGGCCGGCCGCGTTATAGACAAAAAGAAGGCCGGCAACAATGTGGTTGTCGTAGTTTCGGCGCCCGGCGACATGACGGACGATTTGATAACGCTTGCCGAAGGCGTTACGGATGCGCCGGACGAGCGTGAAATGGATATGCTGCTTGCAACCGGCGAGCAGGTTTCCATCGCCCTGTTATGCATGGCTATCAAGCACAAGGGCGAGGATGCCGTATCGCTTACAGGCCCCCAGGCGGGTATCCATGCGGATACAACTCATACAAGGGCGAGAATAACCAAAATAATTCCGACCAAGGTGCATGACGGCATAGATAAAGGCCGAATCGTGATAGTCGCCGGGTTCCAGGGAATTAATCCCAACGAAGACATCACCACCCTCGGGCGGGGCGGCTCCGACCTTACCGCCGTTGCGCTGGCCGCGGCGCTGAAAGCCGATACGTGCGAGATTTACACGGACGTCGAAGGCGTTTATACAACCGATCCGCGTGTGGTGAAAAAAGCGCGCAAGATAGAGCGAATTTCATACGACGAAATGCTGGAGATGGCCGGTTCCGGCGCGCAGGTGATGCAGGCGCGCAGCATCGAGGTTGCCAAAAAATACGGTGTTGACATTCACGTGCGTTCGACGTTTACGAAAAACAGCGGCACGTTGATAACCGGCGAAGAAAAACTCAGGAGGCGCGAGATGGAAGACGTAGTGGTTTCGGCGGTAACATTCGACAGGAAGCAGGCAAAACTTTCCATAGTAGACGTTGCAGACCGTCCCGGTATAGCGGCGCGCGTATTCGGCGCTCTTGCAAAAGGCGGCGTTAACGTTGATATGATTATCCAGTCGGCTGCCCGCGACCGTTCAAACGACATTTCGTTTACCATTTCCCGCGGGGATGTAAAAAAGGCGCTGGCGTTACTGGAAAAAGTAAAGCACGATCTTCACGCCAACGACATTATTTCCGACGACAAGGTGGCCAAGGTTTCCATCGTGGGAGTCGGTATGCGCAGCCATCCTGGTGTTGCCGCGAAAATGTTCGAAACGCTGTCTAAAAACGGCATAAACATAGAGATGATCTCAACAAGTGAAATAATAATATCGTGCGCCATCCGCGAATCCGAAGTGGACAAGGCCGTTACGGTTCTGCACAAGGCGTTCGGATTAAATAAACGGTAAATAATAATATGAAAAAAATACAGTTGTTCGATACGACGTTGCGCGACGGCTCACAGGGCGCCGGGATCTCGTTTACAGTCGAGGACATGGTAAAAATAGCCAGGGCGCTTGACGAGTTCGGCATACATTACATAGAAGGCGGCTGGCCGGGGTCGAACCCCAAGCACGAGCTGTTTTTTAAGGAAGTTTCAAAGCTTAAATTTAAGAACGCGCGCCTGGTGGCATTCAGCTCAACGCGCCATAAAAGCAACCGCGCGCATAATGACCCAAACCTTAAGGCTCTCATCCGCTCAAAGGTGAAGACCGCCTGCATCTTCGGTAAAACCTGGAACCTGCATGTGGAACATGCGCTCAGGGTTACGCTTGACGATAACCTTGCGATGATACGCGACAGCGTCGCTTTTTTGCGGTCCCGCGGGCTTGAGGTTATCTATGACGCCGAGCATTTTTTCGACGGTTTCAGGGCAGACAGTGAATATGCCCTGGCCACGCTGAAAGCAGCGGCGGACGCCGGCGCCGTTAATATCACGCTGTGTGAAACAAACGGCGGTATGCTGCCGGGTGATATACAGCAGATAGTGCGTTGCGTCCGCGAGCGGCTGCCCGGGGCGGATCTGGGGATACATGCGCATAACGATTCCGATTGCGCGGTAGCCAATTCCGTCGTGGCCGTGCAGGAAGGTTGCACTCTCGTGCAGGGGACGATTAACGGTTATGGCGAGCGGTGCGGCAATGCAAATCTTTGCTCCATAATACCCGCTTTGCAGCTTAAATTAAAATATCAATGCGTTGTGCCGTCGAAAATGAAAGAGCTTACCGAACTTTCGCGCTATGTTGACGAGATCGCCAATATCGTGCCGAACGAACGTCAGTCATACGTCGGAAGGAATGCGTTTGCGCACAAGGCGGGAATCCATGTTTCCGCGCTGGCCAGGCATTCGGCCACCTATGAGCACCTGGTGCCTGAGGCCGTCGGCAATGAGCGCAGGATTTTAATCAGCGAATTGTCCGGGCGCAGCAACATATCATTCAAGTTCAAGGAATTGTCCATAGACCTTGAGAAGGACCCCAAGGCCGCGGCGTGTATAACGGACATGGTAAAGGAATACGAAAATAAGGGATACCAGTTCGAAGATGCCGACGGTTCATTCACACTTCTTGCCAGCAAGGCCGCGGGGCGCTACACGCCGTTTTTCGAGTTGAAAAACTTCAGGGTGAGCGTGGAGAAAAACAGCGCGGGACAGATGATTTCCGAGGCCACGATAAAACTGGTGGTCAACGGCACCGAGGAGCATACGGTGGCCGAGGGCGACGGCCCGGTCAATGCGCTTGACGGTTGTCTGCGCAAGGCGCTGGAAAAGTTTTATCCCGATATACGCGGGGTGGCGCTAAGTGATTTCAAGGTGCGCGTAATAAATGCGGGCGCAGGCACCGCCGCCAAGGTTCGGGTGCTTATCGAATCGAAGGATGCTCATTCAGCCTGGGGAACGATCGGCGTTTCCGAAAATATTATAGACGCCTCGTGGAAAGCCCTGGCCGACGCGATGGAGTATAAACTGCTCAAATCATCGGCCATGAAACGGAAAAAATAATTTCACCTGTATTACAGGAGGACGTATGCGAAGCAATGAGATAAAAAAAGGTGTGGTTCGCGCGCCGAACCGCTGCCTGATATATGCCACAGGAATAAGTTCCAGCCAGATGGGCAAGCCGTTTATAGGCATAGCTTCGTCATATTCTGATCTTGTGCCGGGCCACATCGGGATGCGCGACATCGAGCGCCACGCGGAGCGCGGAATAGCAGCCGGCGGCGGCGTCCCGTTCGTATTCGGGCTGCCGGCCATTTGTGACGGCATAGCGATGGGCCATGCGGGTATGCATTATTCGCTGGCTTCGCGCGAGCTTATCGCGGATTCCATAGAGTGTGTTGCGCGCGCGCATTGCCTCGACGGATTGATACTTCTTACAAATTGCGACAAGATAACCCCCGGAATGCTTATGGCCGTTGCGCGGCTTAATATACCGGCGATAGTTGTAACCGCAGGCCCGATGTATACCGGCACATACCAGAACAAGCGGCGCTCCCTCGTGCGCGACACTTTTGAGGCGGTGGGACGCTTTCAGGCCGGGAAAATGTCGGAGAGCGAGTTGACCGGGCTTGAGATGGCGGCCTGTCCGGGCGCAGGCTCATGCCAGGGGCTTTACACCGCCAATACCATGGCCTGCCTTACCGAGGCGATGGGTATGTCCCTGCCCGGTTGCGCAACCGCGCTTGCGGTTTCGGCCAATAAGCGGCGCATTGCATATGATTCCGGAGTAAGTGTCGTGGAGCTGGTGCGCAAGAACATTCCCGCGCGCCGCATAATGACGCTAAACGCGTTTAAGAACGCCATAGTCGTTGACATGGCGCTTGGAGGCTCATCGAATACGATATTGCATTTACCCGCTATTGCAAACGAGGCCGGTATCGAGTTGCCCCTGGAATTATTTGATAAAATATCGCGCACAACGCCACATATTACGCTTCTTGAACCCGCGGGCGACCATTTCATGGAAGATCTTGACAGGGCCGGCGGTATAGGTGCGGTGCTTTCCGCGTTGAAAACCAGGCTTGTTCCGTCTATTACGGTTGGCGGCGGCAATATTATTGAAATAGCAAAACAGGGCGTTATACTGGATAAAGATGTTATACGCGCTCACAAGCCATACCACAAGGAGGGCGGGATAGCGATACTTAGCGGCAATCTCGCTCCGGACGGCTGCGTGGTAAAACAGGCTGCGGTAAAAGAGAACATGAAAGTATTTACCGGCCGCGCGCGCGTGTTCGATTCCGAGGAAGAGGCCATGAAGGCCATAATGGATAAAAAAATAAAGAAAGGCGATGTTATCATAATCCGTTATGAAGGGCCTAAGGGCGGCCCGGGAATGAGGGAGATGCTTTCGCCGACGAGCGCCCTGCAGGGTATGGGGCTTTCGGATTCCGTAGCGCTTATTACCGACGGGCGCTTTTCCGGCGGGACGCGCGGCCCGTGCATAGGACATGTATCGCCCGAAGCGGCTGTAGGAGGGCCGATCGCTGCGCTGCGCGACGGAGACGTAATAACGATAGACATACCCGCGCGCAAGCTCAACGTTCGGCTGACCCAGACGGATATACAAATGCGGCTTTCAAAGTGGACCGCGCCGCAGCCAAAGATAAAAACCGGCTACCTGAGCCGTTATGCAAAGCTGGTAACTTCGGCCAATACTGGCGCTATAGTGAAATAAGTGTCTCTTTAGCAGTTTGAGGTCATTGCGAGCGAGAGCGAAGCAATCTCGACATTGCTTCTGATGAAAAGCGAGATTGCCGCGCCCTTTGGGCTCGCAATGACGACGACTGAAATAAAAGCAGTTTCGGAGGATTTTTCAATGATTAAAACCGGCAGTGAAATATTCGTGGAATGTCTTGTTCGTGAGAAGGTGGATATTTTGTTCGGTATCCCCGGCGGACAGTTAATACCTATTTTTGACAAGATTTACGGTTCTCCCCTGAACCTTGTGCTTACGCGCCACGAGCAGGGCGCGGCGCACATGGCCGACGGTTACGCCCGTTCGACCGGCAAGGTTGGCGTTTGCATCGCGACCTCAGGCCCCGGCGCCACAAATCTTGTTACCGGCCTTGCCACGGCCTACATGGATTCCATACCCATGGTTGCCTTTACCGGCCAGGTTCCTACGACGCTCATAGGAAACGACGCGTTCCAGGAGGCCGATATAACCGGTATTACGCGCCCGGTAACAAAGCATAATTACCTTGTCAAGGACGTGCAGGATCTTGCCCGCGTTATACGCGAGGCTTTCCA
>MGVF01000029.1 GCA_001800355.1 Elusimicrobia bacterium RIFOXYA2_FULL_50_26
ATCCTGCTTGCGGCTGTAATAGTCTTTGCAAAAACACTGCCGTCCGCATCGGTTAACTGCACCTGGAGATTATTGGATGCGCCACTGCCTTTGCAGTAAAAACGTATCTGGTCTGCGCCTGAAAAATCCCTGTAACCGAAATCTTTTCCTGCTTCGACCCACTGCCCGGCATTAAATGTATAATCAAACTTTAGCGCATTACCTGAATAACCTACGACCGAAGAAGGAGTCAAAACCGCGCCGGTATCAACGCTTATACCGCTTGTCCACAAGGATATTCCGTCATCCATGCTATCAATGGTTTCCGCCCTGGCCGCCAGCGGCTTCAACGCAAGAAGAACCGCGATAAAAATGATTTTTTTCATGTTATTATTAAAAAAATCGCTCATCTGACAATAGATGCTCGTACTCTTTTATGCTCGGATCCGAGTGGAACCACTCCCTGATTCCGCCGCCCGTTAAATAGTTTGCAAGCGCAAGGAAACTCATCGCCTGGTCCAGGCATAAATACTTGGTATTCACCTGCCCTGTCAAGACGTTTATGCTGTCAAAAAATCCGTACGGGCCATAGATATCGGTATACTCCGATAATTTCCTCAGGTTTTCCACGGTCTTGCGCGGCTCTATATCAAGCGCAAGAATTGATGCGTAAGGCGCTATTACACCTTTATCGTCGTAGCCCTTTGAACCCAGGAAATCAACCCCGTATTCGCGGTAACCCTCGGGGTCGGATGGTATGGAACACGGCGATATACCCCATACGGGATAACCTGCTTCATCAAGCGCATAAGCTATCTGTGCGCCCACAACAGCCTTATTATTAGCCCCGAGGCCGCTATGGGCAAGCTCCTGTTCCTTTAATACCAAAGTGGGCATAAGGAATTCAAACATGCTGCCGCCCCACGAAGGCACATATCTAAAATTATTGTGTACATAGTAACCATTGAACACGCCGTACCTGCCGTAGCGCCTGCTTTTACCCAACGGTATCTGCTTCTGCCAATGCCAGCTTCGCGGCAGCGTCCTGTACAGGCGCAGCCAGTGAGTTTCCGGCACATCGCCTTTTGCTATTGCAAGGTAGGATGCAACACGCGGCTCGGTGCAAAGCAGCCCGTAATGATATGGAGACATTTTTTGAGATTGGGCATCGTACCCCAGGGCAAGGTGGCCTAATTGAGTGTCATAGAACTTGCTGAAATCTATCTGGTCCAGCAACGCCTGGGCATCGTCGCCAAATTCCGATGGAAAAGCATTTTTTACTACAACTATGCCCGCCGCCAACCACCCGAGGTCAACCGTAGAAACATAATGGCCGCTATGACTTAAGTCGTCAGTTTTGTAATAATTGTAAAACTGCCCTTCCCAGGTGTCCATCCTGCTTAAACTGTCTATAACCAACCGTATCCTGCCCAGGGCGTCGGCGCGCTGAATAAGCCCCATAGAGTCCGCGGCGGTTACGCACATAAGGTAAAGACCGATATTTGTAATGGAAGTGTAATCGTTAATCTGGGCAGGGGAAGTGCTTACCATTATTATGTTGTCAAGCGGCAGCCCCGTTTCCCTGTCAACTATGTCGCGCATGTAACCCCACGTATCTTCGGCAAGGGTTTTCATGAATTGCGTGTCGGGCAGGCCGGCATCAATTCCACTTGTAATGACGTACACGGGGTTCATAAGCCGTTCCTGCCGTTGTTCAATTATGGAACTATCGTGAATTGACAAGGCATGTGAATTAAAGATAAAAAACAGGGGTAATAACAGAGAAATGACAGCGCCGCGGATCAGAAGGCGCCGGCGAGGATTGCTCAATTGCGGTAAGAAAGGAAAAACGAAGCTATTTAAGGTCAAGGCGGTTCCCACAGGTCAGATTTTAACCCGGGCTTACGGTCACCGGGAATTACCATCAGCTTCAAATTCTAAAGCATTATAACAGATACGTAATCGCCTTGTCAATATGACGCGGCCTGCTCACAAACTTTGCATTCGCTTGAAAACTTCAATTGATTTCTGCCGGCTCTTTTGGAATTGTATAGCGCTTTATCCGCCAGCTCAACGAGTTGCTCCGGGTAGCAACCATCCAACGGGTAGATAGCGCAACCGAAACTTGCCGTAATTCGCAACGGCACGGTATGTTTTCCCGGCAAGCCGAAATCGCGGTGTTCTATTTCGCCGCGCATCCGTTCCACGACTTTTATGGTTTCCATCCGGTCAGTCTGCGGAAAAACTATCAAAAACTCGTCGCCGCCGTAGCGGCATAAAATATCTATGCCGCGTATGTTTTCCTTGATTATACGCGCCACTTCCTTCAGGACGCGGTCGCCGGTGGGATGGCCGAAACGGTCGTTCAGCCCCTTGAAACCATCCAGATCAACCATAACCAGGCAAAACGACTTGTTAAGCCTCTCCGAACGCTGTATTTCCTCTTTTATACGCGCATGGAAATAACTGCAATTATAGGTTTTAGTGAGGGGATCCATTATTGTCATCTTTTTAGCGCGTTCGTAGCGCTTCGCGTTCTGCAGCGTTGTAAGCGCATGGGCGGCCAGTGTGGTAAAAAGCTGGATATTCTCTTCCGAGTAATCCGTGCACAGGGCGCTCTCATCGGCAGTTTCAGCATTCGCATACCTGTCCGAGAAATCTGTTTCGAACCTGCACACTTTGCCCCCGGCCGCAGCACAGCTTGTTTCGGTAACCGTTACAGTCCGCCGGTAAATTTTTTCAAGCGCACCCGCAAGCAAACCGCCTTCAAAATGGCAGACAGGCTCGCCTATAAATGCCATGCCGGATGACACCACCGGCTTATTAAATAATATGACTATTTTTTCCCTGCCCGTTTCCCCATCTGACATGGTGGACACTTCCGCGCGCGCTATACCCATGCGCGCAATCGCATCAATCAAATCCTGCACGCATGAAACATCCAATTTAGCGCCGACTTTTTTACCCGCCGAGTATGCCATCCGGGGCGCATCTGCCCCGAACATCTCGCGCCAGGCCAGCACGTGAGACATGCGGAAATACTCAAGCGAAACCCACTCGCTACAACCGCTTTGCCGGCAGCTTAACGCAATATCTTCGGGCGTTACATCACGCGCAGGCATATCCTGCCGCCGGTTTATATCGGTAAGCCGCTCCAGATTTTCGACAATCGCGGCAAATTTGTCCGTAACGCTTTTATCCATCATCATCCCCCCATAAAATGATAAAAAACCTACCGTTAGCCGGAATGCCGTTTAGTTAAGGTTTTTATCTTCGCCAAATCAGTTTCCTCTCCCCTCCGGGGAGAGGATTAAGGTGAGGGGTTGTTCAATATTCCGACGATTTCCCCCTCATCCTGGCCTTCTCCCCGCCGGGGAGAAGGAACGTGAGCTAAAAAATGAATCGTGTTTTCAGAGCAAAAGCCTTAACTAAACGGCATTATCGTTAGCCGGAATTTGTTTAATTTTGAAGTTTTGCGGAATCCCCCCCAGGGGAGTTACTGCAACAGCTTAACTATACAAAAGTTCAAAAATGTTTGTCAAGGAAAATGGAAAAATGGAAATAAAAAATGTACAATGTAAAAGTGCCTCTTTAGCGTTTTGAAGTTGTCGTCGTCATTGCGAGCCCAAAGGGCGCGGCAATCTCGCTTTTCATCAGAAGCAACGTCGAGATTGCTTCGCTCTCGCTCGCAATGACCTCAAACTGCTTATGAATGTACATAAAAATCTCTATCGCCTGTGGCTGGGCGTGCGCGAAGCGATTGACAAGCGCCTCGGGGAGTTCCGGCAGCTTGCGCAATCGGCGGACGATGAAACTCTTTTCTGGGAATGCGCATTTTGCCTGCTTACCCCGCAATCGAAGGCTCAGGTTTGCTGGGAGGCCGTCAAGCGGGTGCGCGCAATAAAAATTTTCCATGGTATTGATTCCGCGATATTGGCCGGCGCCATTCACCCCGTACGCTTTAAACACAATAAGGCCAGGTACGTCATCGCGGCATGGGAGTTGTTCCGCGAAGACGGTTCTTTCCATGTAAGAAAAATTATTGAAAGCTGTGGCAGCCCTTTTTTGATGCGGGAATGGCTGGTAAAAAACGTAACCGGACTGGGGTACAAGGAAGCAGGCCATTTCCTTAGAAACATCGGCTTTTCGACGGATCTTGCCATACTTGACCGGCACATATTGAAAAATCTCAAACAACTGGACGTAATACCGGAAGTTCCCGGCAGCCTGCCACGCCTGCGTTACCTCGATGTGGAAATGAAGATGCGGCGATTTGCGCGAGCCGTCGGAATTCCGATGGCGCACCTCGACCTGTTGCTGTGGTATAAGGAAGCAGGAACTATTTTCAAGTGAAACCGGAGGCCTTGCATGGACAGTAAAGCGTTGTTCTCTTTGACGAATGGAATGTACATCGTTTGTTCCAAAAACGGCGACAAATTCAACGGGCAGGTTGCCGACGTCGTTTTCCAGGCGTCAGCCGACCCTGCAACTATCGTGGCATGTATAAACAAAAAGAATCTTACGCACGATTATATAGTCGCAAGCAGGGTATTCAGCGTTTCAGTTCTCTCCGAGCAGACGCCGCTTGAGCTTATAGGCCACTTTGGTTTCAAATCAGGCAGGGATTTTAATAAATTTACAAACTCTAAATACAGCCACCGCATCGGCGTTACGGGCGTGCCGGTGATTACAGACAACGTGATCGCATACATGGAAGCGGAGCTGGTAAACCAGGTTGATGTTAACACCCATACGCTTTTTATAGGGCGAATAGTGGCCGCGGAAGTATTAAGCGATGCGCTACCCATGACATACAGCCACTATCACAGCGGGAAAAAGGGAGTAACGCCGCCAAACGCACCCACCTACGTTAAGGAAGATAAGTCCGTGATTTCACAAAAGGAGGACAAAACCATGAAGAAATACCGTTGCACCGTTTGTGGCTACATATACGATCCCGAGAAAGGCGATCCGGACTCGAATGTCGCGCCCGGCACTCCGTTTGAAAAAATACCGGACACATGGGTTTGCCCGGTCTGCGGCGTAGACAAATCAATGTTTGAGGAGATATAAACAAAAGGAGGGTGAAATTATGACATTACGCGAGCTGAAACCAGGAGTGCATACGGTGGGCGCAATAGACTGGGACCGCCCCCTGTTCGATGAGATTATCCCGCTTCCGGACGGTACGACATATAATTCGTATGTTATAAAGGCAAGCGAAAAAACAGCGCTTATTGATACCGTTGACCCGTCGAAAACCCATGAGCTTATCGCGAACCTTAACGCCCTGGGCATTAGCCATATTGATTACATTATCGCAAACCACGCCGAGCAGGATCATTCCGGATCGCTTCCGAAAATTCTTTCACTCTACCCGGGCGCAAAAATCGTAACCAATCCAAAGTGCAAGGATTTTTTGAAAGAACTTCTGCTGCTGGCGGATGAAGATTTCATCACGGTTGAAGACCGGCAGACACTTTCACTGGGCGACCGCACGCTGGAATTCATCTATGCCCCGTGGGTACACTGGCCGGAGACAATGTTTACTTATCTCCGGGAGGACAAGATACTTTTTACCTGCGACTTTTTAGGCTCGCACCTGGCCACAAGCGATACCTACGCGGATAATGAAGCAAAGGTCTATGAATCGGCAAAACGCTACTACGCCGAGATCATGATGCCGTTTCGCACCATAATAACAAAGAACCTTGAAAAAATACGAGACCTGGATTACACCATCGCCGCGCCAAGCCACGGCCCCGTGTATCGCAACCCGAAATTCATCATCAACGCCTACAATGAATGGACTTCGGACAAGGTGAAAAACGAGGTG
Organism: Elusimicrobia bacterium RIFOXYA2_FULL_50_26; assembly: GCA_001800355.1. Classification (GTDB taxonomy): domain Bacteria; phylum Elusimicrobiota; class Endomicrobiia; order Endomicrobiales; family XYA2-FULL-47-53; genus XYB2-FULL-50-12. The sequence continues at coordinate 5,816 of MGVF01000029.1, forward strand.
GTAATCCCCTTCGTCTCCATGCACGGCAGCACGCGCATAATGGTGGATTATTTAATGAAAGCGCTCATGAAGCGCAACATTACCGTAAAACCGTTCAACCTGCCTCATGCCGACATCGGCCAGATAGCCATGGCTCTCGTAGATGCCGCGACGTTGGTTCTTGCCTCGCCCACGTTCCTGGTCGGCCCGCACCCGGCCGCCGCCTATGCCGCAACCGTAGTAAACGCATTGCGCCCGAAGCTTAAGTTCGTGTCGCTGATGGGGTCATACGGATGGGGCGGCAAAATGCCCGAGCAACTGACCGCGATATTAACCAATATCAAGGCGGAGATCATACCACCCGTAATAGTTCACGGCCAGCCCCGCGGCAACGACTTCACGCTTATAGATACCCTGGCGGAAAGCATCCAAAAAAAGCACCAGGCGTTGTTGGGATAAACTTACTTATCGTATTTTTCGACGAATTTTTTTATGTTTTCGATGTTCTCCAGGATAAGCTTGGCTTTCTTCAGCCCGAACTGGAAAGGAAATTTGTCGTCGTCAGCGTTCTTGATTACCAGCATTGGGTGGCCTTTGAATTCTGTTTCCGATACGATAGACATAGCGCGTTTCTCCTTTTAATTACATCAAGCCCGGGATGTTCATGCCCTGGGTCAGTTTTTTGGCTTCTTCGTTCATTGCGTCATGGGATTTTTTTGTGGCCTGCTGGATCGCATTTAAAACATCCTTCTCCACCTTTTCGTGGGGGCGTTGCAGCACCTCAGGCGACAGTTTCAGGCCGATAATTTCCGATTTGGCGTTGATGGTTATCGTTACGCCTGAATGCTCTACCTCCAGGATTTTTTCCCGTAATGCCTTGTCAATCTGCCCGAGCTTGCTTTTCATCGCTGCGGCTTCTTTGATCATTTTGAACATGTCCATTGCTGTTCCTATCCTTTCTTTCCGATAAAAATATCTATCGTTGTTTTCAGCATGGCGGCCAGGGGAACGGCCAGCAACATGCCTATGATTCCATAAATCTGGGCGCCGGCCATTATCGCAAACATTACAATAACCGGATTTAAGTTTACCCCCCGGCTTAGCACTATGGGCTGAATAAAATTATTGTCCATCACCTGGACGATGATAAATACCAGTATCACCTTCGGCACGATCGCAAGATTCTGGTACTGCATGATGCCTGCCAGAATTCCTATAAAACCGCCGACGATCGGCCCGAGATACGGGATAACGTTGGCCACACCCGCCACAATGCCTATCAGGTAGGCATATTTTACGCCGATAACCGTAAGCCCTACAATGGATATCACGGCAACCGCGGCGGCTTCCACAACCTGGCCGCGCACGAATCTTCCCAGAACCTCATCAATCTCCCAGAAAATACTTAAGCCGGTTTCAACGTGGCGCGCGGGCAATATCTCGACAAGCCAGTCCACGGGGCCGCGGCCGGTTAACATGATAAAGAACGTTATAACGGGTATAAGGAACAATAGCGAGAAGAACGAGAAAAGTCCGGCCGCGTATGACGGGATGCCGGCTAATCCCTTTGATAAAAATTGCCCGATCTGCGTTAAGGCGTTTTCAATAACTGCGTTCTCACGCAAAATCGGGAAACGCCCCTCAACATCCGCCTGGAAATTAATAAGCGCCGTCCTAATCCAGCCGACGACCTCGGGCAGGTTATCCTGTAAATGCCTCGCTTCCTGTACAACCTGCGGAATTACAGCCATCAACCCGATGGCAAGCGATCCCAGGAGAACGATGTATATAATCATAACCGCGTACACACGCCTTAAACCGGTTGATTGAAGCCTTTCTACGAACGGAGACAGAAGATAAGCGAATATTCCCGAGACTATGAAAGGCATCAATATGTCTCGCACCAGGTACAGGAAATAGCCGGCAAGCCCGACAACGGCTATGGTAATTATCGTCCTTGAGGTCAACGTTTCAGATGCCATGTTCATCCTTTTCGCGCAATCTGTAAATGTATTCCTCGGCGATGTGATGCAACACTTTTACGCCCGCGGAAGGGTTGTCCTGCAGGAAGCCGTCAAATTTAACTTTATAAATCAGCAGCAGTTCCGTATCGGCAGCCGCCTCGACGGTTACGCTGCGTTTTATCTCGGCAATCAGCGCCATTTCGCCGAAATAACCGCCGGCCTGGATACGGAATTGTTCCTTCCCCTGCCTGGTGCCTTTTATGGCGCCCGACAATATGCAGTAAAATACCTTGCCCGCATCGCCTTCGTTAAAAACTATTTCACCCTGTGAATAATGCTTGCGGTTGGCAATGGTAAGCACCTCGCCGGCTTCACGGTCGGACAGGGCGCTGAACAACGGGATTTTCTTGAGGAATTGTATCTCCTGTTTGAATTCGCTGTCAATGAACAGCCGCTCCAGCAGCGATTTAATTTTCATTTGCACTCCTGTACCTGTTTGTTATCGGCATCCTGCGGTCTTTACCGAACGCGCGTTCGGTTATCTTTATTCCCGGCGGAGACTGGCGCCGCTTGTACTCGCTTCTATCAACCATGGCCTGCACTTTTTTCACAGTCTTGATGGCGAAGCCACGGGCGCTTATATCGCGGGCGCACTCATCACCTTCCACGTATGCGCGCAGTATCTCGTCGAGAACGCGATAGGGCGGCAGGGAATCCGTGTCCTTCTGCCCCGGGCGCAATTCCGCGGTCGGGGCTTTTCTTATAATGCTGGCGGGAATAACTTCCCCCCGCGCGTTCCTGTATTTCGACAAGGCGTACACCAGCATTTTCGGCACATCCTTAATCAGCGCAAAACCGCCCGCCATATCGCCGTAAAGCGTTGCATACCCCACGCTCATCTCGGATTTATTGCCGGTGGTAAGAACAAGCCAGCCGAACTTGTTGGATAACGCCATCATAATGTTGCCGCGAATGCGCGCCTGGAGGTTCTCCTCCGTAATGTCCTGCGGCAATTCGTCAAAATGCGGTTTAAGGACGGCTAGATATGCGGAGAAAAGAGAATCAATCGGTATTTCCTTCAATGCAATGCCCAGGTTTTTCGCAAGGCGCGCCGCATCGTCTTTCGAAGCTGCCGAAGTATATCGTGAAGGCATGGCTATGCCTGTAACATTCTCACAGCCCAGGGCATCAACCGCGATAGCGGCCACGAGCGCCGAGTCAATGCCGCCGGATAACCCTATGACTACTTTTTTAAACCCGTTTTTGTTAACGTAATCCCGCAAACCCAGCATAAGAGCATTATATACTTCCTCCGCCTCGCCCATGACGGCGGCTTTATTGTGAATTAACGGCGCTTTCCGCCGCGGCTCATTACGCATGGAGATATTCACCACTCCGCGCGCGGCTTTCCCGGCCACGACGGTCACCGGCACGTCGGCAACCAGAAAATCCTCGCAAAACGCCCCGCCCATGGCGGCCACCTTGCCGCCCGGTAAAACTATCATGCTCCGCCCGTCGAATACAAGCTCGTCCTGCCCGCCGACAAGGTTGTTATATGAAATAACCGCGCCGGTGGCCTTTGCCTGCGAAGAAACTATCCGCCTGCGCAAAGACAATTTCCCACGGCAGTACGGAGAGGCATTTATATTTATTATAAGCCCGGCACCGCTTGCCGCCTCACTTAAGGCGGGGCCATTCTTGTACCATATGTCTTCACAGATGGTAACTCCGAAAATACAGCCACCGTATTTAAAGACGCGCGGCGCTGTTCCCTGCCTGAAATAGCGCGCCTCGTCGAAAACGCCGTAGTTCGGAAGAAACATTTTATGGTATACGCCCGCAATCCTGCCGCCGTGTATCACGGCGGCCGCGTTGTAAAGACCGTCCTTCGTGCGGTCTACAAAACCCACTACGGCAACCATGTCGCCTGTATTGCGCGCTATGCGTTTCAACTGCTCCAGGTTATCGGAAATAAATTGAGGCTTCAGCAAGAGGTCTTCCGGCGGATAGCCGCATATGGCAAGCTCCGGGAATGAAATAATGTCGGCCCCTATACCGGCCGCCCTGTGGCTAAAGGCTATAATTTTATTGGCATTGCCTTCGAGGTCTCCGACGGTACAGTTTATCTGGGCAATGGCAATTCTCACGTTTTCCCTTTTCACTTGCGCACCTGATGTTTTGTATTGCGCACGTAGTATTCTGTCAGCGCCATCGTTGCCTTCATGTAGCCTATCGCCTCTTCGATTGCGGGATCCGCCGGCGCGGGCGCAAGCATACGGCTTTCATTCCACCGGTAACACTGCACGGAACCGTCTTTAATCCCGTAACGCGCTGCGCCGGAGCGCGCAATTATGAACCCATCGGCATTAAAACCGACATGAGGCCTGCCGCTGTCAAAAAGATCGTTACCCAAAGCCACATATTCCTGCGCGGATAGCGACAGGTTATATAAAGTCGGCATAATGTCCACGTGCGAGCCGCACACGGAAGTGTCGGCGGCTTCCGGCGCATATTCCGTGGGGACATATAAATATAACGGCACCCCGAACATATCCGCCTGGCGCTCCGCCGGATATTCGAAGACGTCCCAGAAATTGTGATCGCCCGTAACGGCGATAATGGTGGATGAACCGTGTTCGCTGTTCTTGATTTTGGTAACAAGCTCGCCCAGGCGCTGGCAGGCATACTGGTAGGTCATGAACCGTTTGCGGGCAAGTTCGCCGTCGCCTGTAATCAGGCGCTCAAGCGACGGGCTTACTTCCAGGGGAAGCTGTTTGTACGTCGGCGGCAATGAATACGGAGGATGGTTGCTGGTTGTAAGTGCGAAAATGAATTTCGGCCGGCCGGTTTTTTGGGAAAGCTTTTCGTAGAGGTAATCAAAAAGAAATTCGTCGTAAACGCCCCACTGGTTTTTAAGATAATCCCGCTCAAAGCCCCCGTCGCCCACGGCGACGTCGAATCCAAGCTTCTGGACAAACGTGTCCAGGTTGCGCCAGCCTATGCTGCCGCCGTAGAGAAACGTTGTCTCGTAACCGACGCGCTTAAACGGGTGCGCCATGCCGGAAGGAAATTCTCCGAAGGCATATTCGGATTGCGTAATAGGTTTGGATTGCGGCCGTTTGGGGACGTTAAGCAGCACGGCCTCGAGGCTGCCGATGGTGCCTATGTCAGACGAAAGGAAATTATAGAATACGTAATCTTCGTCGAAATGCCTTTTCAATTCGCCGAGAACGTTAAAAGCGGGGCTGTCATATTTTACCATGTCGCTGCCGAACCCTTCCATCATTATGAAAACAACGTTCGGTTCCAGCATGGCGTTACGACGGGTCGTCCTGATTAACGTATCGGCCATGCCGGTAACGGCAAAGGCTCCGGCAATGTTTTTTTCGTACCCCATGGCAGACATCAGGTCATAGCCGTTTTCTTCCTTCATGCGGAATTCCAGCGCCTCGTAAAGCGTATTTATGCCGTTGAGGCTCAATTTGTTTATGAAGGTATTCGGCGAGATTGCCGCGTCCATCGTTACCAGCGGGAACATTTTAAGCGACCCGCGCGCGGCCAGCGTGTTAACGGCTACAAGCCCAAGCGCCAGGGCTATCTTCGCGAGGATGGAGTGCTTCTTTCCAATTTTATGATACTGCCGTGAAGGAAGAATAAAACGGCAGGCCACATAAATCAAGCCGAAAAGCATGGCATAGCCTGCCAGGACAAGCGGGATATTGTAATTTTCGAAAATGGTGGAAAGCAGTGCGCGCGTATCGTCTTCAAATATGCCGAATATGAGAATATTTATGTGGTTCTTGAAGTATGAATAAAAACCGATATCAACGGTAAGGATAATGAAAACGAGCGAAAACATTGCAAAATAGTACCACCTCAATGCCGCCAACCATTTTTCGAACCACGACAACCTGCCGGCAGCCCAGACAATCAATAACGTCAAGGTTACCAGCGTGTTGACATATGCAACGATTACAAGATCGAAGCGCACCCCGAGGACGAATGCCTTGAAAACGTAGCCCCAAAGACCCTCGACCTCACGCCAGTTGACAAACCGCAGGAAAAAGGCAGCCCGCACCGCAGACATCATAGCCAGGAACACGGCATTTAATGCCAGCAACCGTTTTAGCGCATTGACGATTATGCTGTCGTTCATAGCCTTGTATTGTAGCTATTTCACGAAAATGAATCAAGCCATAACCGGGATTTTTTCCTTTTCCAGGGCGACACCGAAGGCCTGTTGGATGGTTTCTATGAACACGAAATTTATTGACTTGCGCACCTCGTCCGGAATTTCCTCAAGGTCCTTCCTGTTTTTATCCGGCAGCAGCACGGTGGTAATGCCCGCGCGCCTTGCGGCAAGCACTTTTTCCTTTACACCGCCGACGGGGAGAATGTTGCCGCGAAGCGTAATCTCTCCTGTCATGGCGCAATAAGGCTGCACCGTCCTGCCCGTGAGCAGCGAAGCAAGGGCCACCGCCATGGTGATGCCCGCCGACGGCCCGTCCTTTGGTATGGCGCCGGCCGGTATATGAATGTGCACGTCGTATTTTTCAAAAAAATCGTCCGCGATATGCAGTTCATCGGCCTTTGAGCGTATGTAACTGAACGCCGCCTGCGCCGATTCCTTCATCACCTGCCCCAGCTGGCCGGTAAGCGTCAGTATCTTTTTGCCCCTCATCTTCGTTGCCTCTATGAATATTATATCGCCGCCCGCCTGCGTCCATGCAAGGCCTATGGCGACACCCGGCTGTTTTATCCTTTCGGCCACTTCCGAGAAATATTGAACAGGCCCCAGGAACTCGCTTACCGCATTTTCATTAACTATAAACGGGACAACCTCATCGCGCGCGTATTTTGCGGCCAGCTTCCTGCAAATAGTTGCGATTTCCCTCTCAAGGTTGCGCAACCCCGCCTCGCGCGTATAATCCCGCGTAATTTTTCCGAGAGCCTTATCTTCGAAACGCACCTTGTCGTGAGGCAGGCCGTGCGCATCTATCTGGCGCGGCACGAGATACTCCTGGGCAATTTTCAGCTTCTCCTCTTCGGTGTATCCGGGCAGGCTCAGAATCTCCATGCGGTCAAGAAGCGGCGGCGGTATGGTATATATAACGTTTGCCGTAGTTATAAACATGACATGCGAAAGATCAAAAGGCACGTCCAGGTAATGATCTACGAACGAGTTGTTCTGCTCGGGATCAAGAACTTCCAGAAGTGCGGATGCCGGGTCGCCACGGAAATCAATGCCAATCTTATCAACCTCGTCCATCATGAACACAGGGTTATTTGAACCGGCGCGCTTTATGCCCTGGATAATCCTGCCCGGGAGCGACCCGATATACGTGCGCCGGTGGCCGCGAATGTCGGCCTCGTCCCGGATACCGCCGAGCGATATGCGCATGAATTTTCTTCCCATGGCGCGCGCGATTGACTTGCCCAGCGACGTCTTGCCTACTCCGGGAGGCCCGACGAAACAAAGTATAGGCCCTTTTGTGTCCTTTTTTAACCGGCGCACGGCAAGAAATTCAAGTATGCGTTCCTTGATTTTTTTCAGGTCGTAATGATCCTCGTCCAACACGCGTTGAGCCTGGCGTATATCCAGGTTATCCTCTGACGACACCGACCATGGCAGCGTTACAAGCCATTCAAGATATGTGCGCGCCACCGTATACTCGGGCGATGCGGGCGGTATCTTGGACATACGGTCGGTTTCCTTCTCGGCTTCCTTCTCGACGTCTCTCGGCATCTTCGCGCTTTTTATCCTGTTGCGCATATCCCGCAATTCGTCGCTCTGCTCCTCGCCTTCGCCAAGCTCTTTCTGTATGGCTTTAAGCTGCTCGCGCAGTATATACTCCCGCTGGGTTTTGTCCAGCCGCTCCTTCATGTCGGTTTGTATCTTCGAGCTTATCTCGGACAGTTGCAATTCTTTTCCCAGAAGCACGTGCAGTTTTTTCAGCCTTTCCTTTACGCTCAGCGTTTCAAGAAAATCCTGCTGCTGTTCCGTGGACAGGTTTAGCGACGATACAACAAGGTCGGCAAGCCTTCCCGGTTTTTTGATGTTTAACACCATGGTATAAAGCTCGGTGCCGCTTTGCGGCGAAAGAGAAGCAATTTTTTCAAGCGTGGCGAGAATATTTCTTCGCAGCGCCTGCGCCTCGGTGTCATCATCCTCTTCCTCTACCTGCAACGGTTTTATCCTTGCCCTGAAATACGGTTCATTCTGCGTGTAATATTCTATGTGTATTCTTGAAAACCCCTGCACCAGAAGTTGAATTGTATCATCCGGCATCTTGAGCATTTTCATTATGTGTATTGCCGTTCCGACGCTGTAAACATCATCCTCATGCGGCTCGTCCACCTGAGAGTTTTTCTGCGCCGCCACCCCGATGATACGATTGCCGGCCGTCGCTTCTTCCACCAGCCGGACACTGCCCGCGCGCCCGATAGTAATCGGGATTATCATCGAAGGAAATATAACGGTCCCGCGCAAAGGAAGAATGGGCAACTCGTTGGGAATATTAATACTATCAAGATCAATGTCATTATTTTCCATTGTGTACCCCTCCCCCGTAAAATAAAAAACCACATTGCATAATTCCCATGCAATGCGGTAATAGTTCGCCCCCAAAAATATAAGCCCCCATGTATCCCCCCTTTTTTTATTTGTGTTTCTTTGTTTAGAAATTGTCGTCGTCATTGCGAGCCCAAAGGGCGCGGCAATCTCGCTTTTCATAAGAAGCAACGTCGAGATTGCTTCGCTCTCGCTCGCAATGACCTCAAACTGCTAAAGAAACACTTTTATTTCAACCTGCCTGTTTCTTGTATTTTACCTTATCTTGCCGGATTTTTCCAGAAGCAACTCCACTTTCTTGTACGTCGCCCTTAAACC
>MGVF01000030.1:0-10880 GCA_001800355.1 Elusimicrobia bacterium RIFOXYA2_FULL_50_26
AGCCGGGTAGCGGTCAAGAAACCGTTCGTAGTACTTACGCGCCGTATCGAACTCTTCCATGCGGTAATAACATTCCGCGAACATAAAATCGGCGCGTTCCCGGTAATTGGATTGCGGATGATTTTTTGCAAGCGCACGGAATAGTTTAAGCGATGATTCAGGGTCGTCGAGTTTCAATTTACACCAGCCAAGCCAATAGAGCGCATCGTCTGCGTAAACCGAGGCGGCATACTTTTTATAAAACCTGTCAAACAACGTATAAGCATACCCATAGTCGCGCGAGTAATACGTTGCAAGCGCAGACATGTAATTTGCCGAGGCCGCCAGATCGTTTCGCGGGTGCTTTTTGTCGAAAGAAGAAAACAGCGAGCGCGCATGTTCATAATCCCCAAGCTGAAAAAAGCACCAGCCGGTGTTGTAATATGCCTTAGCCGCGGCCGCAAGCTCAGGATAGGTTGCCGTAACCTGCTGATAATGTGCAATCGCCGCTTTGTAGTTACCATCAAGATAACAGGTTTCGCCCAATGCGTATAGCGTGTCCGCTCTCATCTGCCTGGAAATTTTACGCGCTAAAAGCCTATCGAATTCCTGCCGCGCGGCGGCCATTTTCCCGCGGGCGCGGAGTGTCTCGCCCAGGCGGTAGTGCGCCACCGGCACATAGGCTGATGACGAGTTTTCAACCAGGAAGCGACGGTATTCCTTTTCGGCCTCCGTATAGCTTCCCCTCTGAAACCACGCTTCAGCCACGTAGAACTGGGCGCCCTCTCTCAAATCCTGCCGCTCCGTAAAACGGTTTAGCACCGTTCCGAACTGTGAAAGCGCCGAAGTATATTTTTCCACGTAAAAAAGGCTGGCCGCTTTGCCGTACGACGCATCGGCTATATAAATACTGTCGGGATAGGATGCTGCAAAATCTTCATAGAGGAGAGCTGAGGACTCGTACTTGCCCTGGCGAAACATTGATTCGGCAAGGAAGTATGCCGCATGGCCACGCAGCGGGCTATAAGGATGGCCGGCAAGAAACCGGGTAAATTGTTGCTGCGCCTGCGCATAAAGCCCCAGCCCGAAATAGCAGTCGGCGGTTCTAAGTTGGGCTTTTTCGCCTTCTACCGTGCCGAACTTAGAAAGTTGCAAGGACGCATAACCCGGCATAGCGGCGGAATAATTCTTTTGCAGAAACAGTTTCTCTGCGAGAAGAAATTCATCGCCCGCGTAAATACACGCTGGCATCAAAAGCAGCAATATCATAACGGCGGATTTCGGTGTAATAGCACGTCCTCCAAATTCCCCCTCATCCTGCCTTCTCCCCGTCGAGAAGGAACTTATGTATAATCGCAAGCCGTCGTGGAGAGGGACTAGAATTCTACAAAATTTCAATGCGTTGCGCCCAACATCAAGGCGACCAGTCGGGGGTGGATGAATTGCCGGGTATGGAACCTAATTTCCTTGCGCCGGAACCGTCGGCGGCTGCGATGTATAATTGAGACCGTCCGGAACGGGTGGATGAAAACACTATGAACCGGCCGTCGGGCGACCATGACGGGTTTTCGTTATCCCCTTCATTCTGTGTCAGGCGGGATATTGTTCCTTCAGCCAACGCGTACACATATAGATCATACCTGTTGTCTCCCCTTCCCTGGCGCATTGTAAAAACTATCCTGTCGCCGCGCGGCGACCAGGCCGGCGAATCGCAATAACCGCGCGCCGGCAAGCGGCGGTTATTTCCGCCTTCGATATTCATTATATATAACTGGGGATAACCGGGATCGTCCGAAATATATGCTATTTCACGGCTATTGGGAGCAAACGACGGGCTGGTGGCGGCGGCATTGCCAAAAGTCAATTGCCGGATAATCTCGCCGGAACGTTTTATAAGATAGAGGGCGGGCGTCTTGCCGCGGGAAATAGTAAGGGCTATCGTGTTGCCGTCGGGTGAAAAACTGGCGGCCGTGTTAAGCCCCTGGCGCTGCGAGATAACCCGGCGCCGGTCTGCGTTACAGGAAATGCCGCAAAGGTCGGGATTGCCAAACCTGTAAGTAGTGTAGACTATCTCTTTTCCGTCAGGCGACCAGCAGGGAAGAAGATTGATGGACTTGTCGTCGGTCATGCGCATCAGGTTGCCGCCGTCATAATCTATCGTGTATAATTCCTTGCTGCCGGAAACATTATTTGAAAATACTATCCTGGTATGCGCTATCCCCCGCTCGCCGGTAATGCGCATGATTAACTCGTCATTTATCTCATGTGCCAGCCTGCGCCAGTCGCCGGTGGTTCCCGTGAATGTTTTCTCCCAGATAATCTGACGGCTCTCCGTGTCAAACAATTGCACGTCAACTTCGATATTTTTTAAATTTATACTTATTTTTCCGCACACCAGCATGTCGGCACCCTGGTCCGCCCAGCTTTTAATTTCTTCATCCTTGCCGGTATAAAGAGGGCCTTCATCCAGTATATTGAAATAGCGGGCAAAAAGAAGATCATAACGGAGAATCTCCTGAATCTGCCTGGCATATTTTGACTCATCCATAGTGGGCGAAGCCGGTACAAAACCCGCCACGCCGACGTCAACCCGCTGGCCATGCGCCATAAGGCGAAGGTAAACATCCGTAGCGTTAAGCGCAGGGCATATTGCCGCTATTACAAAATAAACAAGCAACGATCTCAAGATATTCACTCCCTTACTCCTTGAATGCAAACTCAAAATATATGCCCAGTTCGTCCTCGCTATAACCGGACGGCAGCGGAGGAAACGGGCCGGCCAATTCCACGGAACGCAGTGCCTGCTGATCGAACGTATCGTCGCCCGAAGATGTTTTTATGGCAAGCGCAGTTATGCTGCCATCCCTTAAGATACGGAAAAAAACCACGGCTTTCATACGGCCGAATGCATTTGCCCATTGCCAGTTTTTTTCTATCTTCCTGGCGACAAGATTAGTGTAATAAGAATATGGAAAGCGCGCCGAACCTACACTTATAGGGCTGCCCGGCCCTGTTTCCATTCCGGTTCCCGCGCCTGTACTGCCGCCCTTCGATTCTGCCGGCGCCGTGGCCGAACCTGGCTGCGGCTGTTTGCCTGAATCCTGCGGAGCCTGCGTTTTTACCGCGGGCTTGACAACCTTATCTTTCTTTTTCTTATCGGCGGTTTTTTTCTTTGGAATTACTATCTCATCATCCTTTTTTGTTATGGGACGGCTTTCCTGCACTTCGGCAGCCGGGGCCGCGGAAGCGGCCTGGCCGCCGGATGAACTGTAAAAAGAGAGCTCAACCGGCATTATAATATATGATGATTGGTTAAACTTGAATGAAAGGGTGATAAAGACGGCGCCGTGCAAAAGGAAGGAAATAAAAAAAGGTATACCGAGGTTTTGTTTCATTCACGCTAACGTATTTTTTCTCTGGCGGTAAACGATTCAGGGCTTTCAGGAAAATCATTCAGTATAGACTCGAACAACTTCTGAGCATCGTCGAGCTTTCCCAGTTGCTCAAGGCATAACGCCTGTTTGAGCCGCGCCGATGGCACAAGGGTGCTATTGCCGTAATTCTTTTCCATGCCGTCGAACTCTTCCAGCGCATTTTCCCATTCACCCTTGGAATAATAACATTCGCCTGTGTAATACTGCGCCTGGTCCGCAAGCTCGCCCTGGGGGTATTTCCCGAGGTAGGATTTAAATCCTACGAGGGCGAGATCATATTTCCCACGTGAAAAATCGCTGTATGCAAGCTTGTATAGTTCCGACGGCGGCGGCGCCACCTTCATGGCCGAACCCGAAAGCTGCTCGGAAAGTTTGCCCATTCTCTGCGACAGATTGGATTCCACGTCATCCATGCGCTGGCCCAGGAGAGACATCCTGTTCTGCGTATCCCCAAGTTCCGAGTTCAGACCTTTCATTGTCGTGGAAAGCCCGTCCATTTTAGCGGATATATCCGCCTGGTTGCGCTGCATATCGTTCAGCTTTAGTTGCAACTGGTATATATCGTCGCGCAGATCCGTTATCTCACGCGAGGTTGCTATGCAACCGCTTAAAAACGGAAGGCAGGCAACAGCGAACAGGGTTATGGCATAGTTCCTTGTTTTCATTGAATACTATTGTTTCGTAGCTTCCGAAGCGGCGCGAACTTTTGTTTCCGCGCGGCGGTTCTTTGACCAGGCCGCTTCATTATGCGCTGGATCAACCGGCTTTTCTTCTCCGTATGATATAGTGCCTACGCGCCCAAGCGGAATGCCAAGCTGTCCGTAATACTCGCGCACAGCCGCTGCGCGCCGCTGTCCAAGCGCAAGATTGTATTCTATGGTGCCGCGTTCATCGCAATAGCCTTCCACAAGTATGCTGGCCTCCGGGTGATTTTTAAGGTAATCCGCATTCCTTTTTAATATTGCGCGCGCATTATCCATAAGATCCGCCTGGTCGTAATCAAAAAGTATGGCTCCCAGTTCCGGCACCGCCCGCCAATCGGAAAAACGGATTGAAGGCTCCTGCCTTGACATCTCCATTTCTTCTTCGCTTAGCGGTGGTTTTACTTCCGGTTCAGGCCTTACCACCTGCTTTTTAGCGCAGGCTCCCAGTGTTATAGCTATTAAACCGATAATCAGCATTTTTTTGTTCATCGTTAACTACCTCCTGGAATTAAACCCGAAATCCGGGTTAAAACACATTGACAATATACGATATTTTACCTAATTAAGCCTGGCATGTCAAACAGTGTCTCTTTAGCGTTTTGAAGTTATCGTCGTCATTGCGAGCCCAAAGGGCGCGGCAATCTCGCTTTTCATCAGAAGCAACTTCGAGATTGCTTCGCTCTCGCTCGCAATGACCTCAAACTGCTAAAGAGGCATGTCAAACATACGGCTTAAGGTAACGGCCGGTATATGAATTACGGTTTCGCGCCACATCTTCAGGCGTACCTGTTGCAACAACATTGCCGCCAGCCTCGCCGCCTTCCGGCCCGAGATCAACTATCCAATCCGCGGTTTTTATGACTTCAAGATTATGTTCTATAACAAGCACTGTGTTGCCGGCGTCCACAAGCCGGTGAAGAACGCTAAGCAGTTTTTCAACATCCGCAAAGTGCAGGCCGGTGGTAGGCTCATCAAGTATGTAGAGTGTTTTTCCCGCCCCGCGGCGCGATAACTCCGTGGCAAGTTTAACTCGTTGCGCCTCCCCGCCGGAGAGAGTGGTTGCCGGCTGGCCTATCTTTATATAACCAAGGCCAACCTCGTTTAGCGTCCCCAGCATTCTCTTAAGCGGGGGTATGTTCGCAAACAATTCAACGCTTTCTTCGACGGTCATGTCCAGCACTTCGGCTATATTCCTGCCCTTGTATTTCACCTGTAGCGTCTCTTCGTTGAAACGCCTGCCTTTGCATACGTCGCAATGCACGTACACGTCAGGAAGAAACTGCATCTCTATTTTCAATGTGCCGTCGCCGTGGCAATTTTCGCAACGGCCGCCCTTTACGTTAAATGAAAACCGCCCCGGCTTATAACCGCGTGTTTTAGATTCCGGCATCTGCGCAAACAGCTCACGAATAGGCCCGAAAGCTCCGGTGTAGGTTGCAGGATTTGAGCGCGGCGTGCGGCCAATCGGCGACTGGTCAACGATAATAACCTTTTCCAGTTGCTCTATGCCTTCGATGGCGCGGCATTTTCCGGGCGCATCCTTTGAGCGGTACAGGCGCTGCGCAAGCGACTTGTACAACACCTCGTGAACAAGCGTTGATTTTCCTGAACCTGAAACGCCGGTGATGCACACGAAAAGGCCGAGAGGAATGTCAACATCAATGCCTTTCAGGTTAAACTGGGCTGCGCCCTTTATTGAAAGCCGTTTGTCCAAAACCTGCGCCCGGCGCGCCGGCACGGGTATGGTAAGATTGCCGTTGAGGTAGCGGGCGGTAAGCGATTTCTTCTCGCTTAAAACTTCCGCAAGAGTCCCCTGTGCGACAATATTTCCGCCGTGAACCCCGGCGCCGGGGCCGAGATCTATTATCCAGTCGGATTCGCGCATGGTCTCTTCGTCGTGTTCAACCACAAGCAACGTATTGCCCATGTCACGAAGTTTCAGCAATGTGTCCAGCAACCTGCGGTTATCGCGCTGGTGCAATCCTATTGACGGCTCGTCCAAAACGTACAATACGCCGGTAAGGCCGGAGCCTATCTGCGTTGCAAGATGAATGCGCTGCGCCTCGCCGCCCGCAAGCGTAGCGCTCTCACGGTCAAGCGTAAGATAGCCAAGCCCCACGTTTACCAGGAACGCAAGCCGGGCATTTATCTCTTTTAAAATAACCCTGCTGATAATTTTTTCTTTTTCCGTCAGCGAAAGCGTTTCAAAAAAAACTTTTGCCTTGTCTACCGCCATCGCCGTAACCCCGGCTATGGAACGGCCGCCGATAAAAACTGAAAGCGCCTCTTTTTTCAGACGCGCGCCTTTGCAGGATGGACATAACCGCCTGCGTATATATTTGTTGTATATTTCTTCTTTAACGTACTCCGATTCCGTCTCAGCGTAGCGGCGCTGCATATTATTAATAACACCTTCGAAATCTTTATCGCCAGAAAGAATCGTCTCCTGCTGCTTGCGGCTGAGTTGTTTCCATGGTTTATCAACGTCAATACCGTGCCGGCGGCTGACATCCCGGAGCATTTCCTCGTAATAGCTGCTCCAGGAATACTTCCAGCGGTGGGTACGCGTAGTGATAGGCTGCGACCACGGCAGTATCGCGCCTTCCGAGAGCGACAGCTCCTTGTTCGGTATCACCAGGTCCTCGTCTATTTCAAGTTTGGTTCCCAATCCCGTGCATTCGGCGCATGCCCCGTATGGCGAGTTAAAAGAAAACAGCCTCGGCTCGATCTCGGGCATGTTTACGCCGCACTCAAGGCATGCATAATGCTCACTGTATGTACGTTCGCCGGCCTTGCTTGAATTTTCGCCGGATATGACGGTAACCAGCCCATGGGATTCCTTCAGCGCCGTCTCGACGGAATCGGCGATACGGGTGCGCTCCGCCGGGCTTAATACAATCCGGTCAACCACAAGCTCTATGGTATGCTTGCGGTAGCGGTCAAGCCGGATTTTCTCATCCAAACCGTAAACCTTGCCGTCAACGCGCGCCCGCACGTACCCGGCTTTTGAAAGCCGGGAAAACAGTTCATCGTACGTGCCGATCCTGCCGCGCACCAGAGGCGAAAGTATCTGCAATTTAGCGCCGGCCGGCAGTTTCATTATGTCGTCAATAATCTGCTGGGCAGACTGCGGCCTGACCTCGTTGCCGCACTGCGGGCAGTGCGGAATGCCTATACGCGCGAATAAAAGCCTGAGGTAATCGTATATTTCGGTTACCGTGCCTACGATGGAGCGCGGATTATGCGACGGCGTCCGCTGCTCTATGGCAACCGCCGGCGACAACCCCTCGATGCTGTCAACGTCCGGCTTATCCATCAGTTCAAGAAACTGGCGCGCATACGCCGACAGCGATTCCACGTACCGCCTCTGCCCCTCGGCGTATATGGTGTCGAATGCCAGAGACGATTTTCCCGAACCGGAAAGCCCGGTAATCACCACCAGTTTATTGCGCGGAATTTCGCAACTGATGTTTTTCAGGTTATGTTCTCTTGCACCCTTAATTATTATTTTATCCATTTATTATTTAAACCACTGCCTTGCCGCCGCCGGCGCGTTTTGCCTCGTAAAGCATGGTATCGGCAATGTGAATAAGTTCATTCATGAATGAAACGTACATGCCACCGTCTCCGTAAGACGCCGCACCGATGCTTATGCCTATGCCCTTTGGCCCCAGGTCGTGCTGGATTTTCGACACTATACGCCCGGCGATAACAGCTGCGTTTTCCTTGTTTGCATCCGGCACCAGGATTGCGAATTCGTCGCCGCCGTAACGGAACACCATGTCAACGTACTGGCGCACGCAGCTTTTCAAAATTTCAACAATGGTTTTAAGCAGCGTATCGCCTTCAAGGTGGCCATACTTGTCGTTGAATTTTTTAAAACCGTCAACATCGCACATCATCAGCACAAGCGTCGAGCGCTGGCGCCTGGATTTCTGCATTTCTATATGCAATTGCTCGAACAAAAAACGGCGGTTGAATGCGCCGGTTAATTCGTCAATTTTTACCAGCTCGACAAGCCTCTCGTTGGACTCCTGCAACTGCCTGACAAGGACTTCCTTTTCCTTCGTGATTTTCTGTTTTTCGAGATATATCTTAACCTTGTGGATTAACTCCGCCGGTTCGATAGGTTTCAATATATATTCATCCACGTCCTTCTTTATGGCTTCAAGCGCGGTCTCCATGGTGCCGGCGCCAGTCATAAGCAGAAATATCGTAGAGCTATCCTTGCTTCTTACAGGCTCTACCAGTGAAAGTCCTGAATCAGCGCCAAGCGAAAGGTCGGAAATAACAAGGTTAAACGTCTCCTGCTCTATCAACTCCGCGGCGTTGCGCACGCCGGGTGCGGCTTTTACATCATACCCCTCTTCTACAAGAATGCTTTCCATCGTTTCCCGTATGGAATCATTATCTTCAACCACGAGTATTTTAGCCTTTGCAACTTCATTTTCACTCATTATAAATCATCCTCCCTCACGGGCAACTCTATATAAAAGGACGTTCCCTTATCCTTTACGCTGTTAATAAGTATGGCTCCGTTGTGACGCTCTTCGACGATCCGCTTTACAACCGCAAGCCCAAGGCCCGTCCCTTTGGATTTGGTCGAGAAGAACGGTTCGAATATCTTTTCCGCTATTTCCGGCGGGATACCGCAACCTGTATCAGCTATTTCAAGACGGACAACAGGCGCATTGGTTTTAACCCCGATCTTTCTGACGGTTTTCAGCGCCAGGGTGCCGCCGTTTGCGCTCATTGCGTCAATTGCATTGTTTATCAGATTTCGTATAACCTGCTTCATTTCCTCTACATCAATATCAATTTTCGGCACGGCGGCAAAGGAATACTCGAGCCTGACATTACCGGGGAACTTAACGTCGTCCGCAATTTTACGCGCCACTTCGTTAATATCCTGTTTCGCAAGCACGGGCGGCCGGCTGCGAGAATAGTCCAGCATATCGTTGATAATTTTCGTCGTAGATTTTATTTCCGTCTCGATTATCTCTATGCGGCGCAATGTTTTCTGGTTGCCTTCGGGATTTTTAAGGGCCTCCATTTTGATGAGGTAACAGGCATTTGTAATGGCCGCAAGCGGGTTCCTGACCTCGTGGCCCAGTATACTGGCCATCTGGCCTATAGTGGAAAGCCGTTCATTGCGTTTCATGTCTTCCTGGAGCTTCTTTAGTTTTACCGTCATGGAATTAAATATCATCACCAGCCTTGATAATTCGTCGTTTGTTAACATCGGGAGCTGGGAATCGAGATTTCCAACGGCAACTTTTTCGATGCCCGAGATAAGCACGCTGATAGGCTTTGACAGGTTGCGCGCAAGCAGGCTTGCGCCTGCGATGGCAAAAATAAGAGTTAAAAAGATAAGCGCCACGGCCATGATTTTAAGAGACGTGACCGCGGAATAGGCCTCACTCACAGGCTCCTGTAGAATCGCCAGCCATCCCGGCCCCTCGCTGCCGGCCACCATGTTAATCCTGCCCTCTTCAACCGCCACCTGTCCCGGCTTAAATTCACGGTATCTTTTAAGAAGTTCGGGGCTGAAATTTTTTATGGCATAATCAGGCGTTGATACGGCGCTGCCATGGGCATCGGCAATGACAATGCGCATAAATTTCCTGCCTTCGCCGGCATCGATATGTAACTGGATCCGGTGCAGGACGTAATTTATACCAACCCTGAGATACAAATATTCCCTGCGGGCTGCGGCAATGGGATATATGGCATCAACGTACGGCCTGTTGTCGCCCCTTGTGTAGCCAATACTGCCGATCTGTACCTGGCTGGTTTTTATAGTTTTATCCAGCAGCGCCCGGTCGTAATCAAGCGCAACATCCCTGGCGGCAAAGGCATTAACCGTTTTGCCGGATTCGTCAACCATGGCAATGGCCAGAAGCAGCTTGTTTGACGAAAGGCCGTCAAGCAGCAGAATACTTTTCTCGGAATTCGACAGCCGGCCGGAACGCTCTATACGACGGGCTATGTCCAGTTTCTTTTCGATCTCAACGAAAAACTTGTTTACTTCCAGCGCCGCGCTTGTTGCAATGTTCGCATTGTTTTCGTCAATAACTTTTTTGAGCTTCGTGCCGGTGGTTTTTAGAAGCACCAGGCTGTAAAGCACGGGCGGGATAATTGAAATAAGCAACATGGCGATAAGAAATTTATGATAAAGTTTCATGGCATCACCGGGTTTATTGAATAACTGATGTTACGCAGCGTGTCATTGCGAGGAGCTTTGGCGACGAAGCAATCTCGTAGTTTTAATGCAAAACAGCGAGATTGCTTCGCTTCGCTCGCAATGACAGCAACTTTGGCATTTCTTCCGTAAGACTAAATAATACTACCAGTTTTTACGGCAGTAGTCAAAACGGTTTAACAGTGTGTACTCCTGCACGGGGAGCAGGGACGGAAAATCAACGGTATAATGAAGCCCCCTGCTTTCCTTTCTCATCCCCGCGCACTTGATTACCAGCTCTGCAACCGTGGCTACATTGCGCAGCTCTATAAGATCGCTCGTTACGATAAAATTCCAGTAGTACTCGCTTATTTCCTGTTGCAATAACTCTATGCGGCGCCTGGCACGCTCAAGCCGTTTATTGCTGCGGACTATGCCCACGTAATTCCACATAAACTGGCGTATCTCTTCCCAGTTCTGGCTTACAACTACGGACTCCGATGAATCTGTCGCGCCCGCCGTATCCCACAACGGGACGTCGGTAAAATTATCTCCGGCAGGCAGCTCCTCTTTCGCTTTTTG
>MGVF01000030.1:10936-15957 GCA_001800355.1 Elusimicrobia bacterium RIFOXYA2_FULL_50_26
ATCGTCGCCGCTTACTTTTAATTCGCTGTCTATCGCCCGCGCAACGACATCGCGCGGCGCCAACTCTTTTGACGGATGATATTTTTCCATGAAACATGTCCCGTCTTTGCGCTTAAGCAGCCCGCCTTCGCCTCTTAAAGCCTCGGATATCAGAAATGATTTGGCCTGTGGATTATAAAGGCATGTAGGGTGGAACTGCACGAATTCCATGTTGGCAACGGTCGCGCCGCAACGGTAAGCCATCGCAATGCCGTCGCCCGTGGCAACGTCGGGATTTGACGTGTAAAGATACACCTTGCCCGCGCCGCCGGTAGCGAGAACAACCGTTTTTGCAATGAATGTCTCCACCCGGTTTGCCGCTATGTCAAGCACGTAGGCGCCCCAGCATTTTTCCGAATCGCCGGCAAACTTTTTTTGTATCTTGCCCGTGGTAATAAGGTCTATTGCGATATGATGTTCGAAAATTTTTATAGAAGGATTTTCACGCACACGGCTGATAAGCACGTTTTCAATTTCTTCGCCGGTAATATCGCCCGCATGGAGTATGCGCCTGTGCGAATGCCCGCCCTCAAGCCCCAACTCGTAGTCGCGCCCGTCACCGCTGCGCGAAAACCGCACGCCAAGTTTTATAAGCTCGCGTATGCGTTCCGGCCCCTCGCGCACGACGGTTTCCACTACATCTTTATTGCACAACCCCGCGCCCGCCGAAAGTGTATCGTTTACATGGCTCTCGAATGTGTCATCGCCATTCCACACCGCGGCCACCCCCCCTTGCGCCCGCACCGTAGCCGAATCATTAACCGCACGCTTGGTAACAACCGCCACCGTCCCAACCCTTCCAGCCTTCAAAGCAAACGAAAGCCCCGCAATCCCCCCCCCAATAACCAAAAAATCCACCCTTACCATATATCAATCTTAGGGACGTTGTAAACTAATAAACTTAAGCGACATCTGCCGCGCATAATCTTCTCCCTTGCGAACGTTTTTACTTACAGCCATTTTTGACATATTAAGGTAGTTTGCAATCGCCTGCCCGTCAATCATCAATTCCTCTTTCGCCCAAAAACAAAATAATTCCCGCCCCTTTGTAATACTGCCATTGCGACCGCGCCGTTTAATATCGTTTCGGCATATTGACACCAATTTGCAAACGTGGTCAGCAAGCGTTTCCAGCGTCCAGCCTTCTTGCTGGATGCGCGCGCGCTGCGTCATTTTTGCATCAGCTGCCCTCAATGCATCCTCCACGAAACTGCCGTCGCCTAGTATACGCTCATCACCCTGCCAGCGTTCATCAGATGCCTTTAACTGCATAAGTTTCCGCCATCCCCCTGCGCTGCGAACGATCCCCCCGCCTGTCAGCGTCCTGTTCTTTCCCATATTCCAGCCATCTATCATGAATGCCCGGTATTTTTTCCAGGCCGCACCAGTATCCGGGCCGAACAATTTCAGAACTTCTTCCGTTGATTGCCAACTCCTTTTAAATTTTCCGGCTAACACACTATGTCCTGTCCATGGGTAGCTGTCAAGCCCCTCTATTGCCATAACGATGCCGGCGCGCACGGGATTTAAATGTATATACCGGACAAGCTCTAAAAAGTACACGTCTTCCTGGCACATTATTGATTTATACCTATTCTGGTACACGTACCCGCTGCGCTTATATTTATGATTGAAATACAAGGCGTACCCGGTAAGAATACCGCGCATCATTTTACTTAACGGTGCATCCCCCTGGCGCAATAGTAAATGCACATGGTTAGGCATCAACACCCAGGCAAGACATTGGTGCTTAAAGGATTTCAACCCTTTTTCAAGGATATTCAGAAATTTCTGGTAGTCTGCTTTATCCTTAAACAGGGTACGCCGCTCAATGCCCCTTACTATTATATGATAAACGCCACCTGGTATTTCTATTCTTCCATGCCTAGGCATAATGTTGTGAGTCTAGCAATTAATTCCGAAATGGTCAATAGTTTATTAGTTTACAACGTCCCTAATGGCTATGCAATTATCTATTAGGCGGGTTTTGCCTATGAATATGGCCAGGGCGATTAGGGCGCGGGTCTCTATTGTTTTAAGTTCTTCGAGTGTTTCGGGATTGCAGATTTTAATGTAGTCTATGCGCGCGCCGGGGATGGTTTTGATAATAGACGCCATTTCCGCGGTTATGCGGGCGGGATTGCTTATTCCATCCCTGGTGATAAGGCGCCGCGCCAGAGAAAGCGACCTTGACAGTTTTTGAGCGTGATCGCGTTCTATATCCGACAAGTAGCGGTTGCGGCTTGAACGGGCGAGGCCCGACGGCTCGCGGATAATCGGGCATGAAACAATTTTTACCGGTATATTCAAATCCCGCACCATATTCTTTATTATGGCAAGCTGCTGGAAATCTTTTTTTCCGAAATATGCGCTTGAAGGCGCTACAATGTTGAACAGTTTATTTACGACGGTGGCGACGCCGCGGAAATGGCCGGGGCGGGCTGCGCCGCAAAGGACGTCGGACATTTTCGCGACGTTTACAAAAGTTTTATGATCCTGGGTGTACATTGCCGCGACACCAGGCGCAAAGAGAATGTCTACACCGGCGGCGCGGCACAAATCTTTGTCATGCGAAAACGGGCGCGGGTATTTCAGGTAATCTTCGGACGGGCCAAATTGGGTTGGATTGACGAAAATTGAAACTACGACGGCATCATTTTCCCGCCTGGCGCGGGCAATAAGGGAGAGGTGCCCGTCATGCAACGCCCCCATCGTCGGCACAAAACCGATGGTTTTTCCCCGCGCGCGCAATTTCAGGCACGCATCCTGCATCGCCCGCGGTGACCGGATTACTTTAATACGTGTGTTCATCGGAGGGAAAAGCAGCCTCTTTTACCTCTTTCTTATATAGACGGATTGCATCGACAATCTGGGAGCGGAGGTCCGCGTAACGTTTAACAAATTTAGGTTTAAATTCTCCGTACAACCCAAGCATATCGTCAGTTACAAGTATCTGCCCGTCGCAACCTCCGCCTGCCCCGATACCGATCGTGGGAACGGAAACCGCTTTCGTAATTTCGACGGCAACCGCGGCGGGGATGCATTCGAGAACAATGGCGAACACGCCGGCCGCCTCAAGAACGCGCGCCTCATCCACAAGCCGGCGCGCCTCGTCAAGGCTGCGCCCCTGCACCTTGTAGCCGCCCAACTGGTTTATGGACTGCGGCGTAAGGCCGATGTGCCCCATCACCGGAATTTTAGCGGCTACGAGCGCCTGTATTTTTGCAGCCATCTCGCGCCCGCCCTCGATTTTTACCGCCTCGGCGCCGCCTTCCTTGATCACTTTTCCGGCGTTGGCTATCGCTTCATCAACACCGGCCTCGTAAGACATGAACGGCATGTCCGCAATAATCAGCGAACGGCTGTTGCCGCGCTTGACGGCCTTGCAATGATATATTATGTCGTCAACTGTTACCGGCAGCGTAGTTTCGTAACCCAGCTTTACCATACCGAGCGAATCGCCAACCAGTATCGCCTCGACGCCTGCCTCGTTAAGCAGTTTTGTCATGCTGAAATCATAACCGGTAAGCATAACAATCTTCTCGCCGCGCTCTTTCATCTGCCGCAATGTTACCGTCGTTATTTTTTCCATGGAATCATTGTAACTTTTTGGACTTTAGCTGTCAATCGAAGCCGGTTGCGGATAGTGCGCATTGTAATGTGAAGAACGGGATGAACGAATCCCGGTGACATCTCAGACATCGGTTCAATGACGAAACGGCGGCGCGCCGCCTCCCGGTGCGGGACAACAAGACGCCTTCCGGACACAATATTACGCCCGTAAAAAATAATATCAAGGTCAATGAGCCGCGGCCCCCAACGCTTATTTTTCCTGCGTCCCATCCGCCGTTCGATTTCGTTAAGATTATCAAGCAGCCTTGGGGGTGATTGCGAAGTGGCGATCCTGGCAATGCAATTTACAAAATCACGCTGCACAGGGCCTATTGCGGAACTATTGTATAGCGACGAGGTTTTAAGAAGTGTCGTATGCGGCAGGCGCGCCAGGTTCTGCAGGGCTTTGCTGATATTATTTTTTCTGTTACCCAGGTTGGATCCCAGACCTATATAAGCTGTTACCACTTCATGCGCGCTATGCGCGACAGCGCCTCGGTTATGCGCGGGACGCCGACCGTCAGAGCGAAACGGACGTAGCCTTCGCCCGAGGGTCCCAGGCCATTTCCGGGCGTACATACGATACCGGCGTCGTCAAGAAGTTTGCCTACAGTATCTGAAGAGGCGTACCCTTTCGGAACGCGCGCCCATACGTAGAACGTAGCCGCGGGTTTTGTAACATTCCAGCCCAGCCGGGCAAGCCCTTCGCAGAGAACGTCCCGGCGCTGCCGGTATAGCGCGCGCATTTTCTCCACGCAATCCTGCGGGCCTGTCAGCGCGGCCACGGCCGCTTCCTGCACCGCCTGGAACGCGCCTGAATCGTAATTATCTTTTACCGTCGAAAGCCCTTTGACTATGGCAGGGTTGCCGCACACCCAGCCTATGCGCCAGCCGGTCATGTTATATGTTTTTGAAAGCGAGTGGAACTCAACGCCCACCTCTTTTGCGCCGGGTATTTCAAGAAAACTCATCGGTTTATCTTCATAATACATCTCGGAATAGGCCGCGTCGTGCGCAATGATTATGCCATATTTCCTGGCATATTCCACGGCTTTAACGTAGAACTCGCGGGGCGCGGTGGCGGCCGTAGGATTATTGGGATAGTTGATGAACATGATACGCGCCCTTTTTGCCACCGCCTCAGGTATGCTGTCAAAGTCAGGCAGGAAATTATTTTCCGCGCGGAGGGGCATGAAGTAAGGCTCACCGTCTGAAAATATCGTGCCTGTGTTATAAACAGGATAGCCCGGCTCAGGAATAAGCACAACATCGCCCGGGTTTACAAACGCCAGGTGAAAATGGCCGATCCCTTCTTTTGAGCCGATAAGTGAGCATATCTCGTTATCCGGATTAAGCGTTACATTAAACCG
>MGVF01000031.1 GCA_001800355.1 Elusimicrobia bacterium RIFOXYA2_FULL_50_26
TATTTCCGTGTGGAAACCGCCGGTAACCACTATTTGTATATTTTCAAATTTATCAATGTTATTAAGCACGGCGCGGTGGCCGCTTAAAACTGGCGTTTTGGCGCCGGCTGTATACGAACGGGCGGTGATAATGTTTTGAAGGAATATGTCGTTGCGGCACAAGTTGGTTTCAAAAAAATCGTAAAGCTGCTTGTCGCTCATCAGAACTATTATATCCTTCACTTCCCGGAGCGGGATATATTTTTGCAGAAGCTGCCGGTAGCGGGCTACGTTTTGCTTGAAATAGCCGTATTCCTCGGGGGTAACCTTTAAATCGAACATGTTCCTGCAAATGCGGCTCATGCGGGAAAGGAACAATATTTCGCGGTCCATCAGCGTGGCCGCGCTGCGGTTTAGAATGCGCTCGCCAAAGGCATTCTCCTCGCTTACAAGGTTTATGGGGTTTATTGTGTAGTTGAGCCGGATATACTCAAGGAATTTTGCGGCATTGGGGTAGCGGGCGGCAAAGGCGGGCGTGTACTCGCCGGCTATTTCGGACAACGCGAGATAGTAATCTTCGCGGTTATCGCTTGAGCTAAGCTTGTCAAGCAATGTTTTATATACACTGTATGGAAGAACTTTTTTTAACTCCACCATGTATTCCGAAAGCTCGGCGGGAAGGCGCTTGTATTTTGTGGAGTTGTTCAGCTTCAACAGGCGGATATATTGGGCGAGGTTAGGGTAATCCGCAATGTCCTCGCCGGCATTCTGCCCCAGGTTCTCAAGGCCGAGATAGCGTTTTGTGTCAGATTTTTTCTCATCATCCGCCGGCTCAAGATATTGCTGAAGTTTTTTAAGCGAGGAGGACAGGTAATCGTCTTTTAAAACACCCAGACGCGACACAAGCTCGTCCGCCATGGCCACGTTTGCCTGCTTGTTTTCTATAAGCAGCCGCACGCGGGCAAGGTTTTTTTCATACACGTCCCACTGCTCAAGGCCGTAAAGCTTGTCTTTGTTTTCCACCACGGAATAATATTCCGCGCCACTGATTAAACCTTTATCAAGAAGCGTGGTGAGCGCTTTTTTCTTTACTTTTTCATTGGGAATTGAGCCAAGAATGCTTGTATCAACCCTGCCTGCGGGCGCGCCTTCCACAAGGATGCGGTTGATATCGAAACGGTTGTCGAATATTTTTAATATCTCGTATATGTTTCGCTGAACTTCGGGATGGCAGTGCAGGTCCTGGACAAATATCACCAGCTTATCGTTGTTGGCATAGGAGCCGCCCATGAAACGGCCGAACTTGTAAGGCAGCATGAAGCTTTCAAGCCTGTTCTTCACGGCTTCAGCCGCGTTTCGCTCGCGCGTCATGGTGGTAATTGCCAAAAGCGGTTCGTGGATAACGAACGAGTAAACGAATGCAGTTAAAACAATCCATGTAATAGTTTTAAATAAAAAACCCTCAGCAGCATTTCGCCGGTGAGGGTTTAGGGGGTTTATTTGAATGAGATGCATGGCGGATTCTATGGCGCCGCGGGCAAGACGGCAGAAATGGCTGTTTATCTTCTGCCGCCTTATAAGCAGGTATACAAACAGTATAAATGTTATTATTGCGGCTGCGGTTGCCGGCGAATCAGACAATAACGGGGCTGCGGCGGGCGCATGCATCCACATTTGCTTAAGCTGGCTAAATGCGCCGGCCGGTATAAGGAACTGCGGCGAACTGCTCTTGACAGGCTTGCTTTTATGCCGGCCAGGCAGCGCCTTGCCCGCCAGGCCGGAAGTGAAATCGGCCAAGTCTGAAACAAGCTTTACCTGGCGGCAGAGATTCTTGTTTACCACGGCGATAATGGCCGAGGTATCGCTTTCAACGTCCATGAACGCCGCAACGGGCGCGGCGGAGCCAAAACCTTCAAGCGTGCCGGCCCCTGCAAGCGCGCACGACAAAGCGCCGGAAAGATGCGCGATTGCAACAATAAAGGTGATAATTCTTTTGTTCATTATGTAACGCATTGGTGGTTTTTAACCGTACGAAAGTAATGCCCCCAACTTTTGAAATTACCTAAAAATAGATGTGAAATTTTTGTAAAATAAAAACCCCTCACCTCATTCCTCTCCCGGCCGGGGAGAAGCTTAGAGGTGAGGGGTGAAACGATGATTTAGACAGGAATAATACGGAACCTGTTAAAATTCAAGAACTGACTCAAGAATGAAGCCGTCGTTATCCAGGGCGTAACCCGAATTTTCCATCTGCCAGCCGTAACCGGCTTTCAGCGTCCAGTATTTGTAGGGCGCGCATCTTACGCCTGCCCAAACTACCTGGCGGTCATTCTTATTGAGGTCGTCTTCCGCCCATGAATCCATGACTTCGTAGCGCACAACCGGCTCAACGTAATGCACGAATTTATCCTGTAGCACCTTGTAACCGGCGGACAGGTAATACGAATACTGCGTTACGCTGCCGTCGCCTGTAGTGCCGTTGGCGGCGTTTGCGGCTGTCATCATGTTGGCTGGCTTGACGTCAACCTTCAACTGACCGTATTCCGCGGCCACGGTAAGCTTGTCGCCTCCATAGAGCGCGTGTGCGAATGCAAACGCCGCGCCGTACTGTTCGTCGAAATCATATTTTCCGCTGGCATAAGAGGCGCCAACCTCGAGCTTGCTTGTGGGCTTAACCGCGAGGCGAACCGGGATGTATTTGTTCCTGTTGTTATCCCACGGCTGACGGCCTTTTGCCATGAAGTTTTCATACATGTAGCCGTTCGCGTTCGGTTTCATCAGGTCAACAAGTTTCGTCGTCTGATGAGCGTCGCCGGGGCCGTTAAGCATGGCAACGTCCAGTATCGCCTTTGCTTCTTCCCCGATGAAAGGAACGGGAACCGTGCCGGTTAAAAATATGCCGGCATCCCACCAGCCCGTTGCGCGAAGCACGTCCCAGTACAGGTAAGGTGAAAATGAGAAAGTCCTGAACTGTGAGGGCGGGTAGTACACCTTGTCCTGCACGCCGATGGGCGGGAAGTCGCGGCCGATCGCCATGCGGAAATACTCGTTCGGCGTCCATGTCTGCTTTACTTTCGTGATCTTGAAACCGCCGGGGTTGCGCCCTTTATACATTTCGAACTCAACCTCGCCGGAAATATTCTTGTTTACCTGGCACATAATGTCCACGTAAGCGCTGTACGTCATGAACGTCGGGTAGCCGGATACGGGCGCATCGGGCGCGGCCGTCGCGCTGCCGTTGGTGCCTGTATCGGCATACGTTCCAAGCGCCTGCCTCTGGAATTCCCAGTAAGCGCCGTTCATAAACACATGTATCGCCACGGGCGATTTGTCAAACCCGTAGGAAATCGGCAGCTTTAAAAGATCCTCGAGCGACATATCCGACATCGTGGCTCCGTCTTCGGCTGAAACTCCTGACGAAAAAAAACAAACCTGCAACAGCAACATAAAAATAAGGCCTGTAAGTTTCACTGCACGTACCATAACTGTTCCTCCATGTAGAATGTCTTTACAACGGGACTGCCGCGTCGCTTCTCTCCTCGCAATGACAGGCGAGTAACATAATCAACATTACAGAGTAGAGGCACATCACCACCTTTATATCATGAATTTTTCTACGGCATCCTGTAGTACTTTGGCGCTGTTGGAAAGGTGAGCCGCGGACATGCTGGATTCCTCGGCGCCGGCCGCCGCCTCTTCGGCCGCGGCGGCGATTCTTTCAATCTGGTTGGAAATATTTTCGATTTTTAATACGATCTCCCTGAAATGCCTGCTCGTCTCGCTTGTTAACTCCGTGCCGCTTGCGATCTCTTTCTGCCCGCTCATGGCCGCGACCGTGGCTTCTTTTGTCTCGGACTGAACCTCGCCTACTATGCGCGCTATCTCCTGTGCGGAACCGGCCGAGTTTTCGGCAAGGGTACGCACCTCGTCGGCAACCACGGCAAACCCCCTGCCAGCTTCACCGGCGCGCGCGGCTTCTATAGCCGCATTCAATGACAACAGGTTAGTTTGATCCGCAATCTTTGTGATAAGCCCTACTATTTCCCCTATATGCGACGATTTTGCCGATAGTTTTTCCATTGCCGAGGCGGACGTGCCCGCGATGGTTTTTATCAACGTTATTTTCTCTACCAGCGTTCCTATTATCTCCTGGCCGCGAAGGCTTGAGGCGTGCGCTTCCCGCGCCGACGTGGACGACATCTGCGCATTCTGGGCTATGGACCCCGAAATAGTAACCGTGGACTGTTCCGCCATCCTTGAAAGCGAAACAGCGGCATTTGTTACCACGGAAGCCTGTTCCTTTACCTGCGATATGAGGTTTTTAAGATTTTCCACCATCTGCGAAAATGAGATGCCGAGAGCATCTTTCGGGGAACGTATGTTGACGGAAATTCTCAAGTCGCCGGATGCGACCCGGCTGGCATGGGTTGCCATCTCGGCGGAACTTTGTATAACTTTTTCAAACGAACCCGCAAGCACGCCGGTGGCATTAACTTTTACTTCGGCATCGCCCTCAGCCAGCCGCTCGGCGACGCGGGACAATTCACGGAGCTTTGAAGTCATAAGTGAAAACGCGCGCCCGAGTTCGCCTTCAATCTTTATATCAAGCAGGGGATTGGCAAGGTCGTCGGCTGCGATACGCCGCGCCTGCACTGTAAGCTTCCTGAGCTCGGCGAGCATACTGTCGAATGCCTCTTCCAGATCGCCCTTTGTTTTTTCATCGTCATGCATAGCCGCAACTTCAAGAGTTTCACCGGCTGAAATCCGCTTTTCCACCATGTCGGCATCAACTCGCCCGCGGGCTATATCCTGCGCCCTGCGCACCAACCGCCCCAGGCTGCGCGTCATACGATTAAATACGTCGGCAAGCTGGCCTATCTCGTCGGTTGAGCCGGTGGCTATCTCATCCTGCGCCAGATTGCCGTCGGCTATATCGCGGGCTATCGCCGTTACCCGGCGTAACGGAACGGACACTATCTTATTTATATAAATCACTATTATTATGCAAAGCGCCGCAATGCCGGCCAGGGAAACAACGGATGTTACCAGTACGGAACGCGTAATAATAGCCTGTAACCTGTTGTAATTGAATCCCACCTTCATTTCGCCTATATCAGCGCCATCTTTTACAATTGGAATGGAGATCTCGTAACTGCGTGCGCCGTTTACAACAGTTTCCTCTACGCTGTAGCGTCCAAATTTGCCGGCAGGCTTCCTTTTTGGAGACAGTTCGAAATCCTGGCGGCGCTCATGATCTACCTTGTAGAGCAACTGCCCGCCCTGGCGGTAAAGGAAAAAATAGGATATGTCATCCTTGGCAACGGCCTCGTCCATCATCTTCATGATGGGGTCTATCATGCTTTTTATAAGATTTTCGTCTTCGAAGGAAAGCGCCACGGAAAGCTGGCCGGCGGTATTTGAGGAAAGGTTTTCACTTAAGGATACTATGCGTCCGTTAAACTCGGCCGTGAGGCTGCGTTTCAGAAAAAATATATTTACGAGAACCAAACCGACGCTTAATAACGTAATGCCTACAAGGAGCATCGCCAAAACTTTGCTGCCTACGCTTCTCATCAGCATGAACACATTTCTCCCGTGGGACATAATATGGTTTTTAAGCTTATTTAACTAATGTTACGCAGCGTGTCATTGCGAGGAGCATTCGCGACGAAGCAATCTCGTCGTTTTGATACGAAACGGCAAGATTGCTTCGCTTCGCTCGCAATGACAACAACTTTGGTATTTCTTGCGTAACATCAGTTATTTAACTAACTTTACAAGTTGCAAAAACTGGGCGGCGAAATCGCAGCCCTCTTTAAGAGCCGCGTTTATATTTACGAGTATTACGGGTTTATTGCTTTCAACGGCCAAACCTACCGCCACGCCTTTTGCAACGTTTTTCTCCGCATCATCGCCGATTATGGAAACTATCTTCATTTCCTGGCTGACCGACGTGGCAACCGATATATCCGCGGGCCTGGCTGCGGCTATGTATAAAGCGTTTACATTTTTGGATTTAAGTTCCTCGACAACCGCGCTGCTGCCGGCTATCTTTGCCTGGGCGACATCTATCGCCAGGGAATTTATCTTGGCGCCCTTGGCTTTTAGTTTAAGAAGCGCAGCCGAGATTGCCTTGGCGGAAGCGGCGGATTTTTCATCTTCGCCGGAGAGAACACCTATAACCAGTGTATTATTTTTTGCATTCTTGGAGGCGTGATTTTCGTACATCAGTATTTTTGTAATAAGCGCCGCCTGCAAATCTGCGGACAGGGACTCGGCGCCGGCGGGCAATGCGCAATACCACAGGATACTCGCAAGGAAAAGAATTTTTTTCATGCTTATAACCTCTTTGTTATACCTTACGGCAAGTAATTATACTATAACTGTATGGCAACGTCAATAATTTTTTTAGTTTGTTATCGCTCCCGTTTTTATAAGGAATACAACATGGCGGTTCTTGGCTCGGTTTGAATCGGAATCATTGGGAGCGACCACTTTAAATTCACCGTAACCGATGGCGGCGACTTTCTCCGGCGGGAAGGCGTGGGAATTTATCAGGTAGCGGACTACCGTGGTGGCGCGGGCGGTGGACAGCTCCCAGTTGGAACCGTACCTGCTTGTAGATATAGGCACGTTATCGGTGTGTCCTTCCACCAAGAGATAATTGCTTTTTACGTCTATGCCGCGGCGCAGGGCCGGCGCAATTTTATCTATGTAGCTCTTCATTTCAGGCAGCAGCTCGGCGCTGCCGGAAACGAAGAAGGATACGTCCGCTTTCTCCTCAAGGCTTATCTGCAGGCCGTCTTTCGTCATTTTGGCCTGGCCGGCTATGGATTCCTGTTTCATTGTCTCCTGGACTTCCTTGTAAACTTTCTGCAGGGTGCCGGACATCGCCGCAGAAAGCGAGTAGATGAGCAGGAAGAAAATAGCAAGCTCGGTCATCAGGTCGGCATAGTTGACAAGCCACGGCGGCGCCGCGTGCCCAACCTGCGAAACGCGCGGGTCGTTTTCCGAAATGTAACCTCGCGGCGGGCGGAATGATGAAGGCATAATGTATTATCTCCCCGCGGGGCCGGCGGTTTTAATCGCAAGCCGCTGGGCAGGCTCGAGGTACGCTTTGAGATTGGATTCCATTATCGTCGGGCTTACGCCGGACTGCAAAAGCAAGACGCCGCGTATAATAATTTCCTTTACCAGCAGTTCCTCTTCGGAACGACGGCGAAGTTTGCCGGCCATGGGATAAAACAACAGGTAACCGGCGGACAACCCGTAGAAGGCGGCGGCAAGCGCGAGAGCCATTTTTTTCGGCACCTCGGCCACGTCGTCAATACCGCGCAAAAGAAGCACCATGCCCAGCACCGTGCCGATAATGCCGAACGCAGGCGCATATGTGCCCAGCGAATTGAATATCTCCTGGCCTACCTTGTGGCGCTCGCGGATGAAGCCGATTTCCGTCTCAAGCATGTTCCGTATAAACTCCGAATCGAAGCCGTCAACCACAAGCTGAACGCCGCGTTTCATGAAATCGTTTTTTACGTTCTTGACGCTGCTCTCAAGGGATAGTATCCCATCGGTGCGCGCCTTCTTGGTGAACTCGACGAACGTGCCGACTATCTCGGTAGTGTCCTCGCCCACCGAGAATAGCGCCTTGCGCAGAACTTTTCGCACCCCCAGCACCTGGGAAAGCGGGTAGTTGACAAGCAGCGCGCAAAATGTGCCTCCGATAACCATCATGAACGCTTCCAAATTTATAAAAGGCGCGAACCCGCCTATGCCCTCGGCTATCAAAATGGATGAAATTACAAACCCAAGAAATACAATAATGCCGGATATCGTTGCTATATCCACGTGCTATCCTCCGTTTAAATGTTTCAGGAATATTTTGCGCTTGAATTCTATAACATGTTCGATGACTTTTTCCGGCGGCTCCTGCACAATAATTTTTTCGCCTGTGGTCATGTGTATGGTGGTATTGGGGTGGCACTCCATATTGCTCATCAGGTCGGGATTTATGTAAATGTCGCTCCCGTTAAGCTTGGTTAATTTTATCATCAATTAACTGTAACGGAGTTTGATATTGTTGTCAAGGGAAAAAATTTGCTAAACTACGGCTTATGCGGGTCAGCGGGATTCTTTTTGCGGTTGTACTACTTTTTGCCGTTATTTTTTCATTTTTGGCCGTTCACACCACAAAAATCGGCACTTATTCGGATGACATACAATACCTGCTGGCCGCGCAATCAATATCAGACGGTCATTATTACAATCAATACGCACCGGGCGAGTCGCCTATAATGTATTATCATCCCGGTTATCCTTTTATCCTCTCGATAATATCCAAAATTACTGGTTTCAGAGAAGATGCTTTCAGGTTCTTGAATTTTTTACTGATCTGGGGTTCGCTGGGCATATTATATTTATGCACTAAAGACAGATTAGCTCTTGTCTTGTCCGGCTTAAGCCCTCTCGTTGTCTGGCACCTCGGAGATGTAATGCCCGACGCGCTTTTCATGTTTTTAAGTTTCGCGATAATTTTGCTTGCTATTGCCGGCGCGAACAGATCATTCAAGCCTCTTTTTTATGCAAGCGTGTTACTCGCCGTTTTTTCTTTTTATGTAAGGCCGACCGGCCTGGTTAATATAATTTTCCTGGCGCTTTTTCTGGCTGTGAACGGACGCCTCAAAGCTGCGGGATATGCTTTGTCTTTATTCATGGCATTTACCGCGCCGCTTTTCGTTTACAATAAAATTACGGGGAATTCGGGCTTTCATTATGTGAATCTGGTTTCAGGCCTGGCCGGAATGTTGACAAGCTTTTCGAACAATGTTTTATTCTATTTCACGTTACTGTTCTCAAAAGGCATAGCATACATACCTCCGGCTTTAAACAATTTTGTCAGTTGGATTATCGTTGCTGTTTTATGCTTATCTGTAGTCATCGGGATAAACAAGCTGAAAAATAACTTTGCGGCCAGGACAATAATTCTGTGGGCGGCATGCTATGCGTTTTTTCACCTGTTCTGGGTTTACTCGGATGTCAGGTACCTTTTCGCTCTTGTACCTGTAGCTGTTTACTTTTCCGTCAACGGGTTTTATTACGTCCTGAAAACCAAACCGGCATTGTTCTTTGCCGCCGTTATTGCGATTACCGCAAGCTTTATTACCGCCGATCTGCAACTAATAAAGAACTCTTTTCATAACCTGAAAACCGGGCTGCGCGCGCAGGAAGAAAAATATGAATGGATTAAGAGTAATATTAAAGGCAAGGTTTTCTTAAGTTTTTACGCGCCGCGCATGTACTACTACACAAAAAACCAGTCTTTCTCCATGGCGCCGGTAAAAGACCCGGACATGTTTTATTATAAATTGCTGGAAAAGAAAATAGATTATATTTTTTTAACAGACATAACCGGCAGCCTGCGCAGCGATACGAGCTTAAAATCCCATGTAACAATCCAAAATCACATAAAGGAATTCGTTTCGAATAAAACTATTCACGCCTCGAGCCGATATGAACTGGTGTTCAGGGATTCCTCGAATGGCACCGAAATTTACAGGGTTGCAGCCCCGCACAGGCATTCTGAAACCGGTTCTAAGAACAACACAAAATGCGGCTTGTCATACCGAAATTTGCATGATCTGAAGAACTATTGACAATTTAACTAAAATGGAGTGAACTCCTTAATGGCATAACTAAAGCGGAGTGTGTCTCTTTAGCGTTTTGAGGTTGTCGTCGTCATTGCGAGCCCAAATGGCGCGGCAATCTCGCTTTTCATCAGAAGCAACGTCGAGATTGCTTCGCTTTCGCTCGCAATGACCTCAAACTGCTAAAGAGACACAGCGGAAGATATTACGCTATGCATTTAATCAACAGGATACTGAATCTCCGCCTTCCGCGGGGGCAATCGGCATTTTTGTGGGGAGCGCGCAAAACAGGAAACATGGAAGTAATGCCGTGGCCTGAATTTCTTGAGGAGTTGTGGCAGGGGAAAATTATTTAATTATCGCGGCTTTTTTTACCTTGTC
The DNA here is from genome assembly GCA_001800355.1 of Elusimicrobia bacterium RIFOXYA2_FULL_50_26. Classification (GTDB taxonomy): domain Bacteria; phylum Elusimicrobiota; class Endomicrobiia; order Endomicrobiales; family XYA2-FULL-47-53; genus XYB2-FULL-50-12. The sequence continues at coordinate 10,005 of MGVF01000031.1, forward strand.
TATGCCGGCGCCTTTTATGCGCACGAGGTATATCCCGGAGGCTACCATGCTGTTGTCCTTGTTGTAACAATTCCATTCAATACTATCCTCTATATTTGCAACTACAGATTTTGTCGCTTCCCACACAAGGCTGCCCTGCGCCGTGTAAACCTTAACTGTAATGTCGCCGGAAACAGACGGAGTTAAACGAATTGTCGCTGTTTCGCCCTTCGTCGGGTTTACGTATCCCCTGGCTCCGCCTATTATCCTGCAATCATCGGACGCCGCAACAGCCGCAGTACCGGTAAAGTCCTGGTTGGCTTTGCTCTCGCTAAGCGCTGTATATGTGTAATTTCCCGGGCTAAACACGTAGCCGGATTTCGAGGGCGTTACGGTATAATCGCCTGCATCCGGCACGCCAAATATGTAATATCCCGAGGAGCCAGTCGTAAAACTCAGCGAAGCGTTGCCTGAAAGATTTACCTGCACGCCGCCGATTCCGGCACCGCTTCCATAACGCACATAGCCGGAAATGGTTCGTGCCGGAGAACCCGGGCCAAATCCAAAAACGAGCAGGCCGGTATTATTTATTCCCGTGTATATGGCGCCGTTATGCGCAAACACCGAATAGGCGTAGCCCACATCATCGTAATACCCGGATTCAACGGGGCTTGCGGGATTTGATATATTTATTACTCTAAGTCCGCTGTCCCTGTCGGCGACGTAAGCATAGCAGCCGATAGCATAAACATCATATGCGTACTCGGGCGTATCCAGAAATCCTGCTTCCGCAGGGTTTGCGGGATCTGATACATCTATTATCACAAGGCCGTTGAATGCATCGGCGACATAGGCATAATTACCGACAATATGCACGGCTCT
>MGVF01000032.1:0-13029 GCA_001800355.1 Elusimicrobia bacterium RIFOXYA2_FULL_50_26
ATAGTAATAGCAAAAAACACGAACATTCACAATCTATAATGCAAAAAAAGTTGATTTGTGTTTAACAAAGACATATAATCAGTTTATGGATATCATTAAAGTATTGAGTATCCTGTCGAGGGAATTCGCTGCCAATAATATCCGTTACGGGGTAATCGGCGGTTTTGCGATGAATGCGCTGGTGTAGTGCGTTCATGATCGAGGATCATTTCAACCTGTTCGAACAGCAGGAGCTTTTTGATTCTTTGAAGAAACGATATGGATAAATTCACTGACGCCGAAAAAGATGAATTGCGCGCCGTTGCCAAATCAAGTGAAATGCGGAATGACTGCGCGCATCTTGCCCGCAACCGCCATAAATTTCTCAAGCCGGACGGCAGCCCGGATATTGACAAAATCGTAACATTTATTGCACACATCAACACCCTCCTGGGGCATCCAACCAAACCTTTTAAAAAAATTTCAGGGAATAATTTCAAGTTGTAATTGATGTTAAGCAGCGTGTCATTGCGAGGAGCTTTGGCGACGAAGCAATCTAGTGTAGCGTCGCGCTTATACCTTGACATTTGAAAGCGCAGTTTGAGCCGAGTTCAAGGAACGACGACGATGGCGTATCCTCTGCGATACGTTGAGGAGGAGAGACGCAGAAATCGGCTCAAAATGCGCTTTCCCGAAGGGCGGCATGTATTTTGGCCATTGTCTTCGTTGCTCGTCGCTCAAATACCCAGAGGGTATTAGTCGCTCCTCGCGCCTTGACACTGGCCAAAATACATGCCGCAAATGTCAAGGTATAAGCGCGACGCTACACTAGTCTTTTTACAGCAAGATTGCTTCGCTTCGCTCGCAATGACAGCACGTAACATCAATTATAACTGATGTTACGCAAGATGCTGTTTCCAGGGCGCGATCCCCCGCATCGCGCCGGCCGTTGCAGGCAGCCGGTTATTTTAATAGTTGCGCGCGGATGGGGATTTTTTGTACAATAAATTTATGAATAAAAATTATGTTGAAATAATAAGGAAAGCGCTTGCGGAAGATGCGGCTTCCAAAGATGTCAGCACGCGCTCCGTGGTGCCGGCTGCAAGCATTATCCGCGCCGAGTTGGTGGCAAAGCAGGATGGCGTTCTCTGCGGGCTTGATATTGTGAGGGACGTGTTCTGCACGATGGATGGACGCTGCCGGCTGATGCCGTTTGCAAAAGACGGCGATAAGGTAAAAGCCGGCCAGATATTTGCCCAGGTTAGAGGCCCTGCGCGCGAGATTCTCGCGGCCGAGCGGACGGCGCTCAATTTTATCCAGCACCTGTCCGGCATCGCCACGCTTACCTCGCTATACGTTGAAAAAACCAAAGGCACGGCCGCAAAAATATACGATACACGGAAAACCGTCCCCGGGATGCGCGATCTGGCAAAATACGCGGTTCGGTGCGGCGGTGGAAAAAACCACCGGATGAACCTCGAAGAAATGGTAATGTTTAAGGATAACCATTTAAAGATTGCCAGAGACATTCCTGCTTCAATCGCAGCGCTGCGCAAGCAAAAACCGGCCAGAAAAATTGAGGTAGAATGCGAATCCATGGACGAGCTTGCCGCCGCCCTTGAATACAGGCCGGACATCATACTTTTGGACAACATGGATCTCCCGTTGCTGCGCCGGGCAATCACAGCCATAAAAAAATGGTCTCAAACCAATAAAACACGCCGGCCGGAGATAGAAATTTCAGGAGGAGTGAAACTTGACATGGTGCGTTCGTATGCCGCAACCGGCGTTGACCGCATATCCGCAGGCGCAATCACGCATTCGGCGCCGGCGCTCGACATCAGCCTTGAAATAGTTTCCATGCAATAATGAACCTTCTTTCGCTTCTTTCCGCGCGGAGCTCCGTTTCCGGCGAAGAAATAGCGCGAATGATGAATATCTCGCGCGCCGCCGTGCATAAGAAAATAATGCGGCTGCGCAAGCAGGGTTACTCCATAACCGGTAAAAGAAATATGGGTTATAGTCTGCTTTCCCGTCCCGACAAAATAACACGGGAAGAACTTCTTTCAGTTCTGCCGGACGGCTCAATGTTTGCCGGCGACATAAACTTCTACGAAAATATTCCTTCCACGCAGGCGAAAGCCAGGGAACGCGCGGATGCCGGAGCGCCGGAAGGCGCGCTTATCCTCGCCGAGCGCCAGAGCGGCGCGTATGGCAGGCTTGGACGCGCGTGGGAATCCCCTGAAAAAGGCATCTGGTTTTCGCTTCTCCTGCGCCCTCCGCTGCTGCCGGAAAATATCCCCCAGGTAACGCTGCTGTGTTCGCTTGCCGTGTGCCGCGCAATGGAAAACGTCTGCGCCGTTACGACAGGTATAAAATGGCCTAACGACGTTTTAATAGAAAAGAAAAAAGTTGCCGGTATCCTTATTGAAATGTCGGCTGAAATCGGGAAAGTGAACTGGGTAATCGCCGGCATTGGAATAAATGCAAACAACGACTTACCCGCAGAACTTCAACCTTCCGCAGTTTCACTAAACACCGTTACCGGCGCGCCCGTCAACCGCGCTCAACTGCTTGCGTCAATCCTTGCGCAATTTGAATTGTTATACACCGTATTCCGCAAGGAAGGCTTTGCGCCGTTCAGGGAAGAATATAATCACCGCCTGACCCTGCTCGGCAAGCGCGTAACGCTTGACTGCTCCGGGCAAACATTCACCGGCCATGTTGATTCCGTTACTGACGAAGGCCATTTAAGGCTAAACGGCGATGACGGAAAAACACATAATATAATAGCCGGCGATGTCTCACTGCATGGGAAACTAAATGGATACTAACAAAGCATGGCACATGGAAACAATTATTGCGGCCGCGGCGAAGAAGCTGGAAAAGAACCACTTCAAGGCTATCACCGCCCGCACAAGCGCCGAGGCGGTTAACCATGCCCTTGGCCTGATAACCGCAAACGAGAGTGTCGGCGCAGGCGGTTCGCAAACATTAATTCAGCTCGAACTTATCGAGCGCCTTGCGGAACGCGGGCAACAGCTTTACGCGAACAAGCCCGGCCTCTCCGCGGAAGAATCGCTCAAACTCAGGCGGCAGGCGCTGAACTCCGACATCTACATGGCCAGCCCGAATGCGGTCACACTCGACGGTAAACTTCTTTTTATGGACAGCATAGGAAACCGCGCAAGCGGCATGATATTCGGCCCAAAAAAAGTAATCGCCTTTGCCGGCGCAAACAAGATCGTAGAAAACGAGGCCGCCGGCTGGGCGCGAATCAGGCAGGTTGCCGGCCCGCTCAATTCACGGCGCCTTAAGCTTGAAAATCCTTGCGCCACCACAGGCATCTGCAGCGATTGCGACTCGCCGAAGCGCATATGCAATATAGCAGTTACCCTGCATAAAATTCCCAGGCATACACAATATTACGTTATCCTTATAGCAGAAGAACTGGGGTACTGAAATGCTGCCCACAAAAAAGATTCCCGCGAACGTTGTTCCCAGGCTGTCCCGCTATTACAGGGCGCTTTACGAGCATACTCAACTTCCATGGATTTCATCCAGTGTTCTTTCCGAATACACAGGTTTTACCGCGGCGCAGATCCGCAAAGATCTGGGCTATTTCGGGCAGTTCGGCTCGCCGGGCAAAGGTTATAACGTTGAGGAACTTAAAAAATCAATACGGCAGATACTCGGCCTTGACCGAACATGGAACGCCGCCGTAATCGGGGTGGGAAATCTCGGCACCGCGCTTATGGGCTACAGGGGATTCAAAGACCAGGGTTTTAATATAGTGGCGGCGTTTGACAGCGACCCGCGCAAGACGGGTTCTACGATCAAGGGCGTAAAAATATTTTCGCTGGACTCAATGCCCGCGGTCGTAAAGGAAAAAAGCATCCAGATAGCGATCCTCACCGTGCCAGGCAGTGTTGCCCAACAGACTGCGGAAACTGCCTGCAAGGCGGGAATCAAATCAATCCTCAATTTCGCGCCCGTGCACCTGCGGCTTCCGGATAGCGTAAAAGTCCGCCACATAGACATGTCCATAGAGATAGAACGCCTGTCCTTTTTGATAACCACAGGCGATAGCGGGAGGTAAGCAAAAATGGCAGAAACATTCGTCGTAGTCAGCAAGGTAAAGAAAATGGTAAAGGAAGCGGGGTTCCGCACCGGCAGCGATTACATCACAACGCTTTCAGCTAAAATAGAAGAAACCGTCAAAGCATCAATTGAAAAAGCCAAACAGGCGGCAAACAAAAAAACCCTGGGCGCCGAGGATATATAACTTATGATGAAATTGGCCATAACATGCACATTACTGATATTCTGCCAGTGTGCCCATGCCGCATCACTGCTTTATTCCGAAAACTTTGACGACCAGGATATTGATCAACCATCTGTTGGAAGCATCCAGGTTGTCCGTTCGATCGGACCCATGATAACTTGCACAGAAGGGATAGATTATACAGTTAGCGCCCAGGGACGAAACGGATCGAACGGAAGTTTTCTATCGTTACAAACAGAAGCTAATCTCGATGCCGAAAGTTGGATATGGTGGCCTTACAGCGAAACATGGCCTGCAAATCAGATGTACGTATCCTTTTGGCTCAGATATCCGCATTTTGTCAGTACAGATGCGCATGAGAATCTTAAACTGTTTTATCCTCATTGGGATGGCACTTCAAGTTATGTGGCTTATGACCTCTCATCCGATGACTCGATGTATCACTCGGAAAAATCAAATGATGAATATGTTAGTACCGGGAACTGGCTGACCGTGCCAAACCAGACGGATGGCAACTGGCACCATTATGAGTTTTTTCTGGATTTCGAGATGGGTATAAGCCGGTTTATTTACGATGATAGTATTATATGGGACAAGAACTGGGGACCCGGAACATGGACTGTTCCAGTACCCATGTATTACTTGACTTTTTGCATGATAGATGCCGAGGAACCCGGGAACTTTACACGCCAGATTGACGATATTGAAGTTTGGGATGGAATGCCGGACGTCGGAGATGTCCCCATAAGCGACAACGATGCCCCTACCGCGCCGGCCAATCTTCGCATTATCCAACCGTAAGTACAGCTGGAAAGTAATTTTTTTACCCGCTTGTTGAAATTAATCGGTTATTTTTGGTATAATTGGCTTTTCTTACCCTGATATCTCACAGGTATAAAAACACACATTTCGGGATTTTTTCCAGGGTCCCCTGCGCGGGCTGGAAAAGAGATGATCGAAATGGAGGTCGCCGTAGCCGTAAAGGCGCGGTAGAAAACCAAATCCACAGGAGGAAGTACCGTATGGCAAACATTTCGATGAAAGCACTGCTCGAAGCAGGCGTACATTTCGGGCATCAGACGCGCCGCTGGAACCCCAAGATGGCAAAATACATCTTCGGAAGCCGCAACAAGATACACATAGTTGATCTTCAAAAAACCGTAAAGGAATTAAAAAAGGCATATAAATTCGTGCGGGATTCCGTTGCCGAGGGGAAAACCATACTGTTTGTAGGCACAAAGAAGCAGGCGCAAATCCCGGTAAGGGAAGAAGCCCTGCGCTGCGGCGCCTTCTTTATCTGCGACCGCTGGCTCGGAGGCACGCTTACAAACTTCGAAACAATTAAAAAATCAATCGCCCGCCTGAACGAGATAGACCGCATGAAAAGCGACGGCGTCTTCAAAGTTCTTTCAAAGAAAGAGTCGTCCCGGCTTGACAAAGAACGTATGCGCATGGAGAAATCACTGGAAGGAATAAAGCAGATGAAAGAGTTGCCCGGACTTATATTCCTCGTTGATCCTTCCGAGGAAGGGACCGCGGTGGCGGAAGCGCGCAAATTGGGCATTCCGGTAACCGCCATATGCGATACAAACTGCAATCCCGACCTTGTGGATTATCCAATCCCCGGCAATGACGACGCGATACGCGCCGTTAAATTATTTTGCAGCATAATCGCCGATGCCGTTATGGAAGGCAGGGGACTACTGTCAAAGCAGGAAGAAAAAGCTGCCGCTCCCGAAACAACCACGGTGCCTTCCGAGGCTGCCGGAGTAGCAAGCCAGGACGTGAATAAACCAATCGAGATGATCGCCCCAAAAGAAGGAGTGACCAATGAGCCCAACATCTGAACAAATACAAAAATTAAGAGCAATGACCGGCGCGGGAATGATGGATTGCAAAAATGCGCTTGTTGACGCAAAGGACGACATAGACAAGGCCGTGCAGATATTGCGCGAAAAAGGCATAGCGACGGCCGTCAAAAAAGCTGTCAGAACCGCAAACCAGGGTTTGGTTGCATCCTACATTCACGCCGGCGGAAAACTGGGCGTGCTTGTGGAAGTAAACTGCGAGACTGATTTTGTCGCGCGCACGGAGGATTTCCAGGCGCTCGTCAAGGAACTTTCCATGCAGATAGCCGCGGCAAATCCATTATATGTTAAACGCGAGGATATTCCCGCCGAAGTCATCGAAAAGGAAAAAGAGATCTATCGCGCCCAGCTTGCGCAGGAAGGCAAGCCGGAAAACGTGATGGAAAAGATAATATCAGGCAAACTTGAAAAGTTTTACAGCCAGGTCTGCCTGATTGAACAACCGTATATCCGTGACACCTCGGGCAAAGAAAAAGTAAAAGACATACTAAATGCAGCCATCGCCAAAACAGGCGAAAACATGGTTATCCGCCGCTTCGTCCGCTTCAGAGTAGGCGAGGAATAAACGGTCTTACGCAGCATGTCATTGCGAGCGGAGCGAAGCAATCTCGTCGTTTTGATACGAAACAGCAAGATTGCTTCGCTTCGCTCGCAATGACGGCAACTTTGGCATTTATTGCTTAACATCAGTTATAAGTTACCAGTGAACAGACTATGAAAAATAAACGCGTGCTTTTGAAATTGTCCGGCGAGACTCTTGGTAACGGAAACGGGACAGGCATAGACGTGGCAAACGCAACCGCCATCGTCGGTGAAATCCGCGCAGCTATAAGAGGCCGGCAGATTGAGCTTGGCATAGTAATAGGCGCGGGTAACCTCTGGCGCGGCGCGGGCAAGGCTATTGACCGCGTTACGGCCGACAACATGGGCATGCTGGCCACCGTGATGAACGCCATGGCGTTGCGGGATGTTCTGGAGAGCAACGGCCTGCCGGCAAAACTGCTTTCGGCTTTCGGCATTGATTCATTCGCAGAGCGTTACTCGTCACGGAAAGCGCGTTGCCTGCTGGCAAAAAAGAATATAGTGATATTCGCCGGCGGAACCGGCAACCCGTTTTTCACCACCGATACCACCGCCGCGTTGCGCGCCTCGGAAATAAACGCAGGGCTGATACTGAAAGCAACGCAGGTTGACGGCGTTTATGAAGACGACCCGAGAAAGAACCCGGGTGCCCGCCGTTTCGCCCGCCTGACTTTCGACGAGGCGATCGCAAGAAAGCTTAAAATAATGGATATGGCGGCATTCTCACTGTGCCGCGACAACGGGTTGCCTGTCATAGTTTTCGATTTTCATAAAAAGGGCAACCTGGCCAAAGCTCTTTCCGGCAAACCTGTAGGCACGCTTATTACCAACTGATGTTACGCAAGCGTGTCATTGCGAGGAGCTTGGCGACGAAGCAATCTCGTCGTTTTGATACGAGATAGAAGGATTGCTTCGCTTCCAGACTGTGTCATAATTACGTTATTACGTTTTATAGTCAAAAGTCCCTGTTTTCGTCACTCCGGCGAAAGCCGGAGTCCAGATTTTCCGTCAAGCCTGGATACCGGATTAAGGCATTCCGGTATGACGAACGGAGCAAAAGACAATTACGACACAGTCTGTTCGCTCGCAATGACAGTAACTTTGGCATTTCTTGCGTAATATTAGTTACTAATTGATAGATGACTGTGGAGGGACCATGGATTGGAAACAACTTATATTGTCGGGTGAAGAACCCATGCGCAAAACTATAGACAAAATGAAAACGGATCTCGGCTCTCTTCGCACGGGACGCGCCAGCATTACTCTTGTCGAGGGACTCAAGGTTGAATCATACGGTTCGCTGATGCCTCTAAATCAGCTTGCCAACCTTAACCTTTCCGATCCTCACACGATTGAAATAAAACCGTGGGATGTTTCCCAGATATCAAACATCGAAAAAGCGATTCAAAAATCCGACCTCGGCCTTACACCGAACAATGACAGCAAGGTAATCCGGCTGTCCGTTCCGAAACTCAGCGAGGAACGCCGCAAGGACATGATTAAAATCATTAACAAAATGGCGGAGGATTTCCGTGTTTCAATCCGCAACGAACGCCGCCATGTTCTTGAAGCGCTGAAAAAAGCTGAAAAAGAAAAGACGGCAACCGAAGACGACCGGAAAAAAGGCGAAACCGAGCTGCAAAAGATGACTGACATTTATATCAAGAAAATTGATGAGACGCTCAAGCAGAAAGAAAAAGATATTTTAGAAGTATAAACAGCCGTAAATCAACAAAAGGAGAGATATCATGGCATTCGAGATCAGCAAGGACCAGTGTGCGGGCTGCGGAGTATGCGAAAGCACTTGCACCAAAGGCGCGATAGTGCCGGAAGCTGACAAATTTACTATTGTAGCGGACAAGTGCAGCGATTGCGGCGATTGTGCCGACGTATGCCCGGTAAGCTGCATAAGCGGAACAAAAAAGTAACCGCACCAGGTGATAATACCTCCAAATATAGATATTAAAAGGTTGCCGCGGCACGTAGCCATTATTATGGACGGCAACGGCCGCTGGGCAAAAAAGCGCGGCCTGCCGCGGATTTTAGGCCACCGCGCAGGCGCAAAAACGATCAGGACGATAGTTGAAGCCGCAAGCGACATGGGCATAGGCGCGCTGACACTCTACGCCTTTTCAACCGAAAACTGGTCGCGCCCGACGCTGGAAGTTCGCGGCCTGATGCTGATTCTAAAGGAATTCCTGAAGAAGGAACTCGCCAAAATGATGCGCAATAACATAAAGATGCGCACAATCGGCAATGTTTCCGCCCTGCCTCAGCCCGCCCTCAAAGAACTGAATCATGTCATTGAGGAAACAAAAAATAACAGCGGGATGGTCCTTAATCTTGCTTTGAACTACGGCGCCAGGCAGGAACTTGTAAACGCCGTACAGCACATTGTTGACGCGCAGCCCGCAAAAGTTACCGAAGAAATTATCGGCAAATATCTTTACACGCACGGCCTGCCGGACCCGGACATACTGATACGCACATCGGGCGAATTGCGAATTTCAAATTTCCTTCTATGGCAGATCGCATATACGGAACTCTATTTTACACAGGTATTGTGGCCTGATTTCAAGCCCGCGGATTTAGTCGAAGCCATAGTCGAATTTCAAAAAAGAGAGCGCCGTTTCGGTAAAACCAGCGAGCAATTGTAGATATGCTTCTTCCCCGTCTTATCACAGCGATAATAGGAATACCCCTGGTGGCGCTAACCGTATACTGGGGTGGCGTGCCGTTTCTTGTTTTGATGTTTGGCGTTGTTTTTCTGTCTTTGCGCGAATTCTTTTTCCTGGCCGGACATGGGAAATACAATGCGCAACCCGTGCTTGGCATAATCACAGGCCTTATTCTCCTTGTTTCAATTTTTCTTAACGGAACCGCGCTTGGGGCCGCAGGGGAAAACCAGGGCACGGCGGCCATGCTGACCCTGCTTCTTATACCTTTATATGCGCGCGAGATGATGCGCAAACCCCTGGACAGGGCAATAGAGCGCATATCAATAACTTTTTTCGGATCATTTTTCATAGCATGGACGCTTGGACACCTTTTGCTTTTGCGCAATTTGCAGCCGGCGGGCATGGGTTACGTTTACTTTCTTATAGGAGTCATCTGGCTTCTAGACACCGGCGCTTATGCCGTCGGCATTCGTTTCGGCAAACGCAAACTCGCCGAAACCGTAAGCCCGAAAAAAACCATTGAAGGCGCCCTGGGCGGAACTATCGTTTCGGTGCTTGCCGCGTTATTGTGCCGCCTGTTGTTTCTGCGTGAAAATATTACGCCTTTGGAAGCCGTAATCGCAGGGTTGTTCATAGCATTAATAGCGCAGTTTTCAGATCTTTCAGAATCGTTGCTGAAAAGAGATGTGGGGGTAAAAGATTCCGCTAACCTTCTGCCGGGACACGGCGGAATGCTGGATCGTTTCGACTCTTTCCTTTTCACCGCTCCCCTGTTTTATTACTACCTCACCATTTTCAAACACAGCTGACAATATAAAAAAACACGGAGATTTTCATTTGAAAAAAATAGCCATTCTTGGTTCGACAGGTTCAATAGGCCGACAGGCGATTGATGTGGTTCGCCGCTTCCGCGGGGAACTATCCATCACTGCGCTGGCAGCCAATTCAAACCTGGCCGTTTTCAAAGAACAGCTAATGGAATGCAAACCTCTGGTAGCTTCCATAGGCAACGCCGCCGATGTTGGCGAACTTGAATACTTTTGCAAGAAACACAATCTCAAGATAAAAATTGTCAGCGGACGGGACGGGCTTTTGGAAGCTGCCCGCCACCCGGCTGCCGGCGTTGTACTTTCAGCGGTAGTTGGTTCGGTAGGGTTGGAGCCGCTGCTGGCGGCTATAAAAGCCAAAAAAGATATTGCCCTTGCAAACAAGGAAGCGCTGGTGGTTGCAGGCCCGCTTATAATGCGCGAGGCCAAAAAGCACAATGTAAGAATATTGCCCGTGGACAGCGAACACTCCGCGATATTCCAGTGCCTGCAAAATGATCCAAAACCCGGGATCCGCAGGATACTGCTTACGGCATCAGGCGGCCCCTTTTACCGCTCAAAAAAGAGACATGCCGGAATTACTGCCGCTGACGCCCTCGCGCATCCTACCTGGATAATGGGCAAGAAAATTACAATTGATTCCGCAACGCTTATGAACAAGGGGCTGGAGGCCATTGAAGCGCATCACCTGTTTTCGGTCCCGCTTGAAAAAATAGAAATCGTAATCCACCCGCAGTCTATTATCCATTCCATGGTGGAGTTCGCCGATATGTCGGTGCTGGCACAGATGTCTAATCCGGATATGCGCCTTCCCATACAATACGCGCTGACATGGCCGCACCGGCGCGATTCATGCCTTGCGCCGCTTGACCTTTTTAAGGTGCGCTCGCTTGAATTCGGCCGTCCGGATTTCCGAAAATTCCCTTGCCTCGCGCTTGCTCTTGAAGCAGGGAAAACCGGCGGCACCATGCCCGCTGTAATGAATGCGGCCAACGAGGTTGCCGTAGCTGCGTTTCTCGAGCGTAAGATCCCGTTTACCGCCATCGCGCAAATAATAGAGAAAGTAATGCGCCGGCACAAAACCGTTGCGTCAAACAGCCTTGAAACCGTTCTTGCCGCCGACGCACAAGCGCGCGAGGCAGCCGCACAAATAATAAGGGGGTATCTCTTTAGCGTTTAGAAGCAATGCCGTTTAGTTAAAGCTTTTGCTCTGAAAACACGATTCGTTTTTTTAACCCACGTTCCTTCTCCCCGCCGGGGAGAAGGCCAGGATGAGGGGGAAATCGTCGGAATATTGAACTACCCCTCACCTTAATCCTCTCCCCGGAGGGGAGAGGAAACTGATTTGGTGAAGATAAAAACCTTAACTAAACGGCATTGACGCTAAAGAGGCACATAAGGAGAATATAAATGATAACAATGTTTGGATACCAGATAACGATATTTCAGATACTTGCTACCGTGATGGGCATCGGATTTCTTGTTTTTATTCACGAACTTGGCCACTTCCTGATGGCTAAAAAGTTCAAGATACCGGTGGAAAAGTTTGCGTTCGGCTTCGGCCCGGAACTTGTGGGTTTTACATATGGCGAAACGCGCTACTCGATATGCGCCATCCCGCTGGGCGGCATGGTAAAGATGCCGGGCGAAAGCGCGGATTCCGCAACCGGAGCGCCGGGCGAATTTCTCTCACAGCCATGGTATCGCCGACTCACCATAGCGTTATTCGGGCCGTTGATGAATTACGCTCTTGCGATCATACTTTTTGGCGTTGTGGTTTACGTATGGGGATTACCCAACCCGTCGCCCCTGCCCATAGTAGGGCAGGTAATCGAAAGTTTTCCCGCGGAACAGGCAGGCCTGCGTTCCGGCGACCAAATAACCGCCATTAACGGCATAGGGATTAAAACATGGGCCGGGATGGCCGACTTCATTCACTCTCATACCGACGAGAAATTGCAATTCTCGGTGAAGCGCGGCGAGGAAATACTTTCAATTACAATTACACCGAAAAAAGATCCGGCAAGCGGCATGGGGCTGGTTGGAATATCTCCTTCGATGACTACTGAAAAAGTCGGGCTTATCCGCTCAGCCGGCATTGGGACAAGGGCGGTGGCCTACCAGTCCTATTTCACGTTAAAATACCTCGGCGAAAAAATCATCAAGTGGGAGAAACCCGAGCTTGCAGGCCCGATAGGCGTAATCCAGATACTGGCAAAAGCCGCAAAAGCCGGATGGGAAAACCTTATATACCTGCTTGCGGTTATCTCTACGGCGCTCGGGCTTTTCAACCTGCTGCCGATTCCGATTCTTGACGGAGGCCACATTTTCATCGCGCTGATAGAAGGAATCACCCGGCGGCCGTTAAGCAGAAAATCCATGCAGACGGCCAACCTGATCGGTTTCGGCATAATCATGTTCATTTTTATTTTCGCCACCTACAGCGACCTGGCACGTTCAGGCATTCTCTTTAAACAATAATTATGAAAATTATTGACCGCGGCAAAACCAGAAAGATACGGATAGGAAACGTTACCATAGGGGGTGGGTTGCCGGTGCGAGTGCAGTCAATGACGAACACCGACACCACGGACGTTAATTCCACCGTCCGCCAGATAAGGCAACTGGAAGACGCGGGCTGCGAAATAGTGCGCGTCGCCGTGCCGGATATGGCCTCAGCCGGCCGGCTCGGACAAATCAAGAAACGCATAAATATTCCTCTCGTCGCCGATATTCATTTTGATTACCGAATAGCGCTTGAGGCTATAAATCAGGGCGTGGACAAGCTGCGCATAAACCCGGGCAACATC
>MGVF01000032.1:13046-18762 GCA_001800355.1 Elusimicrobia bacterium RIFOXYA2_FULL_50_26
GGAAACAGTTGTTAACGCGGCAAAAAAAGCCCGCATCCCCATACGAATAGGCGTCAATGCCGGCTCGCTTAAGGCTGTCCATAAAAAAACGCATTCACCCGTGGCCACCCGCGCCGCCGCGCTCGCGGACGCGGCAATGGAACACGTGCGTATTCTTGAATCACTGGATTTTCGCAACACTGTAATATCTTTGAAAGCTTCGGACGTGCCGACCACCGTGGCGGCTTACCGCCTTATTGCCGCGCAGCGCAACTACCCTCTTCACCTCGGAATTACGGAGGCGGGAACATTGTTTCGCGGCACCATAAAATCATCGGTGGGACTCGGCATACTTCTTAATGAGGGTTTAGGCGACACATTGCGCGTTTCGCTGACCGCAGACCCGGTTGAAGAAGTAAAGGTTACCTACCAGATACTCCAGGCTCTCGGGCTTCGCTCCACGGGCATAGAGCTTGTATCCTGCCCCACATGCGCGCGCTGCGAGGTTGACCTTATAAAGATCGCGGCTGAACTTGAGCAAAAACTCGCCTCAATGCATTCCCTTTCTTCCAGGTTCGCACAACGGCCGCTGAAAATTGCGGTTATGGGCTGCGTAGTAAACGGTCCCGGCGAAGCCAGGGAAGCGGATTTGGGTATTGCCGGAGGCAGGAACACCGGGCTTGTCTTCCGTAAAGGGAAAATCATAGGCAGAGTCGCCCCTGCGCAATGGGTGCCGACGCTGGCAAAAATGATAAAGAAAGAAATGGGGAAACCATGACACAGCAAATTTATCTTACAAAAGACGGGCGCAACAAACTTATTGACGAGCTTGAAAGGCTGAAAAAACGCAAACCCCAATTGCAGGAAGAGATAGCCCGCGCCCGCGAACACGGCGACCTGCGCGAAAACGCCGAATATCATGCCGCCAAGGAATCGCTGACCAACCTCGCCCGCCGCATCGCCGAAATTGAAGGCAAGCTGGGAAGAGCGCGCATTATTGACGATACAAACATGGACACGGAAAAAGTGTATATAGGCGTAACGGTGCGGCTTAAAGACCTGGCCGATAACGACGAATTTGAATACACCATAGTTGACCTTGAGGAAGCAAACCCCGCTGAAAAGAAAATCTCGGTGCAGTCGCCGGTGGCGCAGGGGCTGCTCGGCCACAAAAAAGACGAAACCGTCGAGGTTACCCTGCCCGGCGGAACGATGAAATTTAAGATTCTTGAAATTAAACGCAATGCCGTTTAGTTAAGGTTTTTATCTTCACCAAATCAGTTTCCTCTCCCCTCCGGGGAGAGGATTAAGGTGAGGGGTTGTTCAATATTCCGACGAATTCCCCCTCATCCTGTCCTTCTCCCCGGCGGGGAGAAGGAACGTGAGCTAAAAAAATGAATCGTGTTTTCAGAGCAAAAGCTTTAACTAAACAGCATTTAAATTAAACGTTAAGGATATTGAAAATGAAAAGTTCCCAGCTTTTTCTTCCCACATTACGCGAAGCGCCGTCGGACGCGGACATAATCTCCGCAAAACTCATGCTGCGTGCGGGCATGATACGGAAACTTGCATCCGGCATTTATGAATGGCTGCCGCTGGGCCTGAAAGTCCTGCGAAAAGCGGAAGAGATCATCCGCCAGGAAATGAACGCCGTCGGCGGCCAGGAAGTATGGCTTCCCATAATGCAGCCCAAAGAGTTGTGGGAAGAAACAGGCCGCTGGCAGGTTTACGGCAAGGAGCTTTTCCGCCTGAAAGACCGTAAAAACTCGGATTTCTGCCTCGGCCCGACGCACGAGGAAATAATTACGGATTTGGTGCGCCGCGAAGTGCGCTCTTACCGCCAGTTGCCGCTGATGCTATACCAGTTCGGAACTAAATTCCGCGACGAGATACGCCCGCGCTTCGGCATAATGCGCGCCCGCGAATTTCTTATGAAGGACGCCTATTCGTTTCACGCAAGCGAAGAAGACGCCGAACGCTATTACCAGGAAGTTTTCGCGGCCTACAACAAAATCTGCAAACGCTGCGGGTTCGCTTTCCGTTACGTCGAGGCGACTACCGGCGCAATCGGCGGGTCGTTCTCGCATGAATTCATGGTGCTTGCAGACACCGGCGAGGAAGAGATCGTATGGTGCGATTGCGGCTTCGGCTCGAACGTGGAAAAAGCCGAATGCGCCGTCCTGAAGCGTGCCGTTGACAAATCGCAGGAACAACCGGTTTCCGAGATCGCCACGCCGAATCTTCGCACAGTCGAAGAGGTTGGAAACTTCCTGAAACTGTCTTCCGACCGTTTTATAAAAACATTGATATACATGGCGGACGGCGCACCCGTGGTCGCGCTCGTGCGGGGAGACTACGAGATAAACGAAGCGAAATTGCAGCAGGTTCTGGGCGCAGCCAATTTATATCTTGCGGACCCTGAAACCGTTGAAAAAGTTACCGGTGCGCCGCAGGGGTTCGCAGGCCCCGTCAATCTGGCGGACAAAAACGTCAAAATCATAGCCGATTACTCCGTCGAATGCATGATAAACGCGGTCTCGGGGGCAAACAAAAAAGACTGCCATATTACCAACATAAACCCGGGCAGGGATTTTACGCCGACGCTGGTTGCCGACCTTCGCAAAGTAAAAAAAGGCGAACTCTGCATAAAATGCGGCAAAGAGCTGAATTTCTGCCGAGGCATAGAAATAGGCCACACCTTTAAACTGGGATCGAAATATTCAAAGACGATGAAAGCGGCCTATCTTGACGCGGAAGGCAAGGAACACCTTATGGTAATGGGCTGCTACGGCATCGGGGTATCGCGCATAGTTGCCGCTACAATCGAACAATCTCATGACGATAACGGCATCATCTGGCCGGCCGCGCTGGCGCCGTTTAAAGTCATAATCGTGCCGATCAACTATGCGGAGGCCGGCACAAAGAAAGCAAGCGATGAAATATACGCGCAGCTGAAAAGCGACGGCATTGACGTTCTCCTCGACGACCGCGACGAACGCGCCGGCATAAAATTCAAGGACGCCGACCTCATCGGCATCCCCTGGCGAATAACGGTGGGCGAGAAAAACCTCAAAAACAACATGGTCGAGCTAAAAGCCCGCACCGCCCCCGCTGCCCAGACCAGGCTTGTCCCGCTTGGGGAAATCATAGCCTCAATAAAAGCCGCCATAAATTGACTTGCAAACGTGGTTATAATTTGATATTGTATTATTTGTGAAGAGTGGCTCGTTGGCCACTCTTTCATTTTATGGGGAAAAAATTATGAGTGTAATTTCTAAACTTGAAGATTTGCTGGGGCCATTCCTTGAAGGCGAACGCATGGAGCTGGTTGATTTGCAGATTGCGGTTGAATCCGGCAAAAAGCTGGTGCGGGTATTCATTGACAGGGAAGGCGGCGTTACACTGGATGATTGCGCTGCCATGAGCGACAGGCTGGGCGCTATCATAGATGAATCCGGCATACTGCCTGAAGCGTACGTTCTTGAAGTATCATCCCCCGGCATTGACCGCGTACTGAAGAAGGAAAAGGATTTTTTGCGTTTCAAGGGACATAAGGCGCGAATCAATCTTTTTGAGCCTGTTGACGGCCAGCGCAACTTCGTAGGTAAAATCGTAACTTTTGAAGCCGGCAGCGTAACGATAGAAGATGCAACGGCCGGCAGGAACGTAACTATAGCTTTGAACAAAATGGCGCGCGCCAGGCTTGAACCCGAAATTTAATACGGAGGACATATAGATGTCAGAAAAAAATGAACTTGTGCTTGCCCTTGAACAAATCGAACACGACAAAGGAATAAAAAAAGAAGAGATATTGACGGTGATAGAAAACTCTCTCGTTTCCGCATATAAAAAACACGTGGGAAAAAACGTTAACGTGGAAGCGACCGTAGATCCGCTGACGGGAGAAATGACGGCAAGGGTCGTGAAAAAGATTGTGGCGCAGGTTACTAATTCCACGCTGGAAATTTCGCTTGACGAAGCAAAAAAAATGTCGCCCGACGCGGCTATTGACGGCGAAGTACGGATACCGCTCGATACGCAGGATTTTGCGCGCATAGCAGCCCAAACCGCCAAGCAGGTAATAATCCAAAAAATCCGGGAATCGGAGCGCGAGACGCTGCTTGAGGAATACCGCAATAAAATCGGCCAGATGGTAAGCGGCGTAATATGGCGCTTCGCAAACCGCAACCTTATAGTTGACCTCGGAAAAACCGAGGCCATACTCCCGGTTTCCGAGCAGGTAAACCGCGAACGGTTCAACCTGGGGCAACACGTTCGCGCCATCGTTTTGAAGGCGGAAAAAAGCATGAGAGGGCCTTCCATAATACTTTCGCGCGCCCATCCCGACCTTGTCCGTCGGTTGTTCGAGGTGGAAGTCCCTGAAATATACGAAAAAGTGGTTGAAATAGTCAACGTCGTGCGCGACCCGGGCATGAGAACGAAGGTTGCCGTTATCTCCCATAATCCGAAAGTAGACCCCGTCGGCGCTTGCGTGGGCGTAAAAGGCGCGCGCGTGCGGCCAATAATCGAAGAGCTACACGGCGAACGCATTGACCTTATCCCTTTCTCAAACGACATCTCAAAATACCTGGCTTCCTCGTTATCGCCGGCAAAAGTGCTGCGCATATCCATTATTTCGGATACCGATAAAAAAGTCGAAGCGCTTGTTGCCGACGATATGTTATCTCTTGCCATAGGCAAGAACGGCCACAACGTCCGGCTGGCCGCAAAACTTACCGGCTGGCACATAGATATAAAATCCGAAGGCCAGAAGAAACAGGAAACCCAGGAAAAAGCGGCGGCCACGACTGAAAGCCTTTTGCGCCTGGAAGGCATAGGGCCAAAAACCGCGGAAGTGCTTTCCAAGGCCGGCCTTACACAAATAGACAAACTTGCCGGCAGCAAGGTTGATGACCTCACCACGCTGCAGGGCATAGGCGCAAAAACCGCCGAGAAAATCATAGAATCAGCAAAGAAATTTGTTGCCGAAAATAGCAAAAATGACGAAGGCGCCGCAGGTGCTTAAAAGCGTCCTTCGGACAGGAAAAAGGTGTTCTCAATGGTTCAAAAGAAAACTAAAATTGAAAACAATGAATCGGTAACCGAGACAAAAGAAACTCCGGCTGCCGCTAAAAAAAAGAAAGTTATTGCGCCTGCCGGCGATACTGCCGAAAAGGATACGCAAGCCGCAAAAACCAAAACAGAAAAAAAGCCGAGAGCGCCGCGTAAACCATCCGTGCGCAAAAAAGCTGCTGTTGAAACCGGTGCGAAAACACCGGAAGCAACACCTGAAACTCAAAAACCCGCAAAAAAAACAACAAGGGCGAAAAAAGAAACTAAAGCGGCAACGGTTACGGTAAAAGAAACCGCACCGATAACCGCGCCCGCGGTAAAACCCGCGCCGCAACCTTCGCCCGCTCCCATACCGGCTCCCGTTACGGCGCCTGCGCCCGCAGCGCAACCTAAACCCGCGCCCACGCCTGCTGCCCCGGCCGAACCCGTTAAATATAAAGCGACTATCTCCATAAATGAATTGACTACCGTGCGCGATCTTGCTGAAAAAATGTCGCTCAAACCCGGCGACCTGATAAAAAAATTATTATCCATGGGAAGCCTGGCTACAATAAACCAGCGAATTGACCAGGATACGGCAACGCTCCTCGCCCATGAATTCGGCTTCGCGGTAACACATGCCCCTTTGTATATCGAAACCGAACTGGCAGATGAAAAAGTTGAT
>MGVF01000033.1 GCA_001800355.1 Elusimicrobia bacterium RIFOXYA2_FULL_50_26
CCCACCTGAGGCGCGGCAAGCCCTACGCAGTGCGGGTGATGCCGCATCGTGGCGCACATATCCGCGGCAAGCGTTACGATTTCGGGCGTTATATTGCGCAGTTGCGGCGACGGTATTTTTAATAAGGGGTCCGGAATAGTGCGCACGGGCAGGATGGCCATTAGAGTTGAGGGGATTCAACGGGGCGTATGCCGATGTTTACGTGCAGTGCGCGCGCCTCTTTTTGAAGAGTCGCATTCAGGGATTTTAAAGGCAGTTTTTTGGGGAGTTCAATTTCAAGCAGCATCACGTAGGCGCTTCCGCGTTTGTTTGTCTGGACGTCGGTGATATTTACGCGGCGGGCGGCAAGTATGCGGCTTATGCGGTATACTATTCCCGGCCGGTCAGCGCCGTATACCGACAACATGTGCGATTTCCAGGCGCTTTTGCCGCGCTTTTCCTCAGTTGCGGTTATGCCGCGCACGAGTATGGAAAGCCCCTCTTTTTCCTGTAACGGAACAAACAGTTTCTGGAGCGCTGCGGAATCAAGCCGCGGCGGAAGATCGGCCAGGACTATCATCGCAAATTCGCTGCGCAGCCGCGTCATGGATGAGTCTTCGATATTGCAGCCGGCTTTGAAAAGCACCCTGGTTATAGAAGCAACAATCCCCGGCCTGTCTTTACCCATTACGGAAATAGCGGCAAAATGTTTAGAGTTAGTTTTCATGGAATATTATTTTGGTGGCCAATTTGCACACAGATATGATCATTTATTCACAAGTATTTTTATCATTTCGAATTGAATCTTCAGGCTGCATATTCTACTTCCCTGAAAAAACGGCTTAATTCCGCAGGAGTCCGCAAATCAACTTTCCTTCTTATCATTGCTGTTAATTCAATCTCGATTTCCGAGAGTTTAAGTAAATCGGGTGCGTGTCCCTCTTCGAATTCTACCAGTATGTCAATGTCGTTATCTTCACGAATCTCATCACGCAAAGCGGAACTAAAAAGAGAAAGTCTTTTTATTTGGTTCTTATGACAGAAATCTTTCAATTTTCCTTTCGATATGTGATTAGTTATAGAAAACATTTATGTTGCCATCCTTATGCTGCTTTATGCAAAAATTATACCGCAATCCCGCCGGGTTGTCAAACCATGTTTAGTGACGTCGCTTTGCAATGAATATACCGACACTGTATTTGCGTTCTTTAGCCCTTTCTTACCGTGCCAGTGTTTCAGCTTTTCGAAAATATTCCTTTGATTTCCTAAGATCGTTTTTATTCCAACTTTTTAGATACTTGTACTTGTATATTTTTCCCAAACCTAAATAAGCAAATGTATTATACGGATTCATCTCCAGAGCTTGCTGATAAAATAATATTGCGCGATCGGAGATTGGAATAGCGGAATGATACGAATAGCGTTCATTATAATAATCTCCTATGTGGACAAGAATTTGGTCGTGTATATCTTTGCCGTCAATAATTACTTTTACACTTTCGTCATCTTCGGTTAAATCAATTTGTATCGCTTTCCCAGTATTTTCGGAAATAAATGGAATTGCAGCTGCTATTAGAGCTGGGAAAACTGATCTTAAGTCGCCACTTCTACCAGTGCTGAATATTTTTGTTTGCCACAGTTGTCGGTTGTTCTGATTTTCCATCAGCGCTATTTTGTCGTAAGCATCAATAATTATGTGTCTATCATACGTTGTATATGAGACTTCGTGCGTCATGTCACCTACAATTCCGTATTCAGGTTCGTTCGTTGTTTTTGCTTTAAATAAAGTTACATTGTTGAATGAAAATAGAGAGCCATAAGTATGTGTAGATTTATATCCGGTTTGCCCAATAACTGGCACATAATATGAATACATCTGCAATTTTGGTTCGCCTATTCCATATGTTAGGAAAACAATAATATTTGCCTCATTCACATCTTCTACAACACTATATCCCTTTGCCTGCAACCCATGTTTGACGTGTCCTTTATATTCTAAAAATTGTAAATCGTCGGATGGCAAATCTTTGAAACCAGGGAAAATGTAACAACATTTTTTATTTATTGGTTGCTTGCCATTTATGGCATCTATCATTACACAATACCGTGTTGTAGCTGTGCAGCCGGTCATTAGCATGCAGAAAAAAACTAAAATTGTAAAAATTATTTGGACATTAGAAGCCACGCCCTCCGGCATATTCCTACCCATAACGGAAACTGCGTCGAATTTTTTGCTTTTCATAAGGTATCTTTTTTATGAGGGCTCGCTATGTTCTGTTTTTAAAAAAGGTTCCATTATTCGTTTTACATTGTTAATGATTTCAGTATCGCCTTTTATTTCGCCTAAGGGGGTGAGCTGGTTGAATATGTATGTGTCATCAAGGGCGGATCCCTGCCGGGCTGCGATGCCTTCGACGTCAAGCCAGTCCTGTGGCCGGGCCGCAAATGCTTTCATCACTATAAGATCCTCGGCGGAGCAGGTAAGCAAAGGGCAATCGGGAGCGAAGTTAAAATATGTTGCGCGTTTCATCATTTCCTTTTCAAACGGCACCGCGGCAAAAGCGATATCTATCGGGACGCCGTTAGAAGCGTTTACAAGTAGAACCCTGTTTTCCATCGCAAAGCGTTTGCCGTCAGCCAGACGTGATTGAAAACTGGCAAGCATGGCGTCAATATATTTTTCCTCGTCCCCGAAATCGGCAAGGATGCTTATATCAATATCTCGTGTCATGCGCACTTCCCCCCATCTGATTACCGCCAGGCCGCCTATAAAACAAAAATCCCAGTTGCGTAGCTTTATAAAATTTTGAAATTCGAGAGCGGCGTTAAACAAGGAATTCATTTATTTACCAACTTGCGAAACAGGCGTTGCTGGATTACAAGGCCGGTGCCGGTAGTGCGGCGCGGATTCATAAGCGCGGCTTCCAGCATATCGTCAATTATTTTTTGATTTTTTTCATAATCAAATTCCCTGAGCTCCCTGGCCTTAATCTTTGCCAGTTCCTCATGCGCCTTCTTCCAAGTCGAAAACCAGATTTTATTCATAAATGGGGACGTAGGATAAATAGCTAAATAGATACTTCTTCTCCGAATTTTTCCCTGCACTGCCGTACGAGATAGCCGACTCCTGACTTGTTGCAATTCATTACTTTTGCCAGTTCGCTGCTGCTTATGCCGAGTTTTTTGTTGCCTATATATGCAAACATCATTTTTGCTTCCGCTATCTTG
The DNA here is from genome assembly GCA_001800355.1 of Elusimicrobia bacterium RIFOXYA2_FULL_50_26. GTDB lineage: Bacteria > Elusimicrobiota > Endomicrobiia > Endomicrobiales > XYA2-FULL-47-53 > XYB2-FULL-50-12. The sequence continues at coordinate 3,208 of MGVF01000033.1, forward strand.
TTTTCTCTTCCACGTTGTTGCAAATGTTTTCTATGTAGTGAATACTTTTCGCATACTTTTTGTATCAGTTTTTCCATATTCCACCCCTCCCGTTTCAACTTTTCCCGCTCGCGCAACTCATATTCTGATTCTTTAAGAGCCTCGTTTACAAAATCCCCATCGCCTAATATTCGTTCATCGCCCTGCCATCTTTCATTGGCTTTTTGTAAACATGCCACCCTGGTCCATCCGCCGGCGCTGCGCCGCAACCCCCCGCCGGAAAAGTCATGCCTTCTTCCCTTATCCTTTGCTTCATCCATAAATGTAATGTACTTCTTTGCCGCTTCCCTCCTGGTGGCGCCGAACCGTTCCAGTATTTCGCCTGTTGCCTGCCATGAAACCTTTTGTTCACCCGTCAACACTGAGTGGCCGCACCATTTAAAACCGTTCAATTCTTCCATGCTATTTACTATTTTTGCGCGCAACGGGTTTAAATGGACATAGCGGATAAGTTCCAGCAGGTATTCTTCTTCCTGACAAAGTATTGATTTATACCGGTTTTGATACAAATAACCGCATCGCTTGTATTTTTTGTTGAAATAAATCGCATAGCCGGTTAATACCTTTCTCATTAAATCGCTCAACGGTTTTTTCCCGGTTCGCATCACTAAATGAAAATGATTGGGCATTAGCGCCCAACCATAACAGCGGTGGCCTGTTTGCGCGATGCCTTCCGCCAGTCGTCTTAATAATTCTTCACGGTCAGCATCTTCCCTGAAAATATTGCAACGTTCTATACCACGCTGTATAACGTGGTATATTCCGCCGGCGATATTTATTCTTCCTTTTCTTGGCATAATGTTATCTTGTTGACGCAACTATTTAGCTATTTATACTACGTCCCCTATGTGGGTCAGGGCTTGGTCTAGGTTTGTGGGGGCTTTGCCGCCGCCTTGGGCGAAGGTTGTTTTTCCGCCGCCGGAGCCGCCGATTAGCGCGGCAAAACTTTTTGCGATTTTGCCTGCGTTGTAGCCTTTGGATGCAAGGTCTTCCGAAACGGTAACGACGAACGAGATTTTCTCTTTCCCGGCGCTTGCCAGCAGCACGATGGCGGTGCCGAGGCGGTTTTGCATGTTGTCGGCAAGGCTTCTTAAGTTCGCGGGATCCATTTCGGCAAGCCTTGCGGCAAGCAGTTTTATGCCGCCTATTTCCCTGACGTTTTTCAACAGGTCGGTGGTTTCGCCGGCGGCGAGTTGAAATTTAAGCCGCTCGATTTCCTTTTCCATGTCTTTTTGCTGGGTTACCAGGCGGTCAACCCGCGAGTCAAGCTCGAAGAAAGATGTTTTAAGTTTTGAGGAAACGGAGTTTATCATATCCTGCATGCGGCGCACGTAGTTATCCGCGGCCTCGCCGGCCACCGCTTCTATGCGGCGCGTGCCGGAAGCGACGGAAGACTCCGAGATAATTTTGAAAAGGCCGATGTTGCCCGTCCGCCCCACGTGCGTGCCGCCGCAGAGCTCCATTGAAAAAGGTTTTTCGCCACCCGTATCAAGCACTGAAACCGCGCGCACGGTTTCGCCGTATTTCTCGCCGAATAGCGCCATTGCGCCTTTTTTGCGCGCCTCGTCCTGGTTCATCAGCTCTATGCACACCTCCATGTCCTTGCGAATAGCGTCGTTGACTATCTCCTCGGCCGCCGAAAGCTCCTGTGGCGAGAGGGCGGCTGGGTGCGTAAAATCGAAACGGAAATAATCCGGAGTTACCATCGAACCGGCCTGCGTAACGTGGGCACCCAGCACATGGCGCAGGGCGCGGTGAAGAATGTGCGTAGCTGTATGATGTCGTTTTATTCGTTCCCGGCGTTTAACGTCTACGGTTGCTTCAAGTTCCATACCGACGGAAAGCGTTCCGCGCAATACTTTAACCTTGTGCGCAATGCAGCCGGCAACCGGTTTTTGCGTGTCGGTAACGTCTACGCTTAATTTTTCCATTATTGAGCCTTCGCGGATGACGAGTTTCCCGCGGTCGCCCGCCTGTCCGCCGGATTCAGCGTAGAACGGCGTGCGGTCAAGCATGGCCTCGCCCTCCTCGCCGGCATCAAGTGATGTTACGCGTTTCCCGTTTTTAAGAATGGCGGTAACTTTTGCGCTGATCGCCGTCTCAGAATATCCCTCAAAAACGGTTGCGCCGAGTTCCCCGGCCAGCGCGGAATAAAGGGTAACGTCTTTTTCGCCGGAACCCGCCCAGGCGGCGCGCGATTTATTCTGGGCTTCTTTCTGCGCCGCGATAAATCCTGCGTCATCCAGGGTAAGTCCGTGTTCCAGCGCGATTTCCCTGGTCATGTCCTGCGGGAAGCCGTAGGTGTCGTATAGCTTGAATACCTCGGCGCCCGGCAATTGTTTGGATGAGCGGTAGCGGTTAATAATCTCATCGAGTATTTTTGTGCCCGCCTCAAGTGTCTCGAGGAATTTCTCCTCCTCATTTTTGGTTATCGAGGCGATATGTTCCCGGCGCCCGGCCAGTTCCGGGTAGGCGTTTTTCATCGTGTCAATTACCGTGCCGGTAACCTTGTGCAGAAACGGTTCGTTAATGCCCAGCATCCTGCCCTGGCGCAGCGCGCGGCGTAGTATCCGGCGTAAAACGTACCCGCGTCCCTCGTTCGACGGCAGTATCCCGTCGCCGATTAAAAACGTTACGGCGCGGGCGTGGTCGGCCATCATGCGCAGTTCGAATTTTTTTTCTTCAACCGTGGCGCCGGTCAGTTTGCATAATTGAGCGATATAGGGTTTAAAAAGCCCCGTATCGAAAAGCGAGATGTGCCCGCCCGCGGCCGCGGCAAGGCGTTCAAGCCCCATGCCGGTGTCTATGTTTTTGCGCGGCAGGTTTTTCAGGCTGCCGTCCGGTTGGCGGTCGAACTGGGTGAATACAAGGTTCCATATCTCGAGATACCGGTCGCAGGAGCAGCCTACGCCGCAACCCGGTTTGTTGCAGGCCAGTTCCCCGCCGAGATCAATGAGTATTTCCGAGCATGGGCCGCAGGGGCCTGTTGGCCCCATGTTCCAGAAATTTGTGTCGTCGCCCAGGCGCACTATGCGCGATTCGGGCAGAATCTTTTTCCACAGCGCCGCGGCTTCGTCGTCATCCTTGTATACCGTGGCATATAATTTTTCCTCGGGCAGCCGCATTTCCTTCGTTAGAAATTCCCAGCCCCAGCCGATGGCCTGTTCCTTGAAGTAGTCGCCGAACGAAAAATTCCCAAGCATCTCAAAAAACGTGAGATGGCGGTTGGTGCGCCCCACCTGCTCTATGTCGGAAGTGCGGAAGCATTTCTGGCAAGACACCGCCCGCGTGAACTTGTCCGCGGATTGTCCAAGGAAATGTTTTTTGAACTGCACCATGCCTGCGGATGTAAAAAGAAGCGTAGGGTCGCCCGAAGGCACAAGTGAATCGGAAGCAACATTTTGATGGCCGCGCTGCTTGAAAAAATTCAGGAACGCCTGGCGTATCTCGTCTGGATTCATGGAAGTATTCACCTTTACTGTAAGTATTATTTAAACCCGGATGGGTAAAAGTACGAATGGGACGCCTTGCGAATAAAATTTGCGTTGCATGGCGAACACGGTGTAGTTGTGCAGCCAGCGGGTTATAAACGAGTCCTCGGGGAAGACCAGTTGCCCGCCGAAGAAAACCACATTGGGAAATTTTTCCAGTATCTTAGGCGTTATCTTTTCTATCTCCACTATGACGTCGGTGCCTATCAGCGAGATTCCGTCGGCGTGGTAGCCTTCTTTCCGCATGTAGTTCACGTAGTGGTCAACGTCGCTTCGCACCTGGATGTCCAGCTTGTCGAGTTCTTCTACTCCCTTGAAATTCCCCGAATCTATCACGCCTATCTCTATGAAAATGAAATTCTTGAAAACGCCGCTGAACAAACGCATGATGCCGAACAACGTGTGAAGCCCCAGCCCGTTGAAACCGTTTACCAGCAGCACGGCGGTTTTGTCGTTGGGGTTGAACTCCACCTGCGGGTTTGGCAGCTCTTCCTGGCCGGCATCGGCGGATGTTACCCCCACGGCTTGCACAAGGCTGTTAAGCCTTTTTAAGAGTTTTGCGGTGTTGTAATAATGCCTGCGTATGAAGATGGCAAAAACCATCAACGTGCCGGTGATAAGAAGCGTAATCCATCCGCCTTCGTGAAACTTAATCACTATCATGGATATAAGAATGAAGCTTGTAAGTATCAAACCCACGCCGTTTATGGTGATTTTCTTGCGCCAGTCGCTTATGCGCGCGCGCACCCGCCACCAGTGCGTTACCATCCCCAGCTGGGACAGCGTAAAAGTTATGAACACGTTTATACTGTAAAGCACCACGAGAAAAGTTACCGATCCGCCCGTTACTATCATCATGATAATCGCGGAGATGCCCATGATTACGACGCCGTTCTTATTTACGAACCTGTCGCTCAGCATTGCGAAACGTGTCGGCAGCCACCTGTCAAGTGCCATGTTTGCAAGTATGCGCGGGCCGTCTATAAAGCCGGCCTGCGCGGCTATGAACAACAGCGCCGCCTCGGAAAACAGTATCAAAAACACGAACGCGTGTCCCGTTTTTCCCCAGCCGGCCGTCATATTCTCAAAAAGTACGGCATTTAACGTTTTGCCTTCCACGTGGCCGACCTGGTAAAATAGATAGGATATTATCAGGCCAACCACGACAAACGTCAACGATATGGCCATATAACGCATGGTGCGCTTGGCGGTCTTGACGCGCGGTTCGCGAAGGATGGGCAGGCCGTTGCTTACCGCTTCAATACCCGTGTACGTTCCGGCACCCATGGAATAAGCGCGCAATATAATAAGTATCATTCCCAGCAGTCCTATCTCGGAACGGGACTGAACTATGTCATTTTGAGTAGCCCTGACTATTTCAGGGAAATGAACCATGTTCGCAAAAAGCGAATAGAATATAGCGAACATATGCGTTAATACAAACAACATGAATACGGGTATAAGCACGGTGACGGATTCCTTAACCCCCCTCAGGTTAAGAATGATAAGAACTATCAGGCCGGCCGCGGCAAATTCCAGCTTGAATACCTGCCATTGCACGGGCAGAAAGCTGAATATGGCGTCGGCGCCGCTTGCGATTGATACGGTAATGGTCAGCACGTAGTCAATAAGGAGGGCGCAGCCGGATACCATGCCTACGTTTGGCGACAATAGTTTGCTGGCGACAAGGTACCCCCCGCCGCCCGTAGGGAATAATTCTATGATCTGAGAGTAACTTGCGCTTATGATAAAGATTGTAAGCGCGCTGCCCAGGGCGACGAAAATGCTTAAATACAGGTGGCCGTTTAAAGCCAGGAACGTTTCCTGCGGGCCGTATGCGGAGGACGAAAGCCCGTCCGCTCCAAGCCCCACCCAGGCGAAGAAAGCTATAAGCGATATCTTGTTGAAGACTTCCATGTCGTATGGGCTTCGCGCTTTACCGATCAGGAGCCGTTTGAGGCGTTCAAACCATGATAACTTATCGTTTTCTTCCATTGGATACCTTTATTGTGTTTCTTTAGCGTTTAGAAGTTGTCGTCGTCATTGCGAGCCCGAAGGGCGCGGCAATCTTGCTTTTCATCAGAAGCAACGTCGAGATTGCTTCGCTCTCGCTCGCAATGACCTCAAACTGTTAAAGTGGCACCCTTTATTGAATTTGAAATTGTTCGTCTGCCCTGTAAGAGCTGCGGACGTAGGGTGCGCTGACGCAACGGGTGAAACCTTTTTCAATGGCGCGCGTTTTATAATGCAGGAAACGCTCTTCCGTAATGTACTCCGCAACAGGCGCGTGCCGCAGGGATGGCGACAGGTACTGGCCGAGGGTTAACATGTCGCAGCCCGCGTTGCGCAGGTCGTCCATCACTTTTTCTATTTCGTCCGGCGTTTCACCCAGCCCCAGCATTAAGCCGGACTTTGTGGTGCGCCCCGCCTTTTTGGCGTATGAAAGCACGGAAAGAGACCTCTTGTAATCCGCTCCACGGCGCACCTCGTCGTAAAGCCTCGGCACGGTTTCAAGATTGTGCGCGAAAACGTCCGGTTGCGCCGAGGCCGCCAGCTCCACGGCTGACATGTTTCCCAGGAAATCCGGCACAAGCACTTCCACGTAAATTCCCGGGAGCGCGTTGCGCAATTGTTTCACCGTGTCATGGAAATGTTGCGCTCCGCCGTCTTGCAGGTCGTCGCGGGTGACGGATGTTATTACAACGGCGCGCAGCCCCAGCTTGCGAACCGTTGCGGCCACGCGCTCCGGCTCACCAGGGTCAGGAGGCAATGGCCTGCCCTTGTCAACGGCACAGAAACGGCAGCCGCGGGTGCAGACGTTGCCTGCTATAAGAAACGTTGCCACGCCCCTGCCGAAACATTCGCCGATGTTCGGGCATTTTGCATTTTCGCAGACCGTGGAAAGCCCGGCTCCGCGCAAAATCTTTTTCAGCCCGGTAACTTCACCAAGATTTATGCGTTTTTTTGTCAGTTGAGACATTATTGTTTTTTGGGTTGCGCCGGTTTGCGGGTTTTCTTCATTTGTTGCAGTTTTTGTTGTTGCTCGGAGGTTAGCACTGCGTACCCTTTTTCCTGCATCTCAATGGTCGAAAGCTCCATCTGCTCTTCTATGGCCGTGATTTGCTTTACTTTCTCCCTTGCGGCGGCGAAATCCGGGGCGTCTTTTTTTAATGCATCGCGCAGTTCTATCTTTGCAATTTTCAAATCAGCTTTTTGCTTTATGGCGTTTTTCTGGAATTCGCTTACTATCTGATCAAATTTCGTTTCCTGCTCCGGCGTCAGGCCAAGCTCGTCCTTCATGCGCATGTATTTGCCTATGTTACCCGTTCCCTTGCTCATTGCGGCGCATTTATCCGGCATTTCCATTGACATGCCTGACATGCCCTCGCCGCGCATTTTATCGCAATCTTCCATGTTTTTACATTTCATTTCCGCCGTTGCCGCCTGGGATAATAACAACATTCCGCCTGCCAACACCATCATAAGTCTCTTCATAAATGTTCCCTCCTCTTTTTTAAATACTCCATTAATTCCTTGTAAGACAATGTATTGATTATATCATTTTTTTCAAGCCAACCGCGGCGCGCCACCGAAATTCCAAGTTCCATGAAGCCAAGGTGTCCCGTGGTATGGGCGTCGGTGCCTATGGCAAGTTTTACTCTCAGTTCCTTCGCCTTGCGGCAGTAAACATCGGCAAGATCAAGGCGTTCGGGGAAGGAGTTGATTTCGATCATCTTGCCGGCGCGGCGCGCTGTGTCAAGCACCCGTTCCATGTTTAACGCGTAGGCGGGCCGCTTGCCGATTAGCCGGCCGGTGGGATGCCCAAGGCAGTGCGTGAACTTGTTTTCCAGCGCTTTTGTCACGCGGCCGGTGATGGTTTCCTCATCCTGCTTGAAACCAGTATGGATGGAAGCCAGCACGAAATCAAGCTCCTCAAGCACGGAGCGCGGGTAATCAAGGTTGCCGTGCGACAAAATGTCTATCTCTGTTCCGCAGAGGATTCTGAAATCTGTGTAACGGGCATTGAGCCGTTCTATTTCCTTCAACTTTTTACGCATCGTCTCCACGCTGAGCCCGCGGGCGATTTTGAGGCTTTGGGAGTGGTCGGTTATTATTATCCACTCGTAGCCGCGGCGCTGCGCCTCCGCGGCCATTTCCTCGATGGAATTTTTGCCGTCGCTATATGTGGAGTGAACGTGTACGTCGCCCTTGATGTCTTTAAGTTCCACAAGACGCGGCAGGGCGCCTGTTGCAGCCGCTTCTATCTCGCCGGTGTCCTCGCGCAGCTCCGGGGCTATCCAGTCAAGCCCCAGCGCCGCGTAAACCTCTTCCTCGGTTTTTGCCGCAACCGGGGCTTTTTCCCCTATGCGGAAAATACCGTATTCGTTTATGGTAAATCCTTTGCGTTTTGCCAGCGTTCTTAAAGTTACGTTATGCGCTTTCGATCCCGTGAAATACTGTAATGCCGCGCCGTAGCTTGCCGGCTCGATTACGCGCATATCCGCCTGTACGCCGCCTTCGAATACGACGCTTGACTTTTCGGGTCCGGCGGCAAGCACGCGCTCTACGCCGGCAAGACTGGTGAAACGTTCGATGGCTTTTTTTCGCCCGCTTTCCGTGGCGGCGCACAGTATGTCAACGTCGCCGATGGTTTCCCTGTAACGGCGCAGCGAGCCTGCCGCATCCATGCGGCTGACTCCGGCTATGCCGGAGCATTGCGCCATGATTTCTTTTGACAGCGCCAGCGCTTCGGAAAGCAGCATCCGGCCTGCCGACTGTTTTTGCGTGGCAATGCTTTTGAGTATGTTGTCTTCCGATTTTTTGCCGAAACCGGCAAGCGTTCTTATTTTTCCAGCGCCGGCCGCGGCTTCAAGTTCAGGGACGGATGAGATATGCAGCCGGTCAAAAAGCGCCCGCGCCTTTTTTGGGCCAACGCCCGGCACGGCCATCATTTCAAGAAGCCCTTGAGGAAAACGCGCGGCAAGCTCCTCGTGGTAAGCTATTTTCCCGGAGGCAAGGTACTCCTCGATTTTTTCGGCGATACTTTCGCCGATACCGGCGATATCGCGCAGCCGCCCCTCGCGCGCCACGACATCCACGCTTTCCGCCATGGTATCAAGCGTTTGCGCCGCGCGCTCGTACGCCCGTATACGGAAGATGCTTTCATTATTTAACGTAAGCAGTTCCGCTATCTCATACAATAAACCGGCAATTGCCTTGTTTTTCATAAATAAAAAACCACGCGAAAATGTGGCCTTGTTATAGTTGCGATTTTATTTCATTGATTGTGCGTTCGGCGAGTGACAGCGCGTTTATGCATATTTCTTCATCGGGAACAAAATGAGGCAGGACATTGCCGAGAGGATATCTCGACGGCAGGTAAATAGAATCAATAAAATCGCACTCATCATCTGAAAGAGTGGTAACTATTTGTTTATTGGCCAGCAATTGTTTTAGTTCTGCAATGCTGTGTGTTTTCAATAGTTTCAGTGAATGCTCTATCATTGCGGCTTTAAGTGACTTCTCTATACATTGTTGTACATTTTGCAAGCAACTGTTAAAAAGTTTGTGTTTTAGCAGTAGGGTGGCGGATGCGAGGTTCTCGGTTGCATGGGCCAGCCATTGCGTCGTTTCATTTTTCATAGATCACTTCTCCCTTCTCAACTTCTACAAGGAAGGACGCCTCATGCACACCTGTCCGCAACGGAAAAACATCTACCGGTATCCGATGCGACAAAAGCCGCATTTTTTGGCGATATTTCAAGGCGAGCGTTAAATACGAATCTGCGCTGTCTTCAAAGACCGCGATGTCTATATCATGGGGATCGCATGACTTTATAAATGAACCGAAAATAACTATTTTCCGTATTTCTCCTTCACCGGAAAGGCATTTGACAATTTCCTGTTTAATACTGTCTCTGGTAAGATTATCTATATTCATGTTACCTCTAATAAAATATAGCAAATTACCCTACGCAAGTAAACTTGGCATCAATGCCTGAAATGGCGCATGGCTGTCATGAGCATGGCGATGTTATGGGAGTCGGCCGCGGCTATGGAGTCGGCGTCTCTCAGCGAGCCGCCGGGCTGGATGATGGCTTTAACGCCTATGGCCGCCGCGGCATTGACTACGTCCGGGAACGGGAAGAATGCGTCCGAGGCCAGCACAAGCGGCATGGCGGCCACCGACGGATCAATGGCCACCTCTTTCATTTTTTCAGAAGCTATTTTTACCGAGTCTATCCTGCTCATCTGGCCTGCGCCTATGCCCACGGTTTGCGTGCCGCGCACGAGTATTATGGCGTTCGATTTCACGTGCTTGCATACTTTCCAGGCGAACAGGAGCGATGCTGCTTCTGCCGCGTCGGGCGCGCGTTTGCCTGCGGTTTTGGTTTCAGTCAGCAGCGCGGCATCCCTGTCCTGAACAAGCATTGCTCCGGTAAGGGAACGATAGTCAATTTCGGGCGTCGCGGCTTTCCGGGGGAGTTCGGGCTGCAAGAGTATGCGCAGGTTTTTCTTTGCAGCAAACACGGCTAACGCTTCAGGGCTGTATTCCGGCGCGATGATGCATTCGGTAAACAGTCCCACGACTTCTTTGGCAGTTTCTTCGTCAACCGCGCGGTTAAACGCTATTATGCCGCCGAAGGCGCTTGCCCTGTCGCAGGCAAGCGCGTTGCGGTAGGCCTCGAGTATGGATGCGCCTTCAGCGCAGCCGCAGGGATTGCTGTGTTTTATTATACCGCAGGCGGGTTTTTCAAATTCGCCCACAAGCTGCCATGCGGATTCAAGATCGAGATAGTTATTGTAGGAAAGTTCCTTTCCCTGCAATTGACGGGCGCGTGCCGCTCCTTCGCGCCGGTGCGATGAGCTGTTGATATAGGCCGCCGCTTCCTGGTGCGGGTTTTCGCCGTAACGAAGCCCGGATAGTTTTTTAAGCGGCAATGTAAGCTGTTCGGGAAATTTCTGCAAGGTAAAATAGTTGCTGATAAGCGCGTCGTAGTAGGCGGTATGACGGAAGGCCTTCGCCGCGAGTTCCCGGCGGAAGGAGATGTCCGGCGCGCCGGAGTTCAGTTTTTCGACAAGCGGCGCATAATCAGCCGGATCACAGACTACCAGCACGTCTGTAAAATTTTTTGCCGAGGCGCGCAAGAGAGCTACGCCTCCGATGTCTATATTTTCTATTATGTCTCCGGTTATGATTTTATCGTCATGGCCGGAGATGGTTTCTTCGAACGGGTAAAGATTTACGACGACTATATCTATGGGTTCTATCGAGTGTTTTTTAAGTTCCTCAAGGTGCGCGGGCATGTCCCTGCGCGCCAGTATGCCGCCATGAATCTGGGGTTGCAGCGTTTTTACGCGGCCGCCCAGAATTTCCGGAAATCCGGTAACGGCTGATACTTCCGTGCAGAGGATGCCGTTTGCGGCAAGCTCTTTTGCGGTGCCGCCGCTTGAAATTATCCGTATGCCTTTTGCGTGCAGCGCTTTTGCAAGTTCAACCACGCCCGTCTTGTCCGAAACGCTGATAAGTGCCTGTCTCATGGTCATTTTCCTTTTCTTTCCGGCTTATATTGCGCTCATTGTGAAATCGCAGGTTAATCGTTTTGCTTCATTATGTAATTTTTTATCCAATGTCCATAATAATGCGTTGCCGATCAAGGCGGAGGATAACAGGTGCATATCTATCAGTCCAAGTCCCTTTCCCATCAGTCCGTGTTTTTCGATAAAGTG
>MGVF01000034.1:0-2038 GCA_001800355.1 Elusimicrobia bacterium RIFOXYA2_FULL_50_26
TTGATGATGCGGCAATACAAAAAACGGTTGAGGGAAATAACAGTTTTGCGGTGGCGATGTACCGGCGGGCGGCGGCCAAGGACGGAAACCAGTTTTTGTCGCCGGTAAGCATATCGTTTGCGCTGGCGATGACGTATGCCGGCGCGCGCGGCGGCACGGAGCGTGAGATGAAGCAGGCGCTGCATTTCCATGGGGAGCAGAAAGAGCTGCATCCCGCGCTTTCGGCTATAATGACAAAGCTAAACGGCAGCGGTGAAAAGCGCCCGTATGAACTTGTCGTTGCCAACGCGCTCTGGGGCCAGCGGGGACACGTGTTTTTAAATGAGTACCTCGGGCTTATGAAACAGTGGTATCATTCCGGCCTTATGCAGGCGGATTTCGCGCTCGCCGCCGAGAAAGCGCGCACGACGATAAACCAGTGGGTGGAAGAAATCACGCGCAACAGGATAAAGGATCTTATCCCGCCCGGCGTTTTGACAGCCCAAACGCGGCTTGTTCTGACGAACGCCGTGTATTTCAAGGGCGCATGGCGCAGCGGTTTTCAGAAAGAAAGAACGCGTCCCGGAACATTTTATACTTTCGACGGCAAACAGCTACAGGCGCAGATGATGCATCAAAAAAGCCGCTTCCGCCATTTTCAGAATAATGAACTTCAGGCGCTGGAACTGCCTTATAAAGGCGATACGCTTTCGATGGTAATATTTCTGCCGAAACAGAGGCGCGGCCTTGACGATTTTGAGTCCAGGCTTGGCATGGAGATGATAAATGAACTTACCAGCCGTCTTTCACCCGTGGAGGTGGAAGTTACACTTCCGAAATTTAAGATGACGGCCAGCTACCGGCTTGAGGAAATGCTTGGCGAGATGGGAATGAACTCCGCCTTCGTTCCCGGCCATGCAGATTTCTCCGGCATGGACGGCACGAAAGGGTTGTTCATCTCCGCCATCCTGCACAAGGCATTCGTTGACGTAAACGAAGAAGGCACCGAAGCCGCCGCCGCAACCGCCGTGGCTATGGCGTTAACGTCCATGCCCGAACGCCATGACAGTATTGTTTTCAAAGCCGATCACCCCTTCATGTTCCTAATACGCGACAACGCAACATCCAGCATAATATTCATAGGCCGCATCACCGCGCCCCGCTGGCTTTCAACACTTCCATGACAGCGGAAATAAGGGAGTTAAGATGACAATTTAGCCTGGCGCAATTGCTATTATTTTTGTGCATTTAGCCCTGACCGATATTGCACACAAGGAGGAACCGGATTTAACTTTGGAATAACTGGTAGTTCGAAGGCGGCAAACTTGAAAAATAAAATGCTATAATTGCGTTGATAAAACAACTTTCTGGAAGCAAAGTAAAGGTACCGCTCATGTATACCAAAGAAGACTTTAATCGGATAAAGGATATTGTTTTGAAAGATGTGCCTTCGACCGTCGGCATTATTCTTTTCGGCAGCTATGCAAAAGGAACTGCAAAAGAAGACAGCGATATTGACGTTGCGGTCCTGACCGGTAAAGAAATTTCCCGAAAAGATAAACTCAAAATACTGACCGAATTACGGTGGGAAGCGGCATCTAAAGGGTATAACACAGACTTTATCTTGAATGACAAGCAGGATTTCTTAAATAAAAGCGCACATCCTACCCTGGCTAAAATCATTTTAAACGAAGGCATCTATTTATGGAAGAAAACTTAAAAACAATTCTGCGTAACTGGATGGTAAAAGCAGAGAATGATTTGAAGAGTGTAGAAAACGAATTCTCTTCCCAAGAACCTGTAACGGATACCATATGCTTTCATTGTCAGCAGGTCGCTGAAAAGTATTTGAAGGCATATCTGGTGGGAAAGAACATAGCTCCCGAGAAGACACACAAGATCGAAAGGCTCATCGAGGCATGTTCGCAATTCGACAAACAGTTTGTCGAATTGAAGGATGCAACACTGCTTACCCAATATGCTGTCGAAATGCGTTACCCTGACGACTTTTATATTCCTTCCATAGAAGAAGCAAAAGATGCGCTTGCACTTGCAAAAA
>MGVF01000034.1:2063-12095 GCA_001800355.1 Elusimicrobia bacterium RIFOXYA2_FULL_50_26
GCCCGTCGGCAAACCAAGATTGCTATTAAGCAGGTCTGTAATTCTAAAAATATAAACTTTGGGAGTTAAGTTAGAGCTTGTTGCCGATTCCACTAAAATGTCCCCATAAGTGGAAAAGGCCAATAGTATAAGTGCTGTGCTGCAATAAATCGCATGAAGGCGTAAGATGTTTGATGAAAAATAAGGAGGTAAAAAATGGTTGAGAGGAAAGACAATAGCAAATTAGTTGCTTATTGCGGCCTTTGTTGCGCAGATTGTTTCGGTTACAAAGGCAGGGTTGCCGACCTGGCCCGGGATCTACGCAAGGAGCTGCGCGATTCAAAATTCGAACGATTCGCTAATTTCTTATCTACCTACACCTTTGGCGCAGCCTACAAAGATTATGAAAAATGTTATAAAGTGTTGGGGGCAATGGTGCGATTTCGTTGTAAAAAAGGATGCAAGGATGGCGGCGGCCCGCCATTTTGCAAAATGCGTAAATGCTGCCAGAAGAAAAAATTAAACGGATGCTGGGAGTGTGATGAATTTGAAACCTGCAAGAACCTTGATTTCTTAAAGCCTGTCCACGTAGATGGCCATATAAAGAATTTGCGGATATTGAAAAGAAACGGCCCAAAAGAATTTATTAGAGGTAAACGCAATTGGTAGAAAACTACCGGGGAGCAATAATATGAACATAAAAAGGTTTGTCAGCGCAAGTATTTCAGTTTTCCTGTCTTTCCAGGTTTTGGACGGAATCATTCATAATTTTCTATTAAGTTCGGCATATGAGGCACTAAATACTATCTGGCGTCCTGATATGATGGAAAAGATATGGGTCATTTTTTTAACGTCATTTATTTTCTCTTTTTTATTTGTATATATTTTCATTAAGGGTTATGAGGGCAAGGGTATTAAAGAAGGAATCAGGTACGGGATACTAATAGGGCTTCTAATGAACATAGCAGGCATATTTAATCAATATGTAGTATATCCCATTCCGTTTAGCCTTGCGGCGCAGTGGTTCGTATACGGAACATTCGAAATCGTAGTTTGCGGAATAGTTGCGTCGTTAATATATAGAAACAAATAAATGGCAAGGAGAAATAGGGGACAAGTTTATGTTAAACGGCTGATTGTTTTTGAGCATGGCGAAAGCAACGCGCACGAACTTTTCGGCGAACTTTATTTTAAGTTTTGCCCTCGCCGCTTTTGAGTTGCCTCGCTCTTTGAGTTTTTCTTCGAATATCCTGCGGATGGCCTTATTTTTTGAAATTGCAACGGTCGTTGCCTGGCATAGAGCCGATCTAAGCAGCGAATTTCCTTTTTTTGATATTTTTTCCTTTACCTGAAAAAGACCTTTTTATTATACAACGGAGTTAACATTGTAACATTGCTGCGATCAAACATTTCTTTGAAAAAGAAAAGCTAAAGCTTTGTGGCATAACCTGGGACGGTCAGAACATCTGGGCTGCCGCCGAAGGCGTGGGAAAAATATTCCAGCTTTCGTTCTCTTCACTAAAGGAAATCAAGTTTTAATATGAATACCTCATCACCTAACTCCGTCCCCAATATGTGTAAATGTCTGAAACGGCTTTTGGTGCTGGCATCCGCAGTATCAGTGCTCCTCCTAGGAGCACAACCGGCAGAAACGGGAGAGGAGAAGAAAATGTCACAGGTAGAAGCGGCAGTCGAACAGTTTCGGGATGGGGTGCGGTACCAGCCTCCGCCGACCGCGTTCCTGCAGCAGGGCCAGCTACTGGAGCAGGAACTGGAGCTATTCGGTCCGGCATTACGACAGGAGTCCGGGCCGGTGCGGGAACAGATCATTCGCCTTTTGGAGGACGCAGGAATACGTTCGTGCCCTCTATTTCATGCTGGCGAGAAGATTATCCGGCAGCCGCGCATCATTGCAATGTTGGTGGTAGATGGGCTCGTCCACGATGACCTGGGACGGGAGGCGGCCTTGAGTACCCTGCAGCAGTATGTCCCGGCCGAATCGCTCAAGCCGTACGAGAGTGACCTCACCAACGACCTGAAGGAACGGCCGAGCACCACTGCGTTCCTCCTGATTGCCAAGGCCAAGCCTGCGGGGGCGGTTCCAGTGGTTCGCAAACTGATGGCTGCTCCGCGCTGGCAGAAAGAATTGAAGGCCAGGGTGGCGGCGGCGGCGCTGGGTGACAAGGGAATCGAGAAGGAGTTCATCGCCTCTTTCCAAGAAACGAAGGACCCCAAGGACAAGGCCAGCCTCGCAAAAATTCTCGGCTGGGTCGGAACAGACGCCGCTTTAAGGGCGCTTGCCGATGCGCTACGAACGGATCTGGTGATCGAGATGCCACATGTTTCCCGCCGTTCGGTCCGGCTGGATGTTCTGGCGGCCCTCTGTTATAACTTTCCGGACCAGCAGGCCCTGTATGAAAGGCAACTCCAGGACGACAGCGGGTACGAACGCGCCGAGGCGTTTTGCGTACAGCGGTTTGGCACGAAATGGGACCAACCGCGTCCTCCATTCCTTAAGGTTATGGGCTTTCCCAACTCCGTACCCAATATGCAAAAATATGGAAAGCGTATGGAAAAGCATTACCTCATGTTGTCAGTGATTGTTGTAGGGGTGCGAGCGGAAGTCTATGTGAATGACATTCCGCTTGGCCTGTACGACCCGGTCAAGTCGCCGTCAGAGACGCAGCCGGTGAACCAATATTTAGTGGATGGCAAGAATGAAGTTGCCGTGGTGATTGAACCGGGACCGACGCCGAGTCAGTCGCAGTCGCTGCGGCGAGAAGAGAAGTTGGCGGAGTCCGGTTCTATACAAATACAGCTAACACAGTATCCTGAGGGTGTATTTCCGGGAAGTTCGAGCGGACAGGAATTATTGAAGATTGAGTGGTCTGCTGATGCGGGCCAGACTGTGACGGTTCCGATACGGCAGAGTAAGATCGCGGACTTGGGACGGATGTATGGGGTGTGGCAATGGCAGACGGCACCGCGCTTGGACTTGTCTACGGCGCGGGTGGCGGAAGTTCAACGGTTGTTACAGCAATTGGTGGAGAGTTTGCAGCGCGGGGATGGAACCTTGTTTGTAAGTCTTGCAGGAGTTAAGTTTGAAGAGAATGGGCGGGCATATGGATTGGGTGTTGGAGAGCGAAAAGAAAAATGGCGAGATGATTTGGCGGAAATGGCGGGGGAAAAAGATTGGCGTGTTCTACCGGTGGCGCAAACGGGGATGGATCTGCGGTTGTGTGCTGGAGGACGGATGATTGAGTGTATTGGGAGGGACTGGATGCCTGTACTGCGAGCAAACCCAGATGCAGAAGGGTTACCGACTGTTCGATACCCAATTTTCCTTGCTGACATAGGGGGAAAATTGCAGATCGTCAGATAGCCCTTCTGAACAAAGGTACAGAGTGAACAAGCAGATAGAATAGTTCTTAATTTAAACGACAGTAATGTGTCCTTAGATGATCTGAATGCGAAACTCATGGCAGATGCCGCGTCGGAAAACCCTCAACTGAGCAACTTAAAAGAGATAATAATAGTGAAGGACGGCAAGGTTTCTCATTTCTATCCCTAAACGAATTGACTGCATCAGGAGTATAATTTTTTCACCAAATCAAGCGAGTGCAGTCGTGAGTATTGCGGAGGGTATAATATGGCACTTGAATATACGCTGAGAATTGGGACGGACTTGGTGCCCGTTCAACTTCTTGAATTAATATCGGGAGTGGCCGGCATGCTGCCAGAAGGTGAATCACTTAGTGCGCCTGGGTTAGTGTCTGTCTCCGCATTTACGGAAAAACCTTTGGGCAGATCGGTCATTGAGGACAATTTCCAGTTTACGCCCACTGCATTCTTACTTTTCCGATTAGACAAATTTGAGGACACTGAGCACGGTGTGCTCCTAACGCTCAGATCGTCAATCAAAATATTGAACAACAGCGCCGCAGATGCAGTTCTATTGTTCAATGGCGAAGATGTTGTCTTTGCTCGACTAAAAGGCAAGCTGATTTTAAATAGTAGTTGGGACTTCTGGCTTCCTGAGCGCCTCTCTGAAATCACTCTTCCCCATGAAATGGGGGAGATTCGATCTCTTTAAAGAAAATGGGGGTCGAGTAGACCGGGGTCATTGGAGAAAATGAAACGATTACAGATGGGGAAATTTGGGGGACGGAGTTAGATAAGAATCTGTTGCCGAACTCGTTTGAGTGCAAAAAACATGAAAATAACTGTTATGCTTTATCATCCATTACCAAGTATTCACGAAAAACCGTTGGTTTTGTATATTTTTTGAGTTCGGCAACAGACTCATAATTAGATATTGACGCAAAAGCATTCACGATACAATAGTGGCTGACCTAACCACTCGCTGCAGCTGATCCCGCAGAGCGGAACAGCTGAGATCCGATGTTATATAATGGGAAAATATGAAAAAACCAAATGAATGCAAGAGTATGGAAGAAATTCGTAATGCAATAGATGAGATTGATCAGGCGATCATTTCTCTTATAGCTGATCGCGCTCTATACGTGGATGCTGCTGCCAGTTTTAAAAAGGATCCGCAAGCAGTGAAGGCCGACGACAGAGTGAAGGCGATGCTACAAAAGAGAGCTGAATGGGCAACAGCAAAAGGACTCAAGCCCGAAATAATAGTCAAAATATATTCTGAATTGGTTAATTTCTTCATTGCAGAAGAGATGCATAAGTGGGAAATGAAGGATAAACAGCAAAAATAGTGGCCTTATAACCAATCGCTACAGCTGACGTGGCCCTACGTGTCCCGCAGCTGAGCAAGCTCGACCAACTTGCCAGACGGCATATTACATCGCAAAATACACCAATACCGGCAAGTTCGCCAGTCCCAGACAACTCTCTACACACCTGGCACTCTGCCGTCTAACAAGTCGCTCGAGTCCAATGCCCGTCCGTCTCCGGCACGCAAGCGCGCCTCCGTCAGCCGGCCATCGGACTCAGCTCCGGCGTTAACACAATGAAAATAATAACAATATTAATAATCATATTAATTTCTTGTTCACCTACATTTGCGAAAGATAAATATGCAAAAGAGGGAGATGATTTCGTTAGAGGGAATATTATGCTTAATGGAATTAAATGTTCTCAATTATCTAAAAATTTATTGGCTGAGTTTAGTTTAGCTAGCGTAACAATAGTTAAAGATAAAGAGAATAATTACAGAATTTCATCAAATCACTTACTTTCTCTACCATACTACTTTATAAATGCTGAAAGTAAATTTACTTTTTTACGGTTACTTACAATGGTTCAGGCATTTTGCAATATTAAACTTAGCATAAGCGGAGAGCGTTTTCATTTCTATTTAGGCCCAAACACAGATTTTTATTACTACAATAGTGATAAAATCATATATCAGGAATATGTAATTGGTATTGAAATGATAGAAACACATAAAGTTACATTTGGTATTGAAACAGGTTTGCCAAACTTTTATAGCGTTATTTCAGATAGGAATCCATTTTTAAGGCTTAATGTGCTTTATTTCTGGCAATAATATAGACTGTCAACAAATCGCTCCAGCGAACTCAGCTCCGGCGTTATACAAATATAATAGATATAATAAAGATATTAAACTTATAGGAGAATGCTATGAAACTACAAAAACTTGCTACTCCAGAAACAATCGAAAGCAAAATACTTATATTACGAAACAAAAAAATATTATTAGACAAAGACTTAGCAGGTTTATATGAGGTTAAACCAATAGCGCTTAGACAACAGGTAAAACGTAATTTGGAAAGATTCCCCGATGACTTCATGTTTCAATTGACAAATAAGGAAGTAGAAACCATGGTATCACAAAATGTGATACCATCAAAAAAGTATTTTGGCGGTCATCTTCCATATGCATTTACACAAGAAGGAATAGCGATGCTTTCATCTGTTATAAGGAGTAAAAAAGCAGTTGATGTTAATATTCAAATAATGCGGGTATTTGTTAAAATACGAGAATTTATATATACCCATAAAGAATTGGCTCAAAAAATAAATCAACTTGAGCGCAAATATGACCACCATGATTATCAAATACAAAAACTTTTCGACAAAACACGCGATATCCCAATACTACCCGAAAAACAAATCAAAATAGATGGTTTTAATAAAACCAAAAAATAAGAGTATAACAAATCAATCCAGCCGACCCTCCCCTGCGGGTCGGGCAGCTGAATTCGGATGTTAGGCAGTGACCGAATCTATTTACACCAATAAGGAGATTTCCCGAAATGGACATTCCACGGATATTTAACATCACTGAGAGTGCTCACCGCATCCATAACCCGTTCACTCCCGAAAAGCTTGCCACTCTCGGCGCGGCGCTGCGTCTGGAAACGGGGGCCCGAGTGCTCGACCTCGGCAGCGGTTCGGGCGAGATGCTGTGCACCTGGGCGCGCGATTACGGAGTCATCGGTACCGGCATCGACATGAGCCAGCTGTTCACCGAGCAAGCGAACCTCCGCGCCGAAGAACTCGGCGTCGCGCATCAGGTCAAATTCATTCATGGCGATGCTGCCGGCTACGTCTCTGACGAGAAGGCCGGTGTGGCAGCCTGTGTCGGCGCCACTTGGATCGCCGGGGGAGTCGCCGGCACTATCGAGCTTCTGGCGCGGAGCCTCCGCTCGGGAGGGATCATCCTCATCGGCGAGCCTTACTGGCGGCAGTTACCGCCGACGGAAGATATTGCCAAAGGGTGTCTTGCCCACTCAATCTCCGACTTTCTCATGCTTCCAGAACTTCTCGCGTCTTTCGGCCACATTGGCTACGACGTCGTTGAAATGGTTCTGGCTGACCAAGACGGTTTGGACAGATACGAGGCGGCCAAATGGCTTACCATGCGCCGATGGCTTGAAGCTAATCCCAACGACGAGTTAACTAAAGAGGTTCGAGCCCAACTGACATCGGAACCCAAACGCCACGCTACTTACACGCGTGAATATCTGGGCTGGGGCGTGTTCGCGCTGATGCCGCGCTGATGAGAGGATTACCGGGCGACTCAAAAAAGGGAATTTTCAATACTAAAATCAATCCAGATGAAATATTAATTCTTGGCGCCGTTGTCGGTGTAACAACAGCCAGGTATGCCGTTTAATATTAGAAAAATATGAGCGCCTGAGATTCGTCTATGTTAAAGAAAAATAATTTCAGTGGAGCAATTTTAATATTCTTTGGGCTAAGCTTCTATTTTTTTGTTGTACAGGAAATACAAGCTTCGCCTTCCATATTATCTTGTACGCCGGACCCAATAACGCATAAAGAAGTTGTTGAAATAACCGGTTCAGGTTTTGGTGTTAAATCACCCGCTGCGCCGCTCCGGTATGACGATTTCCAAAACGGCGTCGAAGGCAACCGCGCGCCGTCCGAAGCGCTGGGGGGATGGTATACTGAAACCGGGGTTGTCTACGATGACACATATCAAAGATTCGAAAACGACATGTGCTTGCAGCAAAATTTCAATACCAACGGCGGCGGATACAATCAAACCATAGGCTTAACAAGTGGTGGTGCGTTGCAGGAGACCGGTAAACTCTATATGCACGCGTGGTGGCGCATAGAAACATGGAACCATGCCACACGTAATTGCAAAATTCTTAATATCGGCGTTGACATAGGCAGCGGCGATTGGAATAGCAGGATGGACCTTCACCCTGCCAGCGGTGATGGTTTGATGAATATTTTGGCTGGCTGCCCCGGCAGCGTTCAAGTCGTGGATTATGTTGACTGGCAGAAGGTTTTGGGTGATGACGGCAATTGGCACAGGGTTGATAGTTGGTTCGACGGAAATACAGGATATAGAAATTATTATGTTGATAATGAAGTAATTTCAATAGTGGCGCATGATCCGCCGAGATCGGTTTTTACAGATTGTGTTAATCCGTATATCGGTTACGCTTATTTCGGCCATTACTATACAGATGATACATATGATCCCGACCCCATGGCGCAAAGATGGTATGGTGAATTATACGTGGATAATACCAGGGCGAGGATTGAGCTGGGTAATAGCCCGAATTTTGAAACTTGCACACACCGGGAAATTCAAATTCCCGTCGCGTGGTCCGACAATTCAATAACTTTCACAGTTAATCAGGGTTCATTTAGTAACGGCGATACCGCATATCTTTTTTCAATAGATGAAAATGGGTATACCAGTGATGGTTTTCCGGTAACAATTGGTATAAAAGAGGAAAACCACCACAAGCCCGATGTTCCCGTTGGATTAAGAGTAGAATAAGGGGACGGAGCTAAGATAACAATTTAACGTGTTACAAAAAACGGCATTTATACGGCCTGCGTCAAAGACTATCCCGTTCACTAAAAAGAAAATAACTTAACAGTCCACTGGAATTGAAATGTTGATGGTAAAAATGTATAATTTGCACAATGATTGTGATGCGGAGCAGTATACGGGGGATTTTTGTTATCCTGCTGTTGCCGGCCGTTCTTGTTTCAATGCCGGCTGTATGCCTGCCTGCCGTTTTCTGCAATTTTGACGACCTGCCTGCCACCACTGTAAACGAACTTCCCGGTTCAAGCACAACATGGCTTTATACCACCGCCTATGTAAATCCCGACAATAATTACTATATGACCGTTCACGATGCCGACGGCTGGAGAAGCACGGTTGGCTACCCGGGCAATACCGGTATTCATAATTTTTTTTATATTTATTTTAACACTTATATGTCCGATCACATGGGGTGGCCGACATACGGATACATGAGCATTGACGGAGATAATGCTGTGGTGGGAAAATCTTTAAGATACGATGTTACAGGCGGCGTAAATTCTACCGGCGTTTACGGTTCGACGATCACCACAAAACAGGATTACCTGAATTATCTTGCGCTGGGGCAGGATCCGGTCGCCGATGGGGCGATAGTAGGCAGCCCGTATGTATATTTTACCAACAACAGCTTGTCATATTCACGCATACCGTTTCCTGAGGCCAGCCAGGCAAACCGGTTAAGCACCTACATTTATGCGCCATCGGGTTTAAACAACGGCGTCGGGGGATGGGGTAACCCGGTAACGACAACGATGAACTTCGGGCCTTTCAACGGGATAGGCGGCCACTGGTATCATAACATTTGTTCACGGGGGGGCGGCTGGATTCACGTTTTGCTTGATTCTCATCCCCAGCATAATAATGCATTCAATAATGCGAGCCTGTATCCATATCCCAGCGCAAGTATCAGAGATATGGGAGTTGATTATTATAATACGATGAGCGCATTATACGTGGTTTTTATGCCATACAGCGGCATAGACACCGTGCCATATACCGTAATGTACGACGAGATGGAATTCTACAATGACCCCGAACCTCAGAATAACGAGACGATAGCATCGCCTACTGTCATGTATGTCCCTGCTTCGGAAATTTTCGAGATCGGTTTCAACGACAAATATAAGGGCAATTCCCGCAGCTACTCGACGTACGAGCTTCGCTACTCGTTTTCGCCTATTACAAATTCGAACTGGAACGAAGCCTTGCCCGCGCATGTCCTGCCCGACACGCGGTTTGACATTGATGATCGCACCGACGGAAAATTTGCAAAATGGTGGCCTTATTACCAGGCTGTCTGGGCGCCGTTTACATTTGCTTCGGATGAAGACAGGGCAAAGCTTACGCCGGGCGCCAGGATATATTTCGCCGTAAAGGATATCTCGCAGGTTGACGGCGACGGTGCAAGCCCCGTTACCAACACCGGTGTAGGCCACTGGGCCACGGGCGGCCGCGATTATGCCAATTACGCCGACACCTTCGATTATGCCGGTGATCAACCCGTTCTTAAACTTATTAAACGCATAGACTATATTGTTGCCGGCGGCCAGCCCTCTCCAATTGAGGGCGATACAGGTACACCCCGCGCCCCCGTCAATCTTATTGTTCATTAGCGTCAATTACGGGTAACGCTCATAGTGAGAAACAACGTCCCCAAGAATGTGCGACGGAAGGAGATTAGATGGAACAGCGTGTGGTGTGGGTGGCGTTTGATGCGATGGAACGGTTTATGGTGGATG
>MGVF01000035.1 GCA_001800355.1 Elusimicrobia bacterium RIFOXYA2_FULL_50_26
CGCGACATCGCTCCGCAAGACGGGAGAAACAATAAATGTAACGGCCAATATCAGCCCTGCCGCCAATACGGAAGCAGGATGTTTACCATTATTGCAAGTCATAAAACCTCCTAATCAGCTTTAGTTTTAATGCCGTTTAGTTAAAGCTTTTGCCCTGTTTTTTAGCTCGCGTTCCTTCTCCCCTTCGGGGAGAAGGCCAGGATGAGGGGGAAGTCGTCGGTATATTGCCCCCTCACCTTAATCCGCTCCCCGGAGGGGAGCGGAAACTGATTTGGTGAAGATAAAAACCTTAACTAAACGGCATTGGCTTTAGTTTTATTTATCTTCAAGCCGGATAAAAGGCAATCTCATGTTTGTTGTGCGCCCTGCATTGCTTCGCAATTCTACGTCGGCAGATAGAAAATCCTTCACCAGCCATGTATCCGTTGCGCCGGAAGGCGAATTCAATACTATCGCCTGGTACGCCCACAACATCGGATTGCCACGGAGCAACGTGCGGGGCAGGTTTATCTCCCCGGCAACGACAGTTCTGAACGTGCGTATCGGTATCGGGCCGGCGCGCCCGTAACGGTAAAGAATCGCCTCATTCTTTTGAAGCCTTAAAGCGAATTCCCAGGCATCCTCCGGCCGCAACGACGCCGCTACCCCGGGAAGGAAAGAAGAAAAACCGGCGCCGCGTTTTCCATTAAGATCCATGTAAATATCCACCACGAAATCATTTTTGGACGCGCCGGTTGAAAGCGCCACCTTGTATAACACGGTCTCGGTGCTGACCGTAACGGCAAAACTTTTCAACGGCATCATTGAAGAGGTAACGTTGGAATTTGTAATTACAAACCCTGAATTCCCCACCTCTATAAACTGCGTGTATTCAGTGCCATCATTATCGCTTGGCGCGCTATCGGCAGGCGCATCATCGGCAGGCAAAGGCAGCCGCAACAGGTGGTACGCATTACGGACAGCCGTCTGGAAACGCCGCTCATCCTCGCCCTGCCCTGTATCCATAACGCGCGCAAGCGTATCAAAACGGTAAAGGGAATATATATTGTCACGCAAGGCATCCAGGGTTTTTAATTGCGCGCGGCCGGAATTTTTGTATTGTTCTATATCGCGGCGTAACCGCGACAGCTTGACAAGTATTTCAGGCCTCTTAATCCATGGCGCGAGGTCTGATTCTGCATGCGAATCACCAAGGTTTACCACAAGCTCGTGATGTTTTTTTATTAGTTGCGCCGGTGTAACGGGGATTATGGCCGGGTTTTCCTTTAGCCGCGCTCCCAGGAAACCGAGCATGGCGGGATTAAGCAGTACGCGTTCGCTGCCGCTTATCACAACAACACGGCCGGGCGAGGCTATTATACGATTCCAACAGTCAGCGGGAGATAATCCGTCCACCTGATCGTTTGCCATTATATATAAGCCATCCTTTACGTAAACTCCATTCTCAAGGCTGGATAGCTTTCCGCCAAGAACCCACCGGAACCCCAGTTTCCCCAGCGCCGGCACAAGTTTGGTAGAAAAAGCACCCGAACGCAAAAATAACCCTGCCGGGAACGTATCCCATGCGGAGTCAGTGAAAAAGTTCCATGCGCGGCGAAATTCATGCTGGTTGCGAAAAATTATGTCATTGATGTCCTGAGGCCAGGAAAAATCAACAGGCACAGGGGATGAAAGCCTTGTTTCAAATAACAATGGAAGAACCGGCTCATTATCAAGACGGAGCGCAATTTCAATGCGTTTATCGCGCACAAGACCCGTTATTTCCTTACCTGGCACGATCGAGGCGGGCCAGCCCATGGCAAACTTTATGCCTGGGTATTTCTTTAACAGGTCCATCGTTTCCTGGCTGGGATTAGCGTTTTGCGCGTCAACAACCATAACCAGGTACTTTTTCTCAGCAGCCCCGCAAACAGGCGCAACCCCTAAAACAAAAAACATAAAAATGGCTGACAAACAAACGTTTTTCATAATATTTTAATTATACAAAAATATGAGAATAGCTACAAATCAATTCCAATCCTTATGTCAACTAACTTTTATGTGTGCCTCTTTAGCGTTGTTAAGTTGTCGTTGCGAGCCCAAAGGGCGCGGCAATCTCGCTTTTCATCGGAAGCAACGTCGAGATTGCTTCGCTCGCTCGCAATGACCTCAAACTGCTGAAGAGACACTTTTATATTGACAAGCATTATCGTTCCTGTTATAGTTATATGGAATTCTATTGCATATGGCTTAGCGGAAACACATGAGAAAAAATACCCCCGGCTTCAGCATGATGGAACTGGTTATCGCCATGGCCATTATCGGAATATTTTTTACTTCCGTAACGCTTGTTTTTTATAAGCTGGGAAAGTCAATCCTTATAAACCGCACCCGCACCGTGGCAACCAACCTCGCGCAGGAAAAAATCGAAGCGCTGAAGAATCTCTCCTATACCCGCCTGAGGGCGACGAGTTTAAACGATTTATTAATCTATAGTTACGATAATACCTTTTATGCCCCTGAAGCCGGCATACTGGTAGGCGACATATCTTACAGGCGCGAAGTCCTTATTCAGCGCGTAGAAGAAAATGCCAGCGGCACCCTTATTGAAGTGCTTCCCGATGCCGGCGACACCGGCATAAAAAAAATTACCGCGACCGTTCGATGGAGCGAAGAAGGCGCTCCCAAAAGCTTCTCTCTTTCCAACCTTTTTAACGACCCAAACCGCAAACCGCTCGACGGCACGATTTCCGGCATAGTGCGCGATGATATCGGCGCGCTGCTGGCAGGCGTGCGTATAGCCGTAGTTGACAATATAAATTGGAACGCAATGACAGATGCGACAGGCAGTTACTCTATTAAGTTGCCTACCGGCACTTATGAGGTTACGGCTTCAAAAGACGGTTATTGGCCGCGGGAATCCGGCTCACTGAACGTAGCGCCCAGCGCTTCCTGGAATCCCGTATTGAGAGAGATGGCAACCGGCACGGCCACGGGATACGTTTATTTCAATGATCATCTTTTAATATCAAAAGTCTGTGCAAGCAGCGAAACAGTCTCCGGCGTGGATTGCGAATGGGTAGAGTTATACAACCCGACAACATCGACATGGGTTATAGACAACACCTTTTACATGGCAGAATACAACGATGGCGGCGCGTCATGCTGGTTTAACTCAAATTACGGCGACGCTCACTCATGGACGCATAAGTTAAACATTATTACCACTACGATAGAACCGTATCACTATTACCTCATAGCTAATACAACCAGTATAACCCTGGGCGGGTACACAATACCAGCCGACGCCTACTATACGTGCGCGGATCCTCTTGGCCACATAGAAGTAGACAAGCGCGGCTCGATCTTTGCAGGAATAATTGATCCTCTCAGCTGGGTGTGGAGAAAATATGACATACTGGGCTGGGCGCCATCAACCACAACTGCGCCGATTTGTGAGGGCCAGGCGCTAAAAGACAGCAACGGCCTTGATAAAGGTAAAACACATATTCGTTACTCGCGCGCGGACAGTTATTTCTCATCCGGGCAGGGCAATGCCTACGATTCCGGCAGCAACAATCACGATTTTGTGTCAAACCTTTTGCTTAATACAAGCAGCGATTATTATCCTAAAAATAGTTTATCCGCAGCGGCGGCGCCGGTTTCCGGAACGCCTGCCTATGGCGCCACGATTACATGTGATGACGGACTTTCCAATTTCACGAATTCATACCTGACGGTAAACCCGCATGGCCATTCCGTAGCATATTTCCAGCTTACTTCCATAGCTACCGGAACGTGGACAATATCGTCCTTTTACCAGGCCGGCGCCGCCTACTGCGAGATTGGGAACGTAACCATCATCAACGATAATGAAATAGTCGCCATTCCAAACGCAACCACAAACCCCGCCTGGCAGGTAACCAACGTGCATAACATTCTGCTAAGCTCACAGGCCACGTTCGGATACATAGCCGGCTCCGTGAGAAACGGCGCTACCGGAATTTCCAATATCAAAGTGGAAGCGGGTATCAGTAATACTTATACAAATGCCTCGGGCCATTACTTTTTGCAGCTTGACCCTAACCTGCTATACAATATAACTGCGAACCCGGGAAATTTAAACCCCAATTATACCGAACAGGTTCAAAGCGCAGGCCCGCTTAACGCAGGCCAGATATTAAGCGGAATAAATTTCGATATTTCCCCCGGGGGATCGCTTGCGGGGCGCGTTATTTCGAATTCTGGAGACATTCTACCGGACATTCTTGTTGTAGCCTACGATTCCGGCGGTAACGAGGTATCATCCGCGCTTACGGGCACGGATGGATCTTACAACATAGATAATCTTTCCACCGGCGGCAATAACTACATTGTACGGCCCGCGCTGGATGCCTCGGAAACAGCGGCACCCACCCAGCGTACCTTCACAGTAATCGCAGGACAGGAAAAATGGACCGACACTGCGGGAGTTTTCAGCACGTTTACGGTAACCTCTGCCATGGGCAAGTGTATAGGGACGGTTAGCCTTGGCGCCACGCCTATCAACACCGGCGTTCTCATAATGGCGTGCACGTCCACAATAGCCGCTGATCCACCGGTGATAAATGATGCTCTGCGCAACGGCGAATTGCTCTACTATGGCACAGTAAGCCAGTCGGATGGCTCCTACGAGTTGGAAGTCAGGGGCGGGCTTTCTTATAACATCTATGCCTGGTATTCAGCAATGGATAGCGCCGGAATTGTAACAACACACAGGAAATCCGAGCTGAACCGCCTGATAAACGCGGGAGCTTCCTCGGTTGTCAGTTTTACGTTTCCATGAGTTTCACCGGGTAATATAATTAATGATACGACTTCATCGTTTTTCGCGGGGTATTACGTTAACTGAACTATTAGTGTCAGTCGGCATACTGGGACTGCTGGTTTCAGTCGTGGGCGTCTTTTTGATAAACGGCATAAAGTTTTCCCGCCTCTCGACATCCCGCGGTGAAATACAGCGTGACGCCCGTTCATGCATTGACCTGATTAACCGCAGCCTGCGCCAGGGCCAGGCAGGCACGGTAACCATCTCGCGGTTTAACGGCTCCCAACCGGTATGTTCGATGATAGAGTTCACCGACATAGACAACAAGGAACACCGTTTCTACCAGAATAGCAAGTCATTTTACGCGGGATTTAGAAATGCGGGCGAACCCGATTGGCGCGATTCAAGAATGGCCGAGAGCATGCGCAACCTGTTCTTTACCTATCCCCGAATGGACGACGATACCATTGTATCCGTGTCGGTATGTTTTGAAAAAGCCACGTATGAGGGTTCTTCGAAAACATTGCAGCTTTCAGTTGAAAAAATACGCATAATGAATCCATGAAAGGAACGTTGATATATGTATAATAAACGCGGTAAAGGCCAGGCGCTGATAGTCATACTTGGCATACTTGTAATATTCCTGGTTTTTATCCCTTCCCTGGTATTCATGGTGCAAAATGAATCGAAGTGGACGGTTAAATCAAAGAAAACGACTTCGGCCTTCCATGCTGCGGAAGCCGGCCTGGACCGCGGCATATGGAAACTCAGCGAAAGCGGATCCAATTGGGATACTATAATCGGCGGCGGCTCCATATCCGGGTACACCGGAACAACGGTTTATAATATCTACCTGGATTCGCTAAACACTGTTATCGGAGGACAATACAAGGTAAATATTACCGCAGGCCCCACACCCGATGCGATAACGATCAGTTCCGTCGGGCGGGACGCTTCCAATAGCGAAGTCAGGGGCATAGAAGCCATCTACAGCCGGACATCACTGAATGCCTCATTAACGGTTAACGGCGGCATAAAATGGAAACCCAACCTGGTAATCCACTGGGGACCGGTCGTAACATATACTTCAATAACCATGTCGCCAAACCAGTTTTACCCGCGCAAATATTCCAAGGGAGCGATTACCGGCCGCGACACCTCGCCGACGGCGCCTAATTCCGACGGTAAGGAATACTGGGCTTTTGAAGACCTTGGAACGGCCCCGCAGGTTGATCTTGCGTATTATAAAAACCTTGCCCTGTCGTCAAGAATTCCGTCATCAGCCGGCGGAGGCGTTATCAGAAAAGCAACCGGAGGTGCGGCGGCAGTGGCCTCTCCGCCCGGCAGCGGTTTCTTTCGCGCCGCAGACAATAACGGGGGAATCCGTTTTTTCAGCAGCTATACGTTCAACAATTCGACTTCCGTCATATACTGCGACGGAACGGTTGATCTTACAAACACATGTTTTATACGCGCGCAGGCGGTGATAGGCGAAGGAAACGTTGATTTTAACGCAAAAAATACACTTTACCCGGCTAACGTCCCGACCAATGCCGGCGATGAATACGTTAAGGCAAAAGAGGTCAACCCCGCTTATACCTACCCGGGCGAAGGGCTCACAACCTATACCGTACCCGATTGCGGAATGCATGGCTTCCTCTATTGCGGCGGCGACATGAACAATGCCGGCGGCAACGCGGCAATGGTGGGGGTTGCGGACGTAATGGGAGATGTCAACATTAATGTATTTACCATATATTATGACGTAGCGATTTCCACCTCGTTAAGGTTATCCAACGCCACCTCCCGCCAGGTTTCCTGGAAAGAAGTCTCAGCCAGCTGGGATTGATTTCCGACATACCGCCCTTTTGACAGCATACCGTTTATTTGTTACAATTTATTCCGACGTTAAACTTTACATTTTATGAGAAAAAGTTTTTTTATTTCGCTTGAAGGGCCTGAGGGAAGCGGCAAAAGCACCCAGTGCGCCCTGCTTACCCGGCTACTTACGGACAATGGATATGGTGTAGTAGCCACCAGGGAACCGGGCGGCACTGCCGTGGCGGAGGCGCTTCGCCGCATACTGCTTGCGCCGGGCCGCGACATAGCGCCGCTGACGGAATTGTTTCTTTACGAGGCAAGCCGCGCGCAACATATGGCAGAGATTATACTGCCTGCATTACGGAACGGCAAGATCGTTATCTGCGATCGTTTCACCGATGCCACCATTGCTTACCAGGGCTACGGCAGGAAACTCGACAAGAACGTTATCCGCCAGCTAAACAACATTGCCACACAGCAACGCATTCCAAACCTTACCATCATACTGGATGTCCCCGTCGAAACCGGCCTGCGCCGCGCGCGCCGGCTGGCAAAGGATTCCGCGGCCGGCGGCGACCGCATCGAGCGGGAAAGCGCGGCCTTCCACCGCCGGGTGAGGCGCGGCTATGTTGAAATCGCCCGCGGCGAACCCGAACGCGTAAAAGTTGTGCGCGCCCGCGATACTATTGAAAAAACACATGCGGCCATAGTTAAAATAATCGGAACAGTTTTAAATTTAAATGTCATTTAAAGACATACTTCATCAACAAAAGGCCGTGGACATAATAACCGGACAGTTAATATCCGGCCATGTTCCCCATGCGTATCTTTTCCTGGGTCCCGACGGTGTAGGCAGGAAAAAGATGGCATTGGAACTTGCCAAATCGCTTAACTGCCGCGCAAACGACGGCAAACCGGCAGGCGCAGCCGGGGGATGCGATCACTGCATTTCCTGCAACAAGATAAACCGATCGCTGCACCCCGACGTGCAGTTAATAGATTTTCAGTGGCAGGCGCGACTGGAAAACAAGGATATTGAAAAACAGAAAACCATAAAAATAGACACTATACGCGCGCTCCAGCACGAGATCTCGCTAAAACCTTCCGAGGGCGCCTGGAAAATTTTTATTATTGATCCCGCTGAAAAGATTACCACTGAAGCGGCAAATTGTCTTCTTAAAACACTCGAGGAACCGCCGCGCTGGACCATAATCATCCTTCTCGCCAAACACAAGGAAAACCTTCCCTCTACAATAGTATCTCGGACGCAAACCATAGTGTTTTGCCCGCTCGATAGCGGAATTATAGAACGTTACCTGGTTGCAAACGCCGCAGTTGACAGCGCGCGGGCGCATGGTATCGCAGCCATTGCAGAGGGATCGCTTTCACAGGCGTTGGCGCTGGCGGCAGGCAGGGACGCCGACAGCGAAGAATTATGGAAAGAGCTTATCGCAGCTGCGGCCTCGTTGAGGAAACTTCTTTCCATCAGCCAGGCTCAGGCAAAAAATGCGCCTGATTTTCTTGACGGGCTGATGCTTCAATCAAGCAACTGCATGCGCGCCGGGCGGCTTAACATGGCGCCCGTGCTTGAAGAGCTGTTGTCCGCACGCAAAATGCTTGAACGCAATGCAAACCCTCAAATACTTTTAGACGCGCTGATGATCAAACTTCAACGCCATTTATTAACCCGGAATTTGCAATAGGCGCGAGAACCGAGGCGAACAAGGCGGAGGCTTTTTCGACGAAAAAAGCGAAAGCGTAGCGTTGACTACGGCTTCAGCTTTTTTCGGAAGAAAAAGCCCCGCATTGTTCGACGAATTCCGCGTCCTATTGCAAAATCCGGGTTTAACAGGAGAACATACATGCCGATCGTAGTAGGTATAATTGTGCGACGAATGAAGGAAAAGATATGGGGCGACTCCGGCCACCTGGACCTGGTAGTGGGCGAAACTGTAGTAGTGGAATCAGACCATGGCCAGGAAATCGGGCTGGTTACGGAACGCGAGAAGATGATAGAGAAAACAAAGGAAAGCGTGGGCAAAGTTCTGCGCAAGATGACGCGTGAAGACGAACTGCGTGAGGCGGAAAATGAGAAGAAAAACTGCCAGGCATTCAAGATAGTGCAACAGAAAATAGAGGATCATGAGCTTGCAATGAAGCTGACGTGCGTTCAATACACGTTCGACCGCTCGAAACTGTTCGTATATTATACGGCGGAAACGCGCGTGGATTTCCGCGAGCTGATAAAGGACCTGGGGCATATACTCAAAACACGGATACAGATGGTGCAGATAGGCGTGCGCGACGAGGCAAAGATGATAGGCGGCATAGGCACGTGCGGCCGCAAACTCTGCTGCAAGGATTTCTTAAAAGAGTTCTCGTCAGTTACCATAGATATGGCCAAGGAGCAGGATTTATCCCTGAACACGGCCAAACTCTCCGGGCTGTGCGGGCGGCTGATGTGCTGCATCGCCTTCGAAAATGATTGTTACAGGCAGGCAAAAAAGAAACTGCCCAAGATAGGAAGCAAAGTTCACACGCCGCTTGGGCATGGGACAGTGGTTGCTCATAATTGCGTAAAGGAAACCGTATCTGTAGAGATGGCTGACAAGCACGTCAAAGTTTTCCCGGCGGAGCAGGTCTCCCATACGCTGCTCGATAAAATAGGATTATGAAATATTACATAACGACCCCTATCTATTACGTTAACGACACGCCGCATATCGGACACGCCTATACCACCGTGGCAGCGGATGTTATGGCGCGCTGGCAGCGGATACACGGGCGCGATGTCTATTTCCTTACAGGTACCGACGAACACGGAGCCAAAATTGCCCAGGCGGCCGCCAAAGCAGGGAAAACCCCTCTCGAATTCTGCAACGCCATATCCGGCGAATTTATGGCCGCGTGGAAGGCGCTTGACATAACGAACACCTCGTTTATACGCACGACCGATCCGCGCCACGAAAGCGCCGTGCGCCTGTTCCTGCAAAAATTGCACGATTCCGGCGCGATATACAAAAAAAAATACGAGGGACTCTATTGCGTGGCCTGCGAAAAATTTATTGCGCCGCAGGATCTAAACGAGGACCTCTGCTGCCCGGATCATCGCCAGAAACCGGTAACGCAATCGGAAGAAAATTATTTTTTCAGGCTTTCCGCCTACCGCGAACGGCTGCTTGAGTCCATAAAAAACGGGCATATTGAAATACTTCCCGCAGAACGTCGCAACGAGATAATCGGCAAACTGGATGCGCAACCGCTTGAAGATATAAGCATTTCGCGGGCGACTCTCGAATGGGGCATACCGCTGCCGTTTGATTCGTCGCAGACGGCATACGTATGGGTGGATGCGCTGCTAAATTACATAACAGCCCTCGGCTTCGAAACAGATTCTGAAGATTACAGGAAATTCTGGCCTGCGGACACACATTTGATGGCCAAGGACATACTCTGGTTCCATTGCGTTATATGGCCGGCGATGCTTCTCGCCGGCGGCATACCGCTCCCCGTGCGAATTTTTGCGCACGGTTTTTTTACCATAAACGGGCAAAAAATGTCCAAGTCCATCGGTAACGTCATACGGCCCGCGGACCTGACAACCAGGTTTGGAGTTGATGCGACGCGCTACCTCATCCTCTCGCTTTTCCCCTTCGGCGCGGATGGCGACATTTCCTGGGAAAATCTGACCGGCAGGTATAACTCAGACCTCGCCAACAATCTCGGCAACCTTGTAAACCGTACGCTTGACATGCTGGAAAAATTCTCGGCTAAAACTATCCCTGCGCCGGACCATGCAACTTATCCTTCCGAAACTTCCGGCCTTATGCTTTCGCAACTTGCCGGCGCCGAAGATGCTCTTGAACAATTTGAATTTCACCGCTACATCCAGCTTTTGCAAAGCGCAATAGATCTTGCAAACCGCCATATTCAAAATACCGCCCCCTGGAAAATGGCAAAGGAAAACAATCCGGCATTGCCGACGGTATTGTTTAATCTTGCCGCACACCTGCGGATTATCGCGCTTTACCTTTACCCCTTCATGCCGAAAACGGCCGCGGGTATCTGGCAACAGCTCGGTGCGCCGGAACCGCTGGAAACGGCCGCGACCGGCTTTTTCTGCGCCGGAACCGAAAAAGACAGCCTTGTATTGCCGGCTGCCGGAACAGCCACTTCGAAAGGCGGGATAATGTTCCCGCGAATAAAATAATGTACGTAGATACGCATTGCCATCTTACCGACGCGCGCTTCGATGCCGACCGCGCCGAAACGATAAGCCGCGCCTCGGCGGCAGGGGTGGAGCATATTATCGAGATAGCCTGCGAACCCGGCAAATGGCAAACGGCGCTTGAGCTTGCTAAAAGCACGCCAGCCATATCCTGCGTTATGGGGATTCACCCGCAGGATTCAAGCCTGATGTCGCCTGAAACCTTCAGCCGGCTCGCACAGTTGTGTGGCGCGCCCGAAGTCGTCGCCATAGGCGAAACGGGACTTGATTACTATCACGAGAATTCCCCCCGCAACGTTCAAAAAGAATCGTTCGCCGCTCATATCGGCCTTGCACGCCGCCTCGGCAAGCCGCTGGTAATCCATTGCCGCAACGCTTACGCCGACCTTTTCCCTGTTCTGGACGAAGAGTTTGCAAAACACGGCGTAATTTCCGGCGTCGTCCATTGTTTTTCAGGAACGCCCGCGGACGCCGAACGCATACTGTCGCTCGGGCTTTACATCGGCATTGACGGCCCCGTAACCTACCCCGGCGGCTCTTCGCTCCGTGAAACCGTAAAAATGACTCCCTTAACAAGGCTCCTGATTGAAACTGACGCCCCCTACCTGCCGCCGCAACAATACCGCGGCAAACGAAACGAGCCGGCTTACCTCGAACACATCGCGCACGGCATCGCCCTGGCAAAGGATGCCACACCCGAAGCAGTCGCGCTGGCAACCACAACAAACGCCAGAAAACTTTTTGGTTTATAAATGGCAATAGTTTACAAATACGATAACAGCCTCTATGTTAACCTCACTAACCGCTGCACGGCGGCCTGCACGTTTTGCATCAAGAATAAATGGCACGGGCACTTCCGCGGGCATAACCTCCGCCTGAAAAAAGAACCATCTCCGGAAGAGGTAATCGCCGCGATCAAAAAACCGTCAAAATACGACGCGATAGTTTTCTGCGGCTACGGCGAACCGCTGCTGAGGCTCGATGCCTTAAAACAAATCGCGGCCTGGGTGCATGAGCATGGTGGAAAAGTGCGCGTCAATACTTCCGGCCATGCCAACCTTGTATACAAGCGCGATATTACGCCGGAGCTGGCCGGGCTGGTGGATGCTATCTCGATAAGCTTAAACGCCACCTCTGCGCGCCGCTACACACTGCTGCACCGCCCCGTGTTCGGGCCAAAATCATTCAATGCCGTCATTGATTTTGCCCGGCGCTGCAAAAAACACGTGCCGGAAGTTACGCTTACCTGTATCTCTTTCAACGAAAAAGACCCCGCCGGCTGCCGCCGGATTGCGCGGCGCATCGGCGTAGCCTTCAGGGTGCGTCCTTACCTTGATGAATACGAAAACTCATAAATGGGTGCGACACTTCGTTTTCATAGCCGGCGCGGTGGTAATACTTTTCTCCGCTTTTGAATCATACCGTTACCTATGGTCTCGCACCTTCATAATCATAGACGGCAAAGAAATACTTTTGCACCGGCGGCTTGCCACTGCCGAAAGCATAACGTCCGCGCTTTTAGAAAAAGGAATAACACTCGGCGGTAAGGACCTGATAATACCGCCGGCAACGCGCGGCTTCTGGAAAAAAAATATCGTGCGGGTAATCCGCGTAGAGGAAAAAATTTCGACCGAGGAGGACACGCCTGAATTTAAAGTTTTGTGGAAGAAGAAAAACTTGCGCAACCTGCGGCCAGTGGAACTCCAGAAAGGCATACTGAGGCGCACTATAAAGAAAGTAAAACAGGTTTATCGCGACGGGATTGAGTACGAGAAACAACCGCTTAACCAGCGCAAAATAACTAAAACCATTTATCGCCTCGCCCTGCTTGACAGTGAAGGCCGCGAGGAAAAGACTTACGACCTTTACCGGTGCAAAAAGCTGAAAATGATAGCGACGGCCTACTACCCCGGCGACCCGCTTGCATGGCGCGACGGAACTGTAACTTTCCTGGGACAGAAAATGCAACGCGGCATAGTTGCCGTTGACCCCCGAATAATCCCGTTGCGAACACGCGTGTACGTACCCGGCTACGGCTACGGATTTGCAGGCGACACGGGCTCCGCAATTAAAAACATGCGAATTGACCTTGGCGTCAACAACGCCCATGAAGAAAAAGAATGGATGCACCGCCGCGTAACCGTCTACATCCTGGAAAAATCCCCAACCTGGTAGCAGTAGGGTACATGATGTTACGCAGAGTGTCATTGCGAGGAGCCTTCGCGACGAAGCAATCTCGTTGTTTTGATACGAAACAGCAAGATTGCTTCGCTTCGCTCGCAATGACAGCAACTTTGGTATTTCTTGCGTAACATCAGTAATTAATTTAAGGGTTTTGCGGCGGGGAGAGTGAAGCTCATTTCGGTGCCGGTGCCGAACTCGCTTGAAATGCGCAGCTCGCTTTTATGCGCTTCCAGTATGCTTTTAACTATAACCATGCCGAGCCCCAGGCCGCTTTTCTTCGTTGTGAAGAAATTCGTGGCGACCTCTTTTAATTCCTTGGGGCGCATACCGACACCGTTGTCCCTGATAACCACGTTTACCACGCCCCCCATTTCCGTCAATTCTATCTCGATACAACCGTCATCGCGCATTTTTTTGACTTCAAGGATTGCCTCAAGCGAATTTTTTAACAGGTTAAAAAACACCTGTTGTATTTCCTCCCTGGAACCGTTCACCATAAAAACTTCCCTGTTATACTTTCGTTCAAAACGCACCAGCCGGTAATCGGCATCCATGGCCAGTATGCCTGTAACCGAATTTATTACCTCGCCCAGCGAAAAACCGGCGTGTTCGCCCGTCCCGGGTTTCATGAAATTCCGCAGCCGGTAGATAAGGTTATTGAGCCGTTCTATCTCGGCTTGCGCGTCAGACAAGTCGTTTTTTAAATTGTCATCTATGTTTTTGGACTGCGCGGCAAGCTTTATGAAACCGTAAATACAGGTAAGCGGATTGCATATCTCATGAACCACCTGCGAAACCATTATCCCGAGGTGATAAATGTTATTCATCTCGACGACCTGCTCGCGCAGCTTGTCCTTCTGGGCGCTTTCAAGCGTTATGCGCTCTTCAAGATTTCCTATGATTAGTTTCTCAAGGTAGCCGGTCATAATAAGAAAAATAACAGTGCCGAACAGGAATGCGGCCATGCCCGCCCAGTGGCTGTAAATATCTTGCGCCGAGAGAACCGGCTGGTTTATAACACCTGTAAATTCAAGTAAAATAACCGCGCAATATACAACTATTACCAGCGGCACGTCTAAACTTGTGCCCAACCCGAATGAAATATTGGATATAAGGATGGCGGCAAGCACAACTATGTACGGCGAAAGTATACCGCCGGTTGCGTGAATAATTATACCGGCAAATATCATGTTTGCAACCGTTAAAATAAAAAAATGGGAAAAGCGAAGCCTGGAGAAAAAAAGGAAACACAACAGATGTATAAGGAATGACGCGATAACCGCCGAAAAAAACGGCGGCGCGAAGGGGAGGTCAAAAACCTTGTAAACCGCGGCGCCGGCCAGGGCGGCC
Organism: Elusimicrobia bacterium RIFOXYA2_FULL_50_26; assembly: GCA_001800355.1. Taxonomy (GTDB): domain Bacteria; phylum Elusimicrobiota; class Endomicrobiia; order Endomicrobiales; family XYA2-FULL-47-53; genus XYB2-FULL-50-12. Next base: position 14,370 of record MGVF01000035.1, read on the forward strand.
ATGCTGGTAAGCAACAGCTGCTGGCGGATCTTTGCGGCAATGAAAGGCCGCGATACGATATTTTCAAAAAACGATTTACGGAATATATGAGGCATTCGTTATCGTCTCTCGAATCCGCGCTGCCAGTACCGCACAAACGTTGGCCCGGTCAGCATCAGAAGCCCATAGCCTATCAACGCCTCAAGCGGCATACCAAACACGGGAACAACTATCCCGCTCCAGTTCAGCAACTCGTAATGATAGTCCCATACTCCGGCCAACATTCCTGTTTTTTCAAGCGGGAGTCCCACCAGCGGAGCGGCCAGTAAATCTGTTATGAAAATGCGCTTGTCGTATTCAATTATTGAATTGCGGCGAAATATCAAGGTGTATAATTTCTCGGATACAAATACCGCAAGCGTGAAAAGCACTCCCCAGCCCAGCACGATTCCAGGCGGAATATCCTTATAAACCGTTACGACAAAATGGTAATCCCACAGCGGCTCGGTGGCAAACTCGATGTACATGCCGATGATAGTGCCCGCGATAAGATCACCGACGACATTGCGGCGCAGCAGTTTCCAAAACAACAGCGCCGTTAACGGCGCCTGCACATAAGACAAAACTTCCATAAATATCAGAAGCATATAGTATCCTCTTTTACGCAAAATCTGTAATATCTCTTTAGCGTTCCGAAGTTGTCATTGTCATTGCGAGCCCAAAGGGCGCGGCAATCTCGCTTTTCGTCAGGAGCCAACGTCGAGATTGCTTCGCTCTCGCTCGCAATGACCTCAGACACAATCTGTCAAACGTTGTAACGTTTCATCTGCTGCTTGAGTAACATCAGAAGTTATTACTCAAACGTTCCCTGCCAGTAGCGTACGAAAGTTGGGGCTATAAGCATCAGCAGGCA